>NZ_JALXBJ010000015.1 GCF_026991495.1 Thermococcus sp. | reverse complement strand
AAGAAGATGGCTATCGCGACGGCCAGGATAACGTAAACGGCCATGGCCGAACTCGACAGAGAGAAAACGGAAGGGTAACGGGCCCTCATTAAGTAGAGGATCGCTAAGCCCCCAATGACCCACGCAAGCCCACCGGCGAGGTAGAGCCAGAGCAAGCCCGGGGCGGGCTTTGGAACCGGCTTTTCAGGGGTCTCCTTCAGGTTCGAGTGCTCTATTATCTCAGCGAGGGCTTCGAGCCTCTTTATGCGCTTTTCAATTTCCCCTCTAATCTCCTCTCTCATTCTGCCTCACCGAGGGCCAAGCGCAGGACGCCCTCCGAAACGAGCTCAAGGATCCTCTCCCCCTTCTCCGCCGACGCACGGCTTGGGTCGTCGTTAACTCCATCCGGAAACAGTTCACTCCCTATGTCCTTCCTGATCGTTCTGAAACGTCTCCTGATTTTCCTGCCCCTCGCTTTCTCCATCCTGACCAGCTCCCCCCTCACCGCCAGCATCACGGAGGTCTCGTCCTCACCAGCGTGCCCCTGGCTCGAACAGACGGAGAGTATCTCATCCCGGAAGTCGATCCACCAGCTGACCATGACAATTTCAACGTCGGGGTAGAGCTCGGCCACGTCCTCGGCGGCCTCGGTGAGGGGATAAACGTTCCCGCCGTGGCCGTTCAGGAGTATTATCCTCTCAAAGCCCTCCGCAGCTACCTCGGCCAGCACGTCACCGACGTACATCCTGAGGGACTCGGGCCGGACGTTTATCGTTCCGGGGTAGACGTTAAGGGTGAAGGTGTGGCCGTACCATATCGGGGGCAGAAGGAGGACTTCCCTGCCCTTCAGCTTGGCCTTCTCCTCGACCCTCCTCGCTATCTCCACGGGGGCAAAAGTGTCCGTGCCGAGTGGGAGATGCCTCCCATGGGCCTCCACGCTTCCAACGGGAAGGATGACTGCCTCCACACTGCCCTTGATTCTATCAAACTCGGGCCAAGTCAGCTCCTCGATGCGCATGGGCTTCACCGCTTTGGATTAATCTCAACCCCTCATAGTCTTTTCGCCAGCGGCAAGCCGGTAAAACGGTACCGCTCCAAAGATCGCGTAAACGTACTGTGTAAGCAGCTTGAAAACAAACGCTATTGTAGCCCCTGCCGGAACGTCCCCTATGGCGAGGGTTATGCCGAGCTCGTTGCCCCCTATACCTCCAGGAGTTCCAACCGCGCTCCCTATGACCGTGGAATAAGTGACCGCTAAGAGCGTCTTTGGGTATTCCACGCTGAAGCCGAAGGCCCTGACCGTCAGGTAGAGGGCCAAGGAGAGGAGCAGGGGCTGAAGGAGGGAGACGGAGAAGCCGGCCAAAAACTTCTTCCTCGCCCCTATCCAGCCCCTGTAGTAGGACTCTATCCAAGGCAGCCTGCTCGCGGACTTGAATGCTCGGGCGAGAACTCGGTAGAGGGACTGGGGATGAACGTAAGCCCAGAGGAACAGGCCGAGGAAGGGCAGCATCGAGAGGTCGCCCATGATCAAGCCGACCACCATACCGGGCAGTATCTCAAAGGTCGTGGCCATGGATATTACGGCGAGGGAGGCCCACCAGTCGTCAAGAGCGTACTTGGCCTTGACGATGTTCCCGAGGGCGGAGTTCAGGGTCATGGCCAGGTAGCTGTTCATGAGGTTAAGCTCAAGAAGCCGACGGTAGGGGGTTTTCCTTATGCCCTGGAGCAGGACGTACCAAACGAGGGTGTAGACAAAGTAAGCCGCCAGGCCGAGGAGAAAGACGAGCAGGAGATAGTCGTACCTTATGGAGAGGGCCCTCACGGATTCGAGCTCGCGGTGTATGCGGTAGACGAGAAAGGAACCAAGGAGGAGTGTGAGAACTATCGAAACGGCCTTTCTGATGCCCCTTTTCACGTGCTCTCCTCCAGGAGTTTCCTGACGTAGCGGGGCATCTGGAAGAGGGTTTCATGGTTCCGGGGGTCGTAGTAGTAGAGGTCAAGCTTCTCAGCCCTGCTTAGGTCAACCTTGCAGAAGTCCACGTCCCCCTTAACCCCAACGAGGAAGCCCCATGGTGAAGCGTAGCCGATGACGGGGAAGCTGAAGTAGTAGACCCTATCGAAGACCCTCTTCATTGTCCTGTAAGCGTCCACGAGCTCGTTGGTGAAAAGGTAGACGCTCCCGGCCTGAGTAATGTACAGCCCCCTCTCGTTGAGCTTCTCGTAGGCATCGCGATAGAAGTCCTCCGAGAACAGAAGCTTTGCCGGCCCGACGGGGTCCGTTGAGTCAACTATGATTACGTCAAACCTCCCATCAGTTTCACGGAGGTAGCCCACGCCGTCCCCTATTACGAGCTCGGCCCTCGGCTCCTCCCCCTTTATGAGCCTCTCTAAGAGATCCTTCGCAACGTCGAGGTAGAGGTAAGATGCCTCAACGACCCCCTCGTCTATCTCAACCATGGTGGCCTTTTCAACCGTTTCGTGCCTCAGAACCTCCCTCAGCGTCCCGCCGTCACCCCCCCCTATGACGAGAACCCTTCTGGGAGATGGATGGGCCAGCATAACGGGGTGAACCAGCACCTCATGGTAGCTCTCCTCCCCAACCTCAACGAGCTGAACCGTGCCGTCGAGTACGAGAAGCTTGCCGAACCCCTCTGTCTCGTAGATTTCAAGCCTCTGGTAGTCGGTTTGGATCTCAAAGAGCCTCCTCTTGACCTTAAAACCCACACCGTAGCCCCGGGGATACCACTCGATAAAGGCGTTGTCCTCGCGGTTGAAGGGCATTAGCACCACCAACTGATAGGGGGTGGAAGTGGTTTTAAACCTAATGCAGGGACTACCAAAAGGGCTGGGATACCGAGTTCACGTCCTTTCTGAAAGCTTTGCGCCCGAAAGGGCTGCAGCAATCGGTAACCAACTTTAAGCGGTCGAAAACCTTTTAAATTCCTGCAGGGTAATACGGCGCGAGACCGTGCCCCGGGCCGAACCGAAACCTGTGAAGGGGTAGGTGATGCGCCCGCAGAGCTCGTCGTTCAGCCGGCAGGGGGTTAGGTTCAAACATGGCCAAGAACAACCCCGGGAAGGAACTTTTCCAGAGAATCAGCAACCTTGAAGACGAGATAAAAGAGGGGTTGAAGAGGGGAAGGGTTCATATCGTCGGGGAGATAAGTGGAGAGAGCGTTGATGTCGAGGCGGTTACCTTCGAAAGCGAAGAGCACCGTCTCCTCCTCAAGCTCCCCGATGAGAACAGGGTGCTCTTCATGTACCCGGTTAGAACCTCGAACCCAAGGAGGATCTACCTTGAGCTCTGGGCGTTCCTCCGGGGGAAGACCGCGGGGCCCCTTGAGGTTGGCTCCACGATCAGGGGTGTCCTTAGAAAGGCCCTCGAAAGGAGGGGATACGGCGTTGTGTGGATGAACGTCAGGGAAAGCGGCACATCGAAAACTATAGAAGTCCTCGCGAGCAAAGGAGGCGGCAGGTACAGGCTCGTCTTTGAAGAGAGAAAACCAAACGAGTTTCTCTTGGTTGAGAAGGAGAGCGTGTAGTCAGTAGGGAAACATCACGACCGCAGCCACCACCGCCGCCGGCCTGTCCTTAACCGTTATCTCAGCGGACGCAACCCGGAACTCCCCGAGCTTCCATCCCCTGACCCTGAAGCCCTCCTCCGTCATCCTCCTGACCATCTCCTCGGCCTCCTCTTTGGTGCAGTACCCGCTGTACTCGTATATGAGGCCCCCCACGTTGTTCTCGCTGATGCCAACGCCGAGGGCCGCGCTTATCGTCATTCCCGGCTCGTTGCTCTCTATGTGGGCGTAAACCGTCGGCAGGAGCATCCCTATGGGAACATCGTGAACCTGCTCCATCCACTCTATGTGCGACGGAATGACGCTGCTGAGCTTGACGAGGTTCACGTTGCCAATGCCAAGCTTGAGGAGGGCGTTGTCAAAGGCGTTTAGCTTTGTTCCTCCCTCGGCGGCGGCTGCACCAATGAAGGCCCTTTTCGGCGTTGTCCAGCTCATCTCAACCACCCCGTTTATACCCCTCCCTGCTCGATGCGGATATAAAGCTTTCGCAGGGGGAGGAGAAAAGAGGAGAAACCTCACCTGACCATTACGTTGAGCTTTTTGAGCTTTATGGATATCCCATATTCCTTGGAGACATCCCGTATAACCCGGAGTATCGTGTCCCTGGCGTCCTGCTTGAGCTTGCCCTCGTCGATGCCGGAGAAGGAACCGAAGAGCCCTCCAACCTCCTCCTTTATGAAGGAGGCCTCCAGGTCAAGGTATACCGTGCTCCCCTTGGCTTCCCAGTTTAGTTTGAGCCACTTGAAGGCCACCCTCGGGATGAGCTTGAGTTCGGTGTGGAGGCGGGACTTTAGCAGTTCTATAGCCGGCTCTATCCTGCTCCTGAGAAGGGCCTGCTCGCTCTCCCTCTTCTTCTCCTCCGTGAGGAACGAGAGCTCCTCTATCCCAGCCTGCTGGAGGAGCTTTTCTACCTCCTTCTCAAGCTCCTTCTTCTTAGCCAGCACCTGCTGTGCCTTGGCTGATGTGGCGATGGAGGGCGCCACGGGCTTAACTGCCTCAACAACCTCGACTTCGATGTTGTGAACAGTAATGTAGCGGTCTATGGTCTTCCCGAGCTCCTTCGCGTGCCTCGTGATCACGTCCCTTACGACCTTCTCAACGTTCTCCCTCGGGATCGAAGTCTCAACGGCAATCTTTGCGTTGACTTCAAACTCCTTCCATCCCCTTATGTCGAAGGTTGCCCCCGTTACTTTTATCCCTGCCTCGTTGATCTCCCCGACCGCCGTGCGGACCATTGAGCTGAAGTAGGGCCACACGTCTTCGAGGACTGAGAGGGTTATCCTGCCCTCCCTGTCAACCTTCCCGGTCTTCTTCTTTTCCCTGTCAACTATCTCCTTCGGGGCGACCTCCTTGCCGTTCAGGATAACCTTGACGTCGCGGAGGATCGGCTTTATATCCGCTTCCCTGAGGATTATCGGCGCGTACTTGCTTATCGCATGGAGCATCCTCTTCTCCGCCACCCCGCGCATCTGGCCTTCACTGTGCCCGTAGATGTGGACGTTGAGGTAGACAACGCCCTCCGTGAGCTCACCCGAGAAGGCTATCCTGCTGAGTTGAAGGGTCCTTATGCGCTTCGCCTCGGAGACGAGATGCTTGGCGTACTCCTTCAGGGCCCCGTCGAGAACCTCACCCCCGGGTATCTCAATGACCACCTCAACCTCTCCGCCGGCCTTTTCAGGTGCTTTCTTCTCGGTCTTTTTCTCGACGGTCTTCACGGGGGGTCTGACCGGGGCCGGCTTCTCCTGAGGCTTGGGAGCAGGTTTGGGAACGGGTTTCTCAACAGGTTTCTGAACCGGTGCGGATAACAGCTCCCCTATGGAAACCTTAGGGGTCTGACCGTAGGCATCGAGGTTATCGGCGATGGAAACCTTGACACCGATCTCATCAAGAGCATAGAGATCAACGACAAGGGGGCCTTTCAGGAGCTCCCTGAAAAGGTCTATTGCCTGGGAACCCGTTACAACGCTGCCGCTGCTGACTTCCTGCCCCTCGGCAGCGAGCACCTTGCTCCTGTCGAAGAGTATCGTTATGTAGTATCTCGAACTGCCCTTCTTTCCGAACACCTTTATAAAGAGACCGCTCGCTCCCGAAAGAACGTTCCTGATCTCATTGAGCAACTCCCCGGGGCTGGTAATTACGGCGTTTTCCTTAACGGGTTCAGCATCCGGCAGCTTCATGCTCTCACCATCTGATTGCTTTCTGATTAAAGGCGACACTTATATATACACCCACGGGATACATAGCCTGAAGCTTCCCTTAGAGATATATTAGAGCACCTATTTAAACGTTGTTGCTCACAGGTGGTGATCATGAGGATCCTGATACTCGGAGGGGGAAGCATAGGGCGTCAGATAGCGGAGTCCCTCAAGGGGGAGTTCGAGATAGTCATAGTAGAGAAGGACGAGCTCAGGGCCCAGTCTCTCACGGAAGGGGGCTTCAACGTTGTTCAGGGCGACTTCTCCTACACCGCAACCCTCCTGAAGGCCGGAATAGAGAAGGCGGACGCGATAATAATAACAACCCGGAACCTCGACACAGTGAAGAAAACCGTCTACATAATAAGAACGAACAACAGATCCGTCCCCATAGTTACCCTGCTCCCCGACGACATGCCAAAGGAGACACTCGAAGACGTAATCCTCGAGGAGTTCGAGAAGGAGGCCCGGATAGACTACGGAATCTACCCCCAGCGGGCCATAACGGAGGCCTTCCTCAGAACCATCCTCGAACTCGGGGAGAAGAAGAACGCTGTGATGCTCTTCAAAAAGCTCCAGGAGCTCAAGGAGAGGGGGAACAGCATACTGATACTCACCCACGACAACCCAGACCCGGACGCAATATCCTCAGCCGTTGCCCTCTCAATAATAGCCCAGAACGCTGGCCTCAAGCCCACGATAGCCCACGGTGGGGAGATAACCCACCACGAGAACAGGGCCTTCATAAACCTCCTCGGGATAACCATGCGGAGGGTTTCGAGGGGCTCCTATGAGATAAGGAAAAACGACTTCATAGCGCTCGTTGATTCCCAGCCAAACGGCAACATAACGGTGCTTGAGAAGGAGGACTTGGGAAAGGTTAAAATCGTGATAGACCACCACCAGGTTTTCCAGCAGATACACGAGCTCTTGGGTGAGGACGCGTTCATCGACATACGGCCGGAGGTCAAATCATCTGCGGCAATACTGACGGAGTACCTGCGTTCCCTGAGCATAATCCCCAACGAGGCCCTCTCCACGGCACTCTTCTACGGCATATACACGGACACGAGGAGGTTTTCAAAACTGAGCCACGTTGAGCTCAAGGCCCTTGAGTTCCTGGCCGGAAAGGTGAACCCGGAGCTCGTTGACAGGATAGAGCACCCCGACATAAGCACGGAGACGGCGGAGATACTGGCGAGGGCAATACTAAACAGGAAGCAGTACAAGAACATAGTTATCTCAAACGCAGGCTTCATAAGGAGCAGGGACGCCCTGGCAGAATCGGCCGACTTTCTCCTGAGGCTCGAGGGGATAGACACGGTTCTCGTCTTCGGAATAGTCGAGGACTTCATAGAGATCTCTGCGAGGACGAGGGACGTGAGGATCAACATAGGGGCCGCCATGAAGGAGGCCTTCGGGGAGATCGGCTCCGGGGGCGGCCATGCGACCATGGGCGGTGCGAGGATACCCCTCGGGATATTCAAACTGGCCAGGGACAAGAACTCCCTTCTGAGGCTTGCCGAAGAGGCGATAACCGAGAAGTTCCTGCAGGCGCTCGGCGTTAAGAGGGACTGAGCCCTTCTCGATTTTCCAAAATATTTCCAATGAAAATGGCAAAACTCCGAATGTCATAACTAACAGGAATATAACTCGCGGCTCTTCATGCCGAAAGCTATATAAAATGATGAACATATCGGTTCATACTCAGCGATGGGGGTAACGGTCATGGAGAAGGTAAGGAACATAGTCGTTGAGGAGATGGTAAGGACTCCGGTCGAGATGCAGAAGGTCGAGCTCGTCGAGAGAAAGGGCATCGGCCACCCGGACAGCATAGCCGATGGAATAGCCGAGGCCGTCAGCAGGGCCCTCAGCAGGGAGTACATAAAGCGCTATGGGATCATCCTCCACCACAACACCGACCAGGTCGAAGTCGTTGGCGGAAGGGCCTATCCGAGGTTCGGCGGCGGAGAGGTTATACGGCCGATCTACATCCTCCTCTCAGGGAGGGCCGTTGAGCTCGTTGACAGGGAGGAGTTCCCTGTTCACCAGGTCGCAATAAAAGCGGCTAAGGAGTACCTCACGAAGGCGGTCAGGCACCTCGACCTTGAACACCACGTCGTCATAGACTCCCGCATCGGCCAGGGAAGCGTTGACCTCGTTGGGGTTTTCAACAAGGCCAGAGAGAACCCTATCCCGCTCGCGAACGACACCAGCTTCGGCGTCGGCTACGCCCCGCTCAGCGAGACCGAGCGGATAGTCCTTGAGACGGAGAAGCTCCTCAACAGCGAGAAGTTCAAGAAGAAGTGGCCCGCTGTCGGGGAGGACATAAAGGTCATGGGTCTGAGGAAGGGCGACGAGATAGACCTTACGATAGCGGCTGCCATAGTTGACAGCGAGGTAGACAACCCCGATGACTACATGGCGGTTAAAGAGGCCATCCACGACGCAGCCTGGGAGATCGTCGAGGCCCACACCGAGAGGCCGACAAAAGTCTACGTCAACACCGCAGACGACCCGAAGAACGGCCTCTACTACATAACCGTCACCGGGACGAGTGCGGAATCCGGGGACGACGGCTCAGTCGGCAGGGGCAACCGCGTGAACGGCCTTATAACCCCGAACAGGCACATGAGCATGGAGGCAGCTGCGGGTAAGAACCCCGTTTCTCACGTCGGAAAGATATACAACCTCCTCTCGATGCTCATAGCGAACGACATAGCCGAGCAGGTTGAGGGAGTGGAGGAAGTTTACGTCCGGATCCTGAGCCAGATAGGCAGGCCCATAGACGAGCCCCTAATAGCGAGCGTGCAGATAATCCCAAAGAAGGGGTACAGTGTTGAGCTCCTCCAGAAGCCCGCCTACGAGATAGCAAACGAGTGGCTCGCCAACATAACCAAGGTACAGAAAATGATACTGGACGGCAAGCTCAACGTCTTCTGAGCCTTCAGCTTTCCCCCGCTATCATCTCCATTATTCTGCGGTGTAGGCGCTTTATCATCTCCCTCCTGTCCTCCATTAAAACCACGTCGCTCGCCCCTATAGCTTCAAGGTTGAAGGCGAAGGGACTCGGGATCTTATGCCTCTCAACAACAACCTTAACCTTCTCCTCTCTGACCCAGCTCAGGAAGAGCTCCGCGTTCTCGACGTCCATCTTGTCCTCCATTATCTCGCGGTAAACCTCCCTCAGCAGGGGAAAGTCAGGGTGATCCTCCTTGAGAACCCTCAGAAGGGAAACCGCCATGACCTGCTGTCTTCCAAGGCGCTTCTTTCTCCCGACGTACCGCCTGAGAATGAGCAACCCGCGGTTGGCAACGTGCCTGAAGCGCCTCTTCAAAAGCTCGGTGTTGTCTAAAGCCCTCTTGAGAACCTCGCGGAGGTCTTCAATCCTGAACAGCTCCCGCAGCTCAACCTCAGATAGCCTCGCCTCCTTCGGAACCCTCAGGAGGAAGCCGTTGTCGTTTATCGCTATCCCGACGTTGCAGCCCTTCCACTTGCTTACCGCGTAGGCGAAGGCCCTGCTCAAAGCGTCGTTCGCGCGCCTCCCTATGAGAGTGTGGAAGAAGTACTCCCAGGTTTCCTCCTTCTCAACTTCCTCAACTAAAACCGTCCCATCGTCGGGAACCGTTGAATACCTCGCCTGCTCGCGGAAGTAAGCTATAATCGCCCTCGCGGCCCTCTCTTCTATGCCGTACTTCCTCATAAGCCTGCTTACCGCGTCCCTTCTGTTTATGAGGCCTTTAGCCTCTCCCCTAAACCTCTGTATGTCGAGGGCTAAGTCGAAGCTGAGCGGGAGCATCTCCGAGAACCACGCTGGAATAGTCGGCTTGGCGCCCTCCCTTGGAATCACGTATATCTTGTTGCCCCTGCTCTTGATGAACTCGTAGGTTCTCCCGGCTAAGACGAAGACGTCGCCGGGCATTAGCCGTTCGGCGAACTCCTCCTCGACCGTGCCAATCATGCGCTTGTCCATCGTGTAGACCCTTATCTTGGCCTCATCGGGGATCGTACCGGTGTTCATGTAGTAGATAACCCTCGTCATCTTGCCGCGCCTTCCGAAGCGACCCTCCTCAAGCCATATCTTGGCGTAGACCTTCCTGTCCTCCAAACCCGCGTATTCTCCAGCTAAATAGCGGAGGACGCTCATGAAGTCCCCGAAGGAAAGTTCGCGGTAGGGATAGGCCCTCCTGACGACGCGATAGGCTTCTTCAACCTCCCAAACTTTGTTGAGGGCCATGCCAAGGAGGTGTTGAACGAGAACGTCGAGCGGGTTCTTCGGTATCTTAACCCTGTCGAGCCTCCTGTTGCGAGCGTTGTGCGCTAAAACGGTAACCTCGACGAGGTCGTCTCTGTCGAGCGCTATTATCACTCCCTTGCTGACCTCGTGGAGCCTGTGCCCGGCCCTCCCAATCCTCTGCAGGGCGCGGTTGACGCTCTTTGGCGAACCAATGAGAACAACTAAATCGATTGTACCGATGTCAATCCCGAGCTCAAGGCTTGTTGAGCTGACAACCGCCTTAAGCTCACCCCTCTTCAGCTTCTCCTCGACATCGAGGCGAACCTCTCGCGAGAGACTGGAGTGGTGGGCCTCTATCAACCCCTCAAACTCCGGATAGCGCTTCTTCAGGTTGAAAGCGACTCTCTCTGCCCCACTCCTCGTGTTTGTGAAGATGAGAGTCGTCCTGTGCTCCCTTACGAGCTCAGCTAAGCGGGAGTAGAGGGCGTCGCTCAGAACGCTGGCCGGGGTGTATATAAGGTCTTCGACGACGCTCTCGACCCTTATTTCGGTCTGCTTGGCAAAGCTCACATCAACTATAAGGCCGGGCCTCGGCTTTCCGTCGTCGTCGAACCCAAAGATGAACTTGGCTATCTCCTCAAGGGGGTGTATCGTCGCGCTCAGGCCTATCCTCACGAACTCCCTCTCGGCCATCTCCTGGAGCCTTTCAACGCTCAACGCGAGGTGGGAACCACGCTTGTTCTCAGCCAAGGCGTGAACCTCGTCTATTATGAGGTACTTAACAGTCTTCAGCCTCTCGCGGAACTTGGGGGCGTTTAAAGCGATGGCGAGGCTCTCGGGTGTTGTTATGAGGATGTGGGGCGGCCTCTTCAGCATTTTGCTCTTCTCGTAGCTCGACGTATCGCTCGTCCTTATGCCGACGCGGATTTCGGGCAAATCGTAGCCGAGCTCTTTAGCGACCTCCTTTATCTCCGCCAAAGGCCCTTCGAGGTTGCGCTTTATGTCGTTGTTCAAAGCTCTAAGCGGAGACACGTAGAGGACGTAGATTCTATCCTCCAGTTTTCCCTCCTTTCCGAGCAAAATCAGCTCGTTTATGGCCGAGAGAAAAGCGGACAAAGTTTTTCCTGAACCTGTGGGGGAAGAAATCAGTACGTTCTCGCCCTTGTGTATCTCTAAAACGGCGTAGCGCTGGGGAGGCGTAAAGCTCCCGAACTTCCGCTTAAACCACTCCCTAACCGGATCGCTCAGTATTGAGAATATCTCGTCGTCGGTGTACTCCCTCTCGGCCCATCGGATCATCGCGGGAACTTATTAGGCCTGGTTAAAAACTTTTTGGCTTCTGAATTCAAACCCCTACAACCCCCGCATAACCCGCGTGAGCCTGCCCAACTCGCCGAAGTCGAGGACCTCCCCCTCAATCGGTACGAGAACCCTGAGCTTTGAGACATCGAACTTCCGGAGGAAGGGCGATACTATCTCCCTCGTCACGTCGTTCCCGTAGGCCCAGGGGCTGAAGGCGGGCAGGACTATAAGCCTCTCGCCCCTAAGGAAGACGGGCACCTTGACGCTCGCCCCGACCTCGTCCCTCAGCCTCACAGCGGGGTGCTCGTGCCCTATTATAAAGCGCTCCCCCTCCTCCAGCCTGTGTCCGTGGACGAGCTTCCAGCGGCCGAGCTCAAGCGAATCAACGATTTCCACCCCGAGCTTCCTGATCCATCCAACCCCGACGTCGTGGTTCCCCCTTACGAGAACGATCTCACCTAAGTATGAGGAGAGGCCATCAAAAAACGCCTCCAGCTCCCTCCTCTCCCTCCAAGCGGGGACGAAGGAGTGCTTGAGGTCCCCGTTAATCACCAGCCTCCGCGGCCGTTCCCTCTTCAAAACCTTGGAGATTGATGAAACAACACGATCGAGGAGCTTTGGAACGTAGTTCCCCTCCCTCACCATGGCCTCCTCGAAGCCTATGTGGAGGTCGGCTACGACGAGCGAGTCCCCAAGGAGGAGGGCCTTCTCTGGGAGGAACTCAAGCTTCATAAGAGAAAGTGGGGAGGGAAAACTAAAAACCCTGCGGTCACTCGATTACGAGCTCAACCCAGTTCTCCCTTCCGAGCTTGTAGACCCTCACAAGGCCCCTCTCCTCAAGCCTCTTGAACATCCTCCAGGCTGTGGTCTTCGGTATGCCAAGGGCCGAGCGAACCTTTGACTGGGGGGCCTTTCCGCCGTTCTCGATCAGGTAGAGCAGCGCCCCCCTCTCGTCGTCGTTGAGGTCTTCCATGCCCTCTATCTTCTTCCTGAAGCGTTCGAGGCTCTCCTTCCCTAACGGCTCCACGCCCCCTCGAGGCCTCCTGAGGTACCAGTAGGCACCGCCCGCAACGAGCACAACCACACCCAGTACAACCGCAGCCCAGAGACCGCGGCCTGAGGAGCCCCTGGGCGGGGCAGAGGGGGATGGACTGGAGGAAGAAGTTTTTGGGGATGAGGTGGACTGGCTCGACGTCGAAGAGGAAGTTCCGGGACCGGGGGAGCTGGATGAGGTCTGAACAGATGAGCTGCTCGAGGTGGGGGCGGTTCCCTGGCTTGAGGAACTGGAGGACTGGGAACTGCTTGAGGTTGTTGAGCCCGCGATCGGGATAACGTACGACAGCGAAACCGTTCCGTTGGGCATCACTATGCTGTTGCCGGATATCCTGAGGGGAACGGTGTTCAGGTCGACTATGACCGCTTTATCAGGCAGGGTTATCCTGACGGGAATGGGGGAGTAGAGGGTGAGGTTCCAGATCGCTCCCCGCTTTGACGTGAGATCCGGGGTGAAGTAGGAGAGCTCTATTAAACTGGCGTTCCCGAAGTAGACCGTCACGTTAGAGCCGTTCACCTCGAAGGGGAGCATGTTCCCCCGTCCGTCAGTCACCACGAGCCCTTCAACGTCCTTTCCGAGGAGGGGTACGCTCAGCACCACCGTGTAGTTGGCGGTTACAACGCTCTCGTTCACGAGGACGTAGCCGTCGGGATAGACTGTCAGGGAGAGTGCCTCCAAGGACTGGGCCGAGGCGTAAGGGAGGAGGGATGTGAGGAGGGCCAACGTGAGAATCGTGAGAATCAAGAGGGGGTATTTTAACCTCATGCTATCACCCACTGAATTGAAAAGTGGAGGAAAAATTAAAAGTTACGGTCTCAGTGTCTGCTTCCTCCCTGACCGCGTCCTTGCCCGTGTCCCCAGTTGTGGGCTCTTCCCGGTCCCCTGACCGGGAACTTGATCCAGTGGCCCTTCCTGATCCAGTGGAGCTGCATGGCAACCGACCTAAGCTTTAACAGCGAGCTCTTTATGAGCTGCAGGGCCTCGAAGTACTTGCCCTCCCTGACGAGTTTGGTCACGTTTTCCCTAAGCTGGAGCAGCTGGGAGGTCACGTTGTCAATCAGGCTGGCGTTGACGTTCGGCAGGTACTTCATCCTTTGGAGGATCTTTATCTGGACAGTGATCACCTTGTCGAAGGCCATTGCAATCTTCCCGGCGTTAACGTGAACGTATTGCCTTCCCAAAGTGACGAGCGCCATGTCGAGCTCGTGCCTCAGCGTGCGGGCGGTTCTTAGATCCTCAACGAGGGCTGTGCTGTTGTTGTTCATAACGTCCTGGAGCACCTTCCTGTAAGCCTCCTTGGTCTCGTTGTAGAGGGCCTCCACCCGGGTTATGTTGAGTCCCTTGATCTCAGCCGCCTTTATTATCATCTCCACGTGCTTGAAGTAGCCGTTCATCCGGAGGGCCTCAAGCTTGGCCATGAACATGGTTCTGTTGATCTCCTTTGTCTGGTTTCTAAGGAGTGATGCGAGCACCATCCTGTAGTCCCTCATCGCCATTATCGAGAACCTAAGTGAGGCGCTGTAGTTGCCGGCCTGGAACTCGGAGTGGGCTTTCTCCCTGAGCTCCTCAGCCTTTGTGTACAGGGCCATTGTCTCGTTGTCGGGGGCGGCGTTGGAGATCATGGAAGCGGTGTAGTTTGCGAGCCTGTCCACGATCTTCAGGAGGTTCTGGGCGGCGCGCTCAAGCCCGGTTGCGTTCATCGTGGCGTTGGCAGTGCTGGAAGCCGGTGCCGTCTGGTTCTGCCCGCCGTTACCGCTCCCCGACCCCACTGCGTATACTGGAATGGCCGATGCGAGTATTATAAAGATGGCCAACAGGGCGGGTATTCCTCTCCCCTTCATGTCCATCACCATCTCCAACTACGCCCTCCACATATATGAGGGATTCCCCGGGAAGGCATGTAAGATAACGTTCCAGAACGTCCCATATTGAACAAACAGGGGAGATGAGGGGTAAAGTGGAAAACAAAGGTACGTTAGGCGTTTGATCAAACAGCCCCCTTCTTCTCAAGCTCCTTCACGAGCAGCGCGGTGGTGCATATGCCCTCCAAAACACTCCCGAAGTTCGGGGTCTCACCGAACTGCGCGAAGAGTGAGCCGAAGTTCGGGTGCCAGGCGTCCACCTGCTCCCTGCCCTTTCCGGTTATTATGTACACAACCCACCCCCTCTCCTTCAGGGATTCAACGAGCCTCCAGGCACCGGTCATATCTTCCCCATCCCGTATCTCAACGCCGTACTCCTCCCTGATCCGCTCAAAGAGTCCCTCCATTCCCATCACCAACCATGAATCAGAAGGGGGCTTAAAAATCCCACTCACAGCAGGATCTTGACCGCGACCCCGACCAGCAACGCCGCGAAGGCCACCCTTATCTTGAAGGGGGAAACGGAGTGAGCGGCCCTTGCCCCGAGGTGGGCGCCTATTATGAGGCCGGGTGCAAGGAGGAGGGCGGTGTATACGTCAACCTGGCCCAGGCGGTAGTGGGCAACGGTTCCCGCGAGGGCCGTGAAGAAGAGGGAGAGGCTTGAGGTTCCCACGGCGTACCTCATGGGCAGCCCGATGAAGGTGTGGAAGAGGGGAACGTTGAGAACGCCACCGCTTATGCCGAGAAGGCCCGAGGTTAGGCCCGCGAGGATTCCAACGAGAGGCACCCTTATGTAGTTTATCTCTCCAACCTCCCTCTTACAGGCCCCCCTCCCTTCCCTTACCATCCTGTAGGCGAGGTAAACGAGAAGGGCCGCGAAGATGAGTTTAAGAGCCTTCTCTGGCAGGAGGTACGACAGGTAGGCACCCACTGCCGCAAAGGGCATTGAAAAAGCCTCTTTCACGAGGACGACCCTGAAGAGAACGGCGCCGCGTCTCAGGTGGGTGTAGGCTGAAGACAGTGCGCTGATCGTTATGCAGGCTAAGCTCGTCCCTATCGCCTGATGAACGGGGAGACCCATCAGCACGAGGGTTGGAACTATGAGGAAGCCGCCCCCCACCCCGAAGAGGCCGGCGACGATGCCAATGCCGAGACCGATGATGAAGTCGAGGAGATAGGAGAGCATGGAAAAAGGTTGGGAAGGCCTCTTAAAAAACTGACGAAAGCCTTTTGTGAATTAAGGGGGAGGGAGAAACATGAAGTCGAGGGTGGCCCTCTACTGGCTCCTCGTCAGCCTCGCCTTCACCTCACCCAGCCCGGGGCGGTAGCCTTCGCCAACTGGGACGCTCCCTACGGTTTTTACAAAGACCTCTCCACCTGGATGTCCTGTGCCGGAGCATTTCTTATCATCGCAACCGCCTACGGGCTAATCGAGTGGAGAAGGGAAAGGCTGAGCCCCCTCCATCCCCTTGGCGCGGGGATTGTAACAACACTCACAATCCTCCTCGGCTACTGGGCAGAGGGTCAAGTCAGAGGACAGATGGGCTATGGAACTTCCAACATCCTGACTTTCATCATCGGCGGCTTTCTTGGGCTGGTTCTGAGCTTGACCCTCCTCCTGACGGTGTTGCCCTACCTGATCCTTGGGGGCGGATTGGGTGAGCTCTACCAACCCTACGACAGGCCCCTTCTTGCGGCGTGGCTTATCTCGCTGGCGGTTTCGGCGGTTCTCTTAGCGGTCTACGCGAAAACCAGAAGGGGGCTAAGGAACAGGGTAGCCGAGTCCTTTAAGAACCATCCTGATCGCTAAAAAGGCTAAAACGACGGCAAAGGCCTTGCCGAGGGAAGAAGCTTTAGTCCTCTTCGCTATCTTAGCACCGAGCTGGGCGCCGATTATTAACCCTGGAACGAGGAGGAGCAACCACTCGACCTCGACGTTGCCCATCGCGTAGTGCTTTAAAGCCCCGCCCGTGGCGGTGAAGACGATGGCAAAGCTGGAAGTGGCCACCGCGTAGTGTATCGGAAGACCCATGGCAGTAAGGAAAGGAACGTTTATCGCGCCGCCGCCTATGCCGAGCAGACCGCTGGCTATTCCCGCTATGAAGCCCCCAACTGGGATGATCCTGTAGTCGAGTTCCACCTCTTCAAGCCTGACCTCACCCGGCTCGGCGCTCTTCTTCCTGTAAATCCTTATCGATACAAGGAGGAGGACGAAACCGAAGATGACCTTGAGCTGGGCCGAGCTTATGTAGCTCGTTGCCCATGCCCCTATGTAGGCCCCCGGAACGGCCGTTGAAGCCAGTAGCAAGCCCGTCTTGTAGTGGATTCTGCGCTGCCTGTGGTATGCTGTGGCCGAGCTGAGTGAAGTGAAGACCACAGCTGCACTCGAAGTTCCAACGGCGTGGTGTATCTCGACCCCGAGTAAGTTCAGAGTGGGCACTATCAGAAAACCCCCGCCGAGGCCGAACATAGCCGCGAGGATTCCTATGAAGATTCCAGCCGCGAAGTAGCCAACGTACCTGATCACGCCCTGACCTCCGGGCTACCACTCGAACGCCAACGCTTCAACGAGCTTGATGAGCGCCTCAAAATCTTCCCCAGTATGCTCCCTCGGGAGGCCGATCCCACCCCCTTCACCCCGCTGGAATGAGAGCCCGTTCCTCTCGGCTATCTCCACAACCTTGGGCGGCACCTCTCCTAAGACGGCCCCTTTACCCGGCCTGGCCTCGAAGAACGAAAGCCCGATCACCTCACCGCTGAAGTCGGGCCTAAAGCCGAAGGCGAAGACGTTTCTCCCCGGAAGGTCGTGGTCGGTCAGGTCCTTAATCGCCTCGACCAGCACCTCCTCCAGGGCGTCCTCCTTTAGGGGATCCTCCACGTAGAAGGCCAGCCTGTCATAAACCCCGCTTTCCTCGTCCACCAGCTCGAAGAGTACCCCCTCGGGGGTTTCAACCGGCTCTCCGTACGGTTTAAGGGCCTCGATCAGATCGATCTTCCAGTCCATGTGGGTCACCTCAGAGCATCTTAACCTGTTCCGGCGGGCGGATTTTGAGGACTTCGCGGTTCACGAGGTCTTTCGGGATTTCACCGCGCAGAACCGCGAGAAGGTTCTTCACGGCCTGAAAGCCCATGTCCTCCATCGCCTCCTTTGAGAGGCCAGCGTAGTGGGGCGTTAACACCGTCTCCCACTCGTACCTGAAGAGTTCGTGCTCCTGGACTGGCTCTTTCTCGAAGACATCGCTCGCGTAGCCCTTGAGTTTGCCCTCCCCGATGGCCTTGACAATAGCTTTCTCGTCCACGAGGGTTCCGCGCCCTATGTTTACCAGGTACTTGCCCTCAAGGAGCCTTATCCGCTCCTCGTTGATTACGTGGTAGGTCTCTGGCGTCGCCGGAAGGGCCAAGATCACGATATCGCTCTCCCTGAGAACGTCCTCTAAGGACCTGTAAACCGCACCAACCTCCTTCTCGACCTCCCCTTTCCTCGACCGCGACCAGTAGAGGATTTGGGTCCCCATCGCCTTCATTCTCCTCGCTATTGCCTTCCCTATCGCCCCCATACCGAGGATCCCCACCTTCTTGCCGTAAACCGTCTCTATGTCCTTGAAACCGCTCCACACGGCCTTGTGCGAGTCCCACTTCCCCGAACGGACGAACCTGTCCGTGTAGGCTATCTTCCTGAGGAGCGCGATGGTAAGGCCGACCGCGAACTCGGCAACTGCTTCACTTAGCCATCCGGAAACCTTGGTAACGTATACCCCCTTCTCAGTCGCCGCTTTCACGTCAACATGGTCATAGCCGGCGGAATGACAGCTTATGACCTTCAACCTCTCGGCCCTCTCGATGACCTCCCGCGGAAAGGGGTTGAGGGGTGAGAGTATTACGCCGTCAAACTCTCCTATGCGCTCCTTGAGCTCTTCAGCGCTCGGATACAGGATAAACTCGACGTCTGCGTACTTCATGAGTTCCTCCGTAGGTTTGCTCTTCATCTTAAAGAGAACCGCCACCTTTGGTCTCATGGTATCACCGTTAAGATATTCGTCGAAAAGGTTATAAAAGTGTCGGAGGGCCTAAGGGCCTTTGTTAAGCCCCATAACTATATCCGGAAGATCCAGAAGCCTGGAGACCACGAAGTCGCAGTTGCCCCAGAGGGGCTGCTTTGACGCGTCAGGATCAAGGAGAACGCTTATCATTCCAACGTTTTTAGCACCAACGCAGTCCTTGACCGGGTTGTCGCCCACGTATATCGCCTCCCATGGCTTAACTCCAGCCCTTTCGAGTGCCAGCCGGAAGGGGCTCGGGTGGGGCTTGTAGAAGCCCGCGTCCTCGCTCGTCGTTATGCTGTCAAAGGCATCATAGATCCCCAGGGCCTTCAAATGGGCCTCTATGTAGTCGTTGTCCGAGTCCGTGATAATCCCAACGTGCAGCCCCAGGGATTTCAGGGCCTTTATTGCCTCAAAGGCGTCGGGAAAAAGCTCCCCGTAGCTGGCGTGCATCTCTATGCTGATCTCCCAGAAGTCCTCGGGCACCTCAAAGCCATACCTCCCGGCCACCCTACGCATAGCCTCGGTGTCCACTTCCCTTATCTTAACGTAGGGCTTTCCGGCGAGCCCCTTGAAGAGCTTTGAGCTCTCTTCCTCGTACTCCTCCCAGATTCTGATGGGATCCAGGTCATTCCTGCCGGCTCTCCTGAGGACTTCCCGGGCTATGTTCTGGTGGGTGACGTTTTCACCAGCCTTCGTTATCAGCGTCCCGACGAAGTCAAAGAAGACCGCCCTTATCATTCCCATCCCCCTTGGGGTAATGCCTTCCAGGTTTTAACGTTTCTGACAGTTAAACGAATGCGCCCCAGAAATTTTTCGATTTATTGGAGAACTGCCGGAAAATAGTTAGAAAAGCTTTTATTCCCCCTGCAAATCTCCTACTAAGGGATGACGGTGGAGGCAATACTCTTGGTCTGGGGCGTCAGGGACGAGGTGCTGGAGAGGATACCGGTAAAGGGCCGCTGGCTCTACGGGGAGTACGACTTCATAGCAAAGGTTGAGTTCTCAAACGAGGCCGAGGCCGAAGCCTTTGAGAGGTCCCTGAGGAGGGTAATAAACGGCGGAACATACAAGCTGCTCCCGATAAAGCTCTCCGCCATAAAATCGGAGAAAGGGGGCGTTGAACTCGAAGAGATCCTTGTCAAAGGGATTCAAGCCCGAGAAGCGCCCTAATGAGCTTCTCATTCTCCTCCGGCCTCCTCACGGAGAAGCGGATGAACTCTGGAAGGCCGAAGCTCTCGCAACTCCTCACAAGGATCCCCTCCCTTTTTAGTGCCTCAACGACTTCCTTGGCATCTCCAACGCGCTTGATGAAGAAGTTGGCGTCGCTTTTAACACTCAAAGCCCTCTCAATCCTCCCCTTCTCGCGCCAGACTAACGGCATCGTCTTTCTCAGATGCTCAAAGCCGTCTTTGAGGAGAAACTCAAGGAAAGCAAGGCCAGTCGAACCTATGCCCCACGGCATCCTGACGCTTTTAAAAGCCCCGGGAAAGCCGATCACGTAGCCGACCCTTATTCCCGGCAGGCCATAGCTCTTGGTGAACGTCCTGAGCTTTACAACGTTCTCCCCGCTCGGGCTTTCGGGCTTTTGAACGAAGTCTATGAAGGCCTCATCGATGACGAGGAGTGCTTTCTTATCCTCGACAGCATCGATGAGGGGCTTGATTTCCTTAACGCGGTAAAACCTTCCGTCGGGGTTGTTGGGGTTGCAGAAGAAGACCACCGAGTCCTTCTCCACGAGCTCAGCCAGCTTCTCAGGCTCGTTCGGGCCTTTGACGACCTTTCTCCCAAAAATTCTCGCTACTCTCCCGTACTCGCCGTAGGTGTGCTCCGGGATAATCACATCCCTCCCACGGAGCGCGAGGATTCCGAGGAGGTATAACGCCTCGGTGATGCCGGCGGTTACGGTTACTTCCTCCCGGACAAGCTCCGAGAGGCCCTCTTCGAGCTTTTCGTAGTAGGGGTAGCGGTTGCTTATCTCTTTGGCACGCTCGAACATTTCATTGACCCATTCCGGCTGGTATGGGTTGAGCGAGGCCGAGAAATCGAGCAGGCCCCCCTCCCTCGCACCACCGTGGTATGTTGAGAACTCTATCGGCCTAAGCATGGGCAGGCCCCCGTTGCGAGCAGTATTGAGACGATTATTATCCATTCGGCAACTATAACCCAGTAAACCCTCAGAGCGCGCTTAATGTCGGAATCCTTGGGTTCTCTCCCGGGAAAGCGGTAAACGCCGGGTTTCTCAAGCCACACACCTAAAACGGCACTCATCACAGCTATCGGCTTATCCGAGTTTATCTTGAACCTTGCCAGGCGGTAATGGTGGAAAACCTTCCCGGCGCCGAGGGGCAGGTAGAGGAGAACCGTCAGGCGGGCTGGGATGAAGTTTAGGGCATCGTCAAGTCTTGCAGAAAACTTTCCGAAGTACTCGTAGGCCTCATTTCTATAGCCGAACATCGCGTCGAGAGTGTTAACGGCGCGGTAGACCAAAGCACCGGGCAGGCCGAAGAGGAGGAAGTAGAACAGCGGGGCTATTACGGAGTCGTTGAGGTTCTCGGCGAGGCTCTCTATTGCTGCAGAGTTGAGGTGGGCTTCGTCGAGGCTCTCTGTTTCCCTGCTGACGACCATCGAAACGGCTTTCCTCTTCTCTTCGAGGTCTTCCGTCATCGTTTTAGCTACGTGCTCGTATAAACTCCTCACAGCGAACGAGCTCTTGAGGAAATAGACCGCTAAGGCATAGTTGAGGGGGTACGGCGCGATAAAGGGCGAGATGGAAAGCAAAAATGCTAAAGCCACAACCGGCAAAGCCGTAACTGTACCGCTCAGAAAGTCAAGCTCTGGAGAGCGTCTTCGATAGCGGGAATCTACTAATCCCGCGAGATTCCCGAACCACACCACTGGATGGAGCTTTGCCGGTGGCTCGCCCAAGCTCAGGTCCCAGAGGAGGGCCAAGGCTAAGACGATTAAAGCCTCCATTCGCCCAGGGCCTCCCGGATTTTAACGTATTCACTCAGAATTTCACCGCTTGCCCTCCTAACGCCCCTCCTCACATACCATGCCGGGTGTTTGAGGTAGACGGCCTCGTATCCGAGCTCCTTGAGGGTCTTTTCTGCGGTTCTACCAACCGCAAAAATGGCCTTTGGCTTCAGAATCTCCAGCTCCCTTGCTAAAAGCTCGTAAGCTCCCGGGGGAATTTTCTTCAGCCTGTTCTCCGGTGGGTTGCACTTGACGACGTTGGTTATGTAGAGGAAGTCCGGGTTAATTCCAAGGGAGAAGAGAACCTTGCGGAGCAGCATTCCGGAGGCATCGCGGTAGAAGCATATCCCCGTTTTCCCGCACCCGCGCCTTCCAGGGGCCTCACCGACGAGGATGGCCTTCGAGCCTGCAAAACCGTTGGCGAAGGGCAGTCCCTTGAACTCGCCGACCTTAAGCTGGTATTCAAGGTTCTCCCGCCCGCAGAAGTACTCTGGATTATCCAAGAGAGCGCGGTAAAGGTTGGAGAGCTCGATTCCCTTGGCCTCGCTTTTCTCGTCCGTTACTAAAAACCTCTCCTCCGGGTTGTATACCGTCCTCGCGTAGGTTCCGTAGGTCTTTTCGTCCAAACTTAGGAGGTCGCGCCAGTCTTCAAGCTTCAGGGGTCTGACCCTGAGGTTCTTCGGATTGATGTAAACTTTTCCAGCCCTCTCCAGCGTCTCAAGTCTCAGGAGCATAATGGATAAAAGCTCCAGCTCTTTATAACCCTGACGGGGGCGATAGCTTGAAGGGGGTTGCCTTCTTTTCGGGCGGCAAGGACGGGCTCTACGCTCTTTACCTCGCTGAAAAGAATGGAATCGAGGTTCCGTACCTGCTGGCGCTCAAAACGACGATCGGCCTCTCACCGCACTGGGAGAATTTAAACTCCCTCAAAACGCTCGCAAAAGCGATGGGAAAGGAGTTGCTAACCTTCGACATGTCTCACGGAAGCGACGCTTTAGCTGAATTCATCGGCTCCCTCGGCGTTGACTATCTCATAGCAGGCGATATCCTTCTCGGAGACCACAAAAAGTGGGTTGAGGGTCTGGCTGAGAAAGCCGGTGTTAAGGCCCTCGAACCGCTCTGGGGAAGGGATACCCTTGAGCTGGCCAGAGAAATGCTCAAGGAAGGCTTCGAATGGGCAATAATAGCGGTTGATAAAGAAAAGCTCCCGCGGAAGGCTTTAGCCTATACCTTCCGCTCTCCAGAAGACCTTGAGGGCTTTTTGAAAACTTACCCGGGCGTTGATCCGGTCGGAGAGTTCGGCGAGTTCCACACCGTTGTTTTAGCCTCGCCCCTCTTCGAGGGGCGCTTTAAGCTTGAGGTGAAGTCCTTCGAGGAAAGCGAGAGGTATTACTGGGTTCGCTTTGGGCTGGTGAGAGCATGAAAGCTGAAGAACTCCTCAAAAGGCTCGAAGGGCACGGCGTAACGCTGGAGAAAATGCTCGACACCGCGATGGAGCTTTACATCGGCGACGAGCCCGAAAAAGCCAGGGAAAGGCTTGGAGAGCTCATGCTCCGCTACCTCGGAGACATCAACGTTCAGGCCCTCCTTATGGTCTCGCTCCTGCTTGAGGAGGACTTTGGGGTCGAAGGTGATCCGGTTAACCTCGTAGCGGACGAGCTAATTGGAATCGACATCGCGGAGTATATAGGCGGGAAGATGGCGCTCTTCAACTTCTTCTACTACGACACGCGAAAGCCCGGAATCTTAGCGGAGCTTCCGCCTTTCCTCGATGACGCGATAGGAGGGTTTATAGCCGGCTGTATGACAAAACTCTTTGAGGGTGATTTAGATGGTCAAGATTGAGACCCGGAAGTGCCCCATCTGCGGGGGCACGATGGTGAAGAGCAGGTCAGAAAGGGCCGGCTATGCGAGGTTCTTCTGGCAGCCGCCGTGGAAGAGCAGGACAACTGGCGTGCTGAGGCCCTTCATTGAGGCCACCCCATGGCTCTGCCTCGACTGCGGTGTTGTTTTAGCGTTCGCGGACGAGGATAAGCTCCAAACTCTAAGGGAGGAGTTCGAGGAGAAGAGAACAGAGGTGGGCCTGTGAAGAACATCCTACCCTTCCTCACAAGGATTCCCGTCAGGGGAGACTTTGAGAAGGCCCGAAAAGAGCTCTGGGCCTTTCCGCTTGTTGTCCCGGTCAGCTCGGCCCTTCCCGTGCTTGTGCTCTATCTAAAACTCCCACTGGCCAACCTTCTCGCCCTCCTGGCGCTCTACTTCACAATCGGCCTCCTCCACCTCGACGGCCTTGCTGACTGGGCCGACGGGATTATGGTCAAGGGCGACCGCGAGAGGAAAATCAAGGCCATGAAGGACCTCAACACCGGTATAGCCGGCCTTTTTGCCGTCGTGATGGTTCTCTTCCTCCAGGTTTACTCGCTCCAGCTCGTTCCTTTCTACGCCATCTACTTAGCTGAACTCAACTCGAAGTCCGCCATGCTCCTCGGTCTGGCAACGAAAAGGCCCCTCGGCCAGGGATTGGGGGCGTACTTCATGGAGGAAATGGACAAAAAACAGCTCGCCACCGGGACAGTCCTCTATCTTCTCCTGTATCTTCCAATAGCGTTCTACAACCCGCTCGCCCTTGCCGGGATAACGGGTCTCCTCTTCGGCGCGTACACCATAAGGCTCTCCCTCGACAACTTCGGCGGGATAAACGGCGACTGCCTCGGGGCCATCGCGGAAATAACGAGGGCGGGAACGCTCCTGATCCTGGCGTTTGTGTGGGCTTACCTTTAAATATTGCATCACCTAAACTCATGCGGTGGAACCATGCAGGACGTTGAGAGGATTCTTTCCCAGCTACCCCCCGAGGCGAGAAAGGAGCTCTTGGACTACGCCGAGTTCCTTCTGCAGAAGTACGGTAGAAAAGGTGAAAAGAGAGGTTTCACTTTCTCCTGGGAGGGGAAGCTGAGGGACGTTAAGCTTACACCCGTTGAGCTCCAGCACAAAGCTCTGGAGTGGCGAGTTTGACGTCTCTTCTGTAGCATGGCTTTTTGTACTTGGAAGCGCTTATAATCCAAAGTTGCTTATTGATTTTCATGATAGTCATCCTCGCCGGCGGAAAGTCGAGCCGGATGGGAAGGGAAAAGCCCGTCCTGAGGGTCGGAGGAAAGCCGATGCTCCTCAGGGTTTACGAGAAGGCTTCAGCAATAGGAGAAACCATCGTGGCCCTCTCAAAGAACACGCCGAAGACCAAAGAGTTGTGCCTCAGGGACGGAATTCCCTTCGTTGAAACGCCGGGAAAGGGCTATGTCGAAGACGTAAAGTGGCTCCTCCGGGAGTTAGGGCCCTTTGTGAGCGTTTCAGCAGATCTGCCCTTCGTTAAGGCCTCGGATATTGGCTCAATCGCAAAAGCCTTCGACGGAAGGACGAGCCTAACGGGTGTCCTTTCACTTGAGAAAGTTCCGGGAGATTTGAGGCCTGCAATTTATAGGGGCTACGCGATAGTTGGATTGAACGCGGTAGCGCTAGAGGGAGAGCGCTTTTTCGAGCTGAGCAACCCGCTTTTGGCTTTAAACGTAAACACGCCGGAAGAGTTAAAGCTCGCCAACAGGATAGCTAAACTGGTGGAAAGATGAAGGAGGAAATCAGGGGCGCCCTTGCCCTCGCTGGTGTTCTAATACTGGGCCTGCTGTTTCTCTTCGCTTCCTCATTATAGCGGTTGTTCTAATCCTGATAGGCCTTCTCGTCTTCCTCGGCTTTTACATCTACCTCCGTCTGAAGCTCTGGTGGAGGAGGCATCCGCCGATGGAGCTTGAGAGACCGGAGGATTATTTTTAGAGTCCAAGCTCCTCCAAAATCCTCTCCACGTCGAGGTTCTTTTCGACAACCTCCGCAAACCGCTCTATTTCCTCCTCAACGCTCCACCCTTCAACTGAAACCGGTTCGAGCCCCTTCTCCAGCCTAAGGAAGTTCAAAAACCTCCCCGTGAATTCAAAGTTGTGAAAGATGCCGTGTAAGTAAGTTCCAAAGGCCCTCTCGCCTATAGCTCCCTCCGGCTCAAGGATTTTCACACCGTTTATGGAGGTTATGACCGAGAAAGGCCTCCCAGAGACCGAACGGCCCATCCTTATCTCGTAGCCTTCCACGCTCATCCCTTCAGCCGGCCCCCAGAGAACCCTCGCTTTCAGGTGGTTCGTTCGCTTTTCCCTCGTGAAGACGGTTTTCGCCGGAAGAAGCCCGAGGCCCTTAACCCTTCCGCGCCTTGATTCAACCTCGTCTATAATCTCCCTCCCGAGCATCTGGAAGCCGCCGCAGATTCCCACGACGAAAGCTCCCTCGCGGTGAGCCTGAATTATGGCCTCCTCGATGCCGCTCTCCCTCATCCAGAGCAGATCCTCAACCGTGTTCTTGCTCCCCGGAATGATTATAACGTCGCCCTTTATCTCCTCGGCTCTGGTAACGTAGTCAACGCCGTTCGCCCAGTGGAGGGGCT
This sequence comes from Thermococcus sp., assembly GCF_026991495.1. Taxonomy (GTDB): domain Archaea; phylum Methanobacteriota_B; class Thermococci; order Thermococcales; family Thermococcaceae; genus Thermococcus. Next base: position 1,271 of record NZ_JALXBJ010000015.1, on the reverse strand, counting down.
CAAAGTCCGTAAAGTTGCTTATGTGTGGGAGCTTGACTATCTGTATGTATAGCTCGCCCCTAACCTTGGGGAACTCGGCTAAGGAGTCCTCCTCGGGAAGGCGGTGCTCAACGTAGGGGATAACTCCGAGGGTCGGCTTCCCGTAGCGCTTTTCGAGATAATCAAAGCCCGGCTTTAGGAGGGAGGCATCACCGCGGAACCTGTTGAAGACGAAGCCGGTAACGAGTTCCCGCTCCTCCTCGCTCAAAAGCTCCATCGTGCCGACTATCGAGGCGAAGCTTCCACCGCGGTCTATGTCGGTAACGAGAATAACCCTCGCGTTGGCGTGTTTGGCAACTCTCATGTTGGCTATGTCGTAGTCCTTCAGGTTTATCTCGACCGGACTGCCGGCGCCTTCGATTAGAACGAGGTCGTGCTTCTCCTTCAGCTCGTCGAGAACCCTCATCGCCCTTCTAAAGAGCTCCTCCTTTCGAGAGAGCATGTAGTCCCTGGCTGAGACGCTACCTATGGGCTTTCCCATGAAGACGACCTGGCTCCTCATGTTTCCTTCGGGCTTGAGCAGAATCGGATTGAACCTCACGCTCGGCTTTTTTCTGCAGGCTATCGCCTGAAGGTACTGGGCGCGGCTTATCTCGCCTCCCTCAATGCTCGGCGCGGAGTTGAGGCTCATGTTCTGGCTCTTGAAGGGAACCACATCGTAGCCGAGGTTGGAGAAGATTCTGCATAATGCAGTGACGAGGAGGGATTTGCCAGCACCGGATGAAGTCCCCTGAACCATCAAGGCCTTTCCCATTTTCTCACCGGAGAGCGTTGGCCGAAGGCCATATAAACCCTTGGATAAAACCTCCAGCGGTGGTTGGAATGGAGAGCCTCTTCCTGCTCGTTTTGGGAAACACCGAGATAAGCACCGTTCCGGGAATCAGCGTCGCCGGGGCAACGCCTGAACTCACGAAGCTAACTCCTGTTGCCGATGCCGAATACCTCTTCCATGAGAAGCCCCTAACGATTGACGTCATCCCAGTAACACCCGAAGGGCACCCGACGCCGGCAATAATCACCAAAGCGGCAAAAGAGCTGGCGAACTTTCCTGTTATCGTGGTCAGAGGAGGAACTTACCTCGCTCCACTCGTTCCGCACGTCCACATAAGCAACGCCGTCGGGAGGGACTTCAGAAAGGAGCCGGCTTTACCGGAGTTCGGGGACATACTAAAGCGCGCCAAGCTCCTTGGAGAAGAGCTGAACAAGTCATCAATCAAGGAACTCGTGGTTGG
>NZ_JALXBJ010000014.1 GCF_026991495.1 Thermococcus sp. | reverse complement strand
GCCTCGCCCCTCGCGTAAGAACCAAAGAGGACGACCTCAACTAAGTCGTCACCGAGTATCTCCTTCAGCTTTCCCTTTACCCCCCTCAGGATTTCGAGGAGTTCCTCCATGGGAATGACGGGCATCGTTCTTCCTCCGGTACAACTTCGGCGTTCCTAACTTAAACCTTACAGCATCAGGTCCTCCCTGCTCAGGTAGCCCTCGAGGTAGAGGCCACCGAGGAAGGCCTGGCCGACGTTTATCCCGTTGTCCCCGCGCGGAACTTCCGTTGTAACTTGAAACCTCAGCCCGGAGGCTTCAACAGCTTTTCTAATCGTCTTCACGATAAGCTCGTTGTAGGAGACTCCACCGCTTACCGCGACATCTTTAACGCCGAACTCCCTCGCTTTCTCTACGGCAAGGCCTGCGAAGGCCCTCGCGAGTGCTAAGTGGGCTGAGTAGGCTATATCCGCGGGAGGTGCCTTCTCAACGGCATCAAGCGCCTGGACGAAGAGCTCCTCAACCTTTATCAGCTCCCCTTCTACCGGGATTTCGAACTTCAGGTCGTTCTTGCCCTTCATCGCAAAGCTCTCCAATTTCATCGCCGGCTCGCCCTCGTAGTGCCTCCTGTAGGCGACGTTGAGCAAGACAGCGAGCGAATCGAGAACCCTTCCCGTCGAGGATGCGTAGGCAGTGTTCACCCCCTTGGCGAGCTGGTTGAGGATAACGCTGAACTCGACCTTCCCGTACTTGAGGCTATCAACCGCTTTGGGGCAGCAGTGGCTTATGACTCCTTCAAGCTCCTCGATGGAGTAAACCTTGTTAAGGATTCCCATCAATGCCCTCAGTGGATAGTAGCTCGCCAAATCACCGCCGGGAAGCGGGTAGTAGTCTATGTGAGCTAACCTCTCAACGTCCTCGTAGCTCAGGTAGAGAACCTCACCGCCCCAGACGTTCCCGTCGGTTCCGTAGCCGACTCCGTCGAGGGCTATCCCAACGGCGGATTCGAGGTTCTTCTCCGCCAAAACGCTCGCTATGTGCGCGTAGTGGTGCTGAACCTGGAGAAGCTCAACACCCATCTCGTTGGCGAGTTCCATCGCCAATTTCGTCGTGTTATAAGCTGGATGGAGGTCGGCTACGATTAAGTCGAGGTCTTTAACGCGGAGAATTCTCTTGAAGTGCGCTATCGCCCCGCGCATGAACTCAAGAACCTCGAGCTTTCCAGTGTTGCCTATGTACTGGCTCGGGTAAACCTTGCCGTTCTTTGCAACCCCAAAGGCGTTCATAAGCTCAGCCCCAACGGCTAAGCCGCGGTAGTCGAAGGGGATCTCTATCGGCAGCGGCACGAAACCTCTGCTTCTCCTTATCACGGCCCTCCTCCCGTCAACGAAGCGAATTACACTGTCGTCCGCCCTGTTGGCTATTTTTCTGTTGTGCAGGAGGAGGTAGTCTGCCATTTCCCTGAGCTCCTCAAACGCTTTCTCGTTGTCCTTTACCATCGGCATTCCCGGATAGTTCGCTGACGTCATCACGTAGACCTTACTCTTGCTCCAGTGGAAGAGTATGTAGTGCGTTCCCGCGTAGGGGAGCATGATCCCGATGGTGTGCAGGCCCGGCGCGAGGTTCTCGGGCAGGGGGAAGGGTTCTCTCTTGCGGAGCGTTATTATCGGCCTCCTGTAGCTGGTGAGTTCTTCTTCCTCTTCCCTGCTTACGTAGGCGAAGCTTTTAACGGTCTCAAGGGAGTCGGCCATTATCGCGAAGGGCTTCTGTGGTCTGAAGGTTCTCTTCCTCAGCTCGGCAACGACCTCTTCGTTGGTCGCGTCGCACGCTAAATGTATCCCCCCGATTCCCTTTATCGCCACTATGTAACCCTTATCTATTAGCTCGGCCGCTTTCCTCAGCGGGTCGCCGGTTAGTTCCCTTCCATCGTTCGTGTACAAGCGGTAGCTCGGCCCGCAGACGGGACAGGCTATCGGTTCAGCGTGATAGCGCCTGTTTAGGGGATCCTCGTATTCGCTCCGGCAGAAGTCGCACATGGGAAATTCACGCATCGTGGTATTCTCGCGGTCGTAGGGCAGGTCCTCGATTATCGTGAACCTCGGGCCGCAGTTGGTGCAGACTATAAAGGGGTACATGTAGCGCTTGTTGGTTGGGTCGAAGAGCTCCCTCAGGCAGTCGTCGCATATCGCTATATCAGGCGGGATTATTGAGTCGCCGCCCTTACCGCCCTTCGAGCTTCTCTCGATGTAGAACTCCGGGAAGCCCTGGGGCGGGATTTCCTTCCTCTCAACGCGGTCAATCCTCGCCAGCGGCGGCTTCTTTCGGTGTAAATCCCTGAGAAAGGCCTCGATGTCCTCCTCCCGGCCCTCCACGACGATCTCAACTCCCGCATCTCCGAGGTTCTTGACGTAGCCCTTGAGGTTGTGCTCGTGCGCTATCCTGTAGACGAAGGGCCTGAATCCGACCGCCTGAACGATTCCCTGGACGTGAAGGTGGTAAGCCCTCATCCTCTCACCTGTCCCTCCTTTGCAATCGGAGGCTTTATAGGTTTCCAAAACCAAAAGTTGAAAACGATAGGGGAGTTTTGAACCTTTGGTGTTCTACCCAACCGGCAATCCCTCTGGAGTCGTCACCCTTCTCAGCCCTGCAACCCGGTCGAAATCCGAATCAAAGCTAACTAAAGGAATGCTCTCCTTTAGGCGCGTTAACGCTATGAGAGCGTCGTTGGGAAGGAGTCCGGATTTGTTTACGAGGTCAAAGAGTTCGTTTGGATTAGGATCGACTTCCAAAATCTGGAAGAGTTCTAAAAGCTCGCGGATTGGAGTTAAATCAACGTTCATCTTGGGCAATTTTCTTTTCAGGTCATAGGGCCTCATGTTGGTCGTGAGCCTTAAGTAGCCGAAGATGACCTCGGAGAGAACCACCCAGCTGACGGCTCCCTCAACTTTTCCTTCAAAGACTAAATCCAAGAGCGCTCCTGCCTCGCTCTCTCCGCCTAAAAATTTAAGGAAGAGGTTGCTATCATAGAACGCCCTCATTCTCGATCTCCTCTATGACCTTCTCGACGTCTTCCTTTTTGAAGATGCCAAAATACCTTCGCGGGGCCCTTTTCTTGATGACTACCGTTACCTCCTCACCTTCCCTGAGATTTAGGCTTTTAAGGGGCACTAAGACCCCTTTGTGGTAAACTGCCCTTACCTCCTCCATGTTCCCACCGTTCTATCTTGCGCTCTCATCGTATTTATGCCTCACTAAAACAAAACGCCGTACTTGTAGAAGATGTTGCAGGTTCCCTCGTAGGACACCATGCACGGCCCTATCGGGTGCCTCGGCGTGCAGGTCTTGCCGAAGTGCGGGCAGTCGGTCGGGAGAGCTAATCCCCTAAGCACCGCCCCGCAGAGACAGCCCTTCTCAAGATCCGGAAGGCCCTTGGGCACCTCAACCTTGTAGAGGTTCTTTATGTCGAGTTCCTTCCACTCGTCCCTCAGCTCAAGCCCCGTTCCCGGGAAGATTCCCAAGGCGCGCCACTTCGCATCCACGATCTTGAAGTACTTGTCAATGAGCCTCTGCGCTGTAACGTTTCCCTCGTACTTAACGGCCCTCTTGTACTCGTTGATAACTCGCGCGTCGCCTTCCTTGTACATCCTGACGAGGAGGAGAATCGCCATGAGTACGTCGTTGGGCTCGAAGCCGGCAACGACCTGCGGAATCCCATAGCGCTCGCTCAGGAACTCCCAGCCCTTCACGCCGATTATCGTCGAGACGTGGCCTGCATCTATGAGCGCATCAATCCTGCTCCTCTGCTTTATGAGAACCTCAACCCCTTGCGGAGTGAGCCTGTGGGCGGAGTAGATTTTGAAGTTCTCAAGACCCTCGTTTACGACGGCGTTTATCATTCCCGCTGTTGGCGCGGTTGTGGTCTCGAAGCCGGGACTGAAGTGCACCACGGTCTTGTCGGGGTTCTCCTTGGCTATCCTGTACGTGTCGAAGATCGAGTAGACAATGCGCACGTCGTAGCCCTCGCTCCTCAAGTCTGCAAAGCTCCCCATGGCCGTCGGTATCTTGTACATGTCCCCGAAGGTTGTCAGGATTATTTCCTCTCCCTCTTCCCTCGCTTTCCTCATTATGAGCTGCATCGCCACTATGTCCTCTACCGGCGTTATGCAGACTGGACAGCCCGGCCCGCTCACGACCCTGACGTTTTCAGGGAGGAGAGAGCGGATTCCGGAACGTGTTATCGTGTCCTCATGGGTTCCGCAGACGTGCATTATCCTTACTTCGCCGTCTAAAGTTTTCGCCTCTTCCTTGATCTTCTCCACGAGCTTTTGAGCTATTCCCCTATCCCTGTAGGGCTGGACTACCTCTTCGATGCCCATTTCAATCACCCGGGTAGTAGTAACCTCCTATGGCCTCCTCCTCGGCTTTAAAGACCTCGTCCCAGGCGTTCAGGATTTCCTTGGCGGTCTTTTCGTCCACGCGCTCTATTACGAATCCCGTGTGTATCAGGACGTACTCACCAACCTTGACATCGGGCATCAGGTCTATCCTGGCCTCCCTCCTAACGCCCCCGAAGTCGACCCAGGCAGTCCCCTTCTCGGGGTTCACCTCAAGCACCTTCGCAATCGTCGCGAGACACATCTTTCTCACCGTCCAGAAATAACATCGACCTTTATTTAGCCTTTCTAAAACCTCAGGTTTTCAACCAGCGAGAAGGCCATCTCGACTTTCTCCCCGCGATGGTATGAGCAGTGCTCCAGCGTTTCCCTGGCCTCCTCCTCACCCACCTTCTCAAGGACTATGCCGTAGTATATCGTCACGTAGTCGCCGGGCTTGACGTCCCTGACGAAGTCGAGCTTTGCTTCCTTGAGCTGGCCTTCAACGTCCACTACCGCTCTATCTCCACTGACCTCGACAACCTTTCCAGCGAGCATCAGGGCCATGGTTATCAACCAAAGGTTAAGGAAAAGGATTTATATTTCTTGCTCTGACCAGTCAGTCAGGTGGTTGCCGTGGAGGACATGATGAAGCAGATGGTGAAGGGGGTTAAGAGCAGGTACGGCTTTGAGGAAACCCTTGAGAGGCTGAAGAAGAAGACCGAGGAAGTCGGCTGGACTGTTATAGGTGAGTACGACTTTAGGGAGAAGGTCGGGCTTAAGTTTGCCATCATCGAGGTCTGCAACAGGGACTTCGCCACCAGAGCGGTCAGCAAGCCGGAGAACCGCTGGGTCTCGGCGATGATGCCCTGCAAGTTCTCGGTTATAGAGATGCCCGACGGGGTTTACGTCTTCGGCATGAACATGGGGCTCTTCGCGAAGATGGTTCCCGGTGAACTGGGCGAGCTCCTCTCCGAGGTCGCTGAGATAGACGAGAAAATAATTTCAGCGGTTCTTTGATTAAACTATTACTTTGCTCTCTTTTCACGTTTTTCAGTTCTATTCCCGCGCACAGAAAAGTTTAAATCACTCTATGGTCATAACTGTCCAATAGTTCAATGACCGTTCAGTCAGGTGTGTCAGAATGTCCATAAAGTCCGCCGGAAAAACGAGGGAAAAGCTGGTTTTAGCGGCAATGGAGCTTTTCGCGAGGAAGGGCTTCGATAAGACTACCGTAGACGAGATCGTGGCAAAGGCGGGCATTGCAAAGGGCACTTTCTACCTCTACTTCAAGAGCAAGGACGACCTGATCAAGGAGCTCGCCTTCGACGTCATGCCCATCATGTCGATGCCCTCCCTAAACGATCCCTATATTACCGTTAGCTACCCGACCCTTGAGGGCTACCTCCTCCAGCTCGGAAGGGAGTTCCTCGAGTTCTACTCCACCAACTACCGGGCCGAGATATTCTTCCACATGCTCTCTGTAAAGGAGAGGATGAAGGGGATAGACGAGATCTACGCCCAGGCGTGCTCCGAACTTCTCAGGGAGGGGGCGAGAAGGGTGAGGGCCTACGTTAAAGTTGGTTTTGAGGACGCGCTCATAGCGTTCCAGATGTTTTTGGCTTCCCTCATGCACTACCTCCATTCCGGTGAGTGCTTGGGCTTCTCTGAGGAGTACTACCTAAAGAAGATAACCGCCGCTGTTATACACCATCTAAAACTTTCCGCCAGTGTATGAAATGTTTAACATTTTTGGGTTTGTTTAACTAAATGTATTTACATGTTCAAAAAAACTATATAAACCATTAATTCCCACCCTTAATGACTGGTCAGTCACTACAAGGGTGATGCCCATGGCAGAGAAGTTGGTGCCTGTTGTATGCCCGTGGTGTTCCGTGGGCTGCCGCTTCTACGCGGTCAGCGCCAACGGCTACATCAGGAGGATAGAGTTCGACTACGACCATCCAACGATAGCGAACAGGGGCAAGCTCTGCCCCAAGGGGGTTGCCTCCTACCAGTTCATCAACAGTCCCCAGAGGCTTAAGAAGCCCCTCAGGCGCGTTGGGGAGAGGGGTGAAGGAAAGTTCGAGGAGATAAGCTGGGAAGAGGCCTACAGGATAATCGCCAGCAAGATTAAGGAGATCAAGGAAACCTACGGCCCGGAGGCAATAGCGTTCCTCGGGAGCGAGAAGATAACCCTCGAGGAGAACTACCTCGTCCACAAGCTCTCCAAGGCCATAGGAACCAACCACCTCGACTTCCCTGGAAGGTACTGCCAGTACTCGAACAGTCCCGCAAGGATAGCACTGTTTGGAACATCGGCCGCGACCAACCCATTCGAGGACATAGCAAAGGCCGAGCTCGTTGTGTTCTGGGGCCACAACCCGGCCGAGACTGCTCCCGTCCTCTTCGGTCAGTACATCGAGAAGGCCATCCTCGACAACAACGCCCCTCTCATCGTGATAGACCCGCGCTCAACCAGGGGCCACAAGTACGCCTCGCTCCACCTCAAGCCCTACCCCGGAACCGACTTAGCGATAGCGCTGGCCATGCTCAACGTGGTTATAAGCGAGGGGCTCTACGACAAGGACTTCGTCAGGGAGAGGACTACAGGCTTTGAGGGGCTCAAGGAGTCCGTTAAGGACTACACGCCGGAGTGGGCGGAGAAGATAAGTGGCGTTCCTGCCGAGCACATAAGGAAGGCCGCGAGGCTTATCGCAACGAAGAGGACTGCCTTCTTTGTGAACGAGGGCGTCAACCAGCATATAAACGGCCTCAACACTGCCATAGCCATAGCGGACCTCATAGCGATAACCGGCAACATCGGCAAGGAGGGTGTCTGGAGCGGGGTTATTCCGGGTGCCCAGTGCGGTTACTGCGTGGCAATGACAGGTGTTGCTCCGAACAAGCTCCCGACCGGTAAGTTAGTTACTGACGAGGCTGCCAGAGAAGAACTTGAGAGGCTCTGGGGTTTCCCGATTCCGGACTGGGTTGGTTTTGACCTCACTACGATGGTCAGGGAGATTGGCAACAAGATTCGCATGATGTACATCGTTGGCGGCAACATCGCCAAGTCGATGCCGAACAGCGGATGGGTTCGCGAGCAGCTGGAGAAGCTCGACTTCCTCGTCGTGCAGGATATATTCCCAACTGAAACGGCCGCCTACGCAGACGTAATACTCCCAGCGGCCGCCTGGTTCGAAAAGACAGGGACGGCGATAAGCTTCGAGAGGCGCGTTCAGAGGACGTACAAGGCCGCCGAAGCGCCTGGGGAGGCGAAGCCTGACTGGCTCATCATCGTGGAGCTCGCTAAAGAGCTCGGCCTCGGTGAGTACTTCAAGTACAGCCATCCGGACGAGATATTGAGGGAGATCAACAAGGTCATACCCGTCTTCAAGGGGGCAACGCCCGAGTACCTTGCGGAGCACCTTGAAGGATGCTTCTTCCCGTGCAGCGAGCCAGGAGAGGGAACGAAGGTTCTCTTCAAGACCGCTTTCAAGACGCCCGACGGAAAGGCCCACCTACAGCCGGTTACTTGGCGCGAGCCGCCCGAGACCCCGGACGAGGAGTACCCGTTCTGGCTCACCAACTTCAGGCTCGTTGGCCAGTGGCACACTGGAAGCATGACCTTCGAGAGCCCGAGCCTGAAGAAGCGCTGGCCCGATGAGTACGTCATGATAAACCCGAAGGACGCCAAGAAACTCGGAATAAAGACCGGCGATCTCGTGAAGGTCTCAACGAGGCGCGGGAGCGTTCTCGTCAGGGCTGAAGTTACCGAGCACATCAGGGAGGGCGTCATAGCGATGCCCTTCCACTGGCAGGTCAACTTCCTCACGCTGGACGAGATCAACGAGAAGACCAAGATGGCCGAGCTGAAGGCTGTAGCTGCCAAAGTCGAGAGGGTGGAGGAGTGAGGTGGTTGAGATGGCCCACAAGAAGATTTTCCTCGACTATAAGCGCTGCATTGGCTGCAAGGCCTGTGAAGTGGCCTGTGAAATGACGCACGGCAACGCACGCATCAAGATATTTGAGTTCCCCGATCTCTTCACGGTTCCATTCAACTGCCGCCACTGTGAAAAGGCACCCTGCCTGAACGTCTGTCCAACCGGGGCTCTATTCAGGGATGAGGATGGGGCAGTGGCATTCAACCCGCTCAGCTGTATCGGCTGCCTGATGTGTGCCGTTGCCTGCCCGTTTGGCGTTCCCAAGCTGGACGAGGAGAACAAGATCATGGAGAAGTGCGACCTCTGCGCCGACAGGAGGGCGGAGGGCCTTCTTCCTGCATGTGTCTCAGCCTGCCCAACTGAGGCCCTTAAGTTCGGAGAGATAAACGAGGTGCTCTGGGACAAGGAGGGCAAGGTAGTAGCGAACCTCAAGAGCTCGGCAGAGAAGGGCGAGGGCGAGAAGGCCCTCATCGTCCTTTGATTTATTTTTTTACGAAGGAAACCAAGGGTTAAAAACCAACGGGTGATGAAAGGTGAGCGGAGAAGTGTTCCTCGCATCGGCCCTGCTGCCGTTCCTGCTCCTTCTCATCTACAAACTTGAGGGTAGAGCCGCCGACGGCATTGCCACGACGATAATGGGCATTGCCCTCCTCATAAACGCCTACGGAACCTACGACTTCTTCCAGGGAGGGGCAGGGAAGGTCTACCACTACGCCTACGCCAGCGGGGGCAACCTCGGGGAGTTCTTCGGCCTGAACGTTGACGTCGCCTCTGTTCTCGTGGGCTTCACATCAATACTGCTCAGCTTCCTGATAGTCCTCTACACAGCCGACTACTTGGGGCCGGCCAACAGAGCGTTCCCGATCGGGAGAGGCAAGGGCAAGTTCTACGCCCTCTTCGGCCTTCTAACGGGCTCTTCTATGGTATTCATCTACGGCACGAACCTCGTTCAGTTTCTGGTTGCCCTCGAACTGATGGCCATAGCTCTGCTCTTCCTCGTCGACTTCTACGGAAACGCCAAGGGACCGGCCATCAAGGGCTTCCTCGTGCTGAACTTGGCAGTATTCCTGCTCCTCGGAGCGGCTGCGATTCTCGGCGGCTCTCAGGAGCTGACAAAGATGGGCTCAGTAGCCCAGTCAACCAAGGATACAGCATTTGCCCTGCTGATCTTCGCGGCGCTGGCGATGAGCTCCCAGCTGTTCTTCTACTCGTGGCTTCCCGATGCCACAGCGGGCCCGGTTCCGGCTTCAGCGTATATACACTCTGCCTCAATAGTCCCGCTCGGGAGCTTCATGCTCTTCAGGGTCATACAGTACATGAACCCGGGCAAGGACGACTTCTGGCTGCTCGGCCTCCTCACGGTGGCGCTGATATTCCTGATGATGATCTACTACCCGCTCCAGACCGACGGCAAGAAGCTCGTTGCCTACTCCACCATAGCCCAGGCGGGCGTTGCGTACATAATCTTAGCTTACGCACTCCTCGGCCACGTCGAGGGACTTCAGATTGCAGTTTACCAGGTGGTCAACCACGCCTTCGTCAAGGCGCTGGCGTATCTGAGCGTTGGTGCCTTCGCTTATTCCCTCGGAATAACGGACTTCAGCAGGATAAGGGGCATAAGGAAGAGCCTCCCGTGGGCAAGCGTCGGCTGGTTCCTGAGCTTCCTCGGCCTCGCTGGGGTTCTGCCGCTTGGACTGTTCTTCAGCAAGGCCTTCACAATAATGAGCACCAGACACGCCCAGGGCGTAGCCTCTTGGCTCTTCCCGGGAACGGTTCTCTTCGACGCGGCGATATTCCTCGTGGTGGTACTCCTGTGGTTCAAGGGGATGTTCTTCGGCGAGCCAGAGCCAGAAGCGGAAGGCCACTCGACCAAGCTGATGTGCGCGGTGATGATAACTCTGATCCTCATCGGCATAGTAGCGCCCTGGGTCACCCTGAACGTTGTCATGAAGATCGGGTTTATGGGGTGATGCGAGATGTTCATGGAATACGCCCTCGGAGCGTTCATCATTGGTGGTCTGCTCGGCTTCATTAAGGACTACAAGGCATCTGTGAAGGCTTCGAGCTTCATGGCACTCATAGGTTCCCTCGCGCTCCTCGGGGAGGTCTACAACGTCTACACGAACGGCCCTGAGAGACTGAACCTCTACAGGATACCCCTCCACATCACCGCTACATCCAACGTCTTCCTCCTGATACTCGGCATCGTCGGAACGGCAGCCTCGCTCTACGCGATAAGCTACATGGACATCTTCGAGAGAACCGGCAAGGGCTGGGTGTACGCAATAGCCTACAACACGTTCCTCGCGAGCATGGCGCTCGTAGTTACGGTAAACAGCATGGAGTACTTTGTGATGAGCTGGGAGCTTATGACGCTCAGCTCGTTCATACTGGTGTTCTTCAGCGAGAAAGCCAGGGACGTCGGTGCAAGCGTCAAGTACTACATCACGATGCACTTCCTCGACACGATACCTCTCTTCTTAGCACTCGGTACGGCCTACTCACTCGTCGGGAGCTTTGAAAAACTCAGCTTCGACAACATCGCCACCGCCCTCGCGAGCGCTCCGGCCCACACCAAGATTGTCTTCGGCGGACTTCTCCTGATAGCGTTCATGGCGAAAGCGGGAATAGTGCCCTTCCAGTTCTGGGTTGCCGAAACCTACCGCGCTGCACCGACCAGCGTCTCGGCTGTTATGGCCGGTGCAATGGAAAAAGTGACCCTCTACGGCCTCATAGCCCTCGTCTGGAAGCTCGTTGGAACCACCTACCTCCTAGGAATAGCCATAGCCCTCCTCGGTGCGACAACGCTGACCGTTGGAACGCTCTACGCCCTCAGGGAGACCAACGCGAAGAGGCTTTTGGCTTACCACAGCATCGGTCAGATGGGCTACATCTGGCTCGGCATAGGCATAGGAATGGCCCTCATACCGAAGGGAGGTGCCCTCGCTGCTATAGGCGCACTCGGAGCCTTCGCTGGGCTCTTCCACGCACTCAACCACGCGATATTCAAGGGCTCCCTCTTCCTCTCGGCTGGAGCGGTTGAGTACAGGACCGGAACAGTTGAGCTTGAGGAGCTCGGCGGTCTCGGAAGGCAGATGAAGTGGACTGCCCTGGCGGCCCTCTTTGCCTCGCTGGCAATAGCGGGAGTCCCGCCCTTCAACGGCTTCATAAGCAAGTGGTTAATCTACGTTGCCGGCTACCAGTCCAAGGACTTTCTGCTGGCCTTTGGGGCCCTGTTGGCGGTCTTCATCAGCGCGGCAACGCTCGCTTCGTTCGTCAAGTTCTACGGAACCCAGTTCGGCGGCGAGATGAAGAGATACAAAGAAGTCAGGGAAGTGCCCGGAACGATGCTCCTGGGCCAGTGGATTTTAGCAGGTCTAACGCTCTTGATAGGCGTCTTCCCGGGAACGGTAACCGGAATCCTCAACGTCTTCAACGCTCCAATAAAGGACGGCGTTTACAGGATAGGCTTTGGCTCGGTGCTCTTCAGCCCGGTGCTCTTCATAGTTCTCGTGGCAGTCATAGCGGTTGGCTTCTACCTGAGCTTTAGGCCCGAGTACGGCAAGGAGGCAACGCCCTGGGACTGCGGAACAACAGCTTTGAACGAGGACGAGTACAGGGTGAGCTCGGAGGGTTACTACATCAAGTACGAGGAGAAGATCGGCTCCTTCTACCGCTTCAGCGACTGGTTCTACATGATCGGCGAGGGAATAATCCGCTACATAGTCAGGGGATACATGTGGATCGCCAGCTACTTCGTCAAGATAGTGGACACGCCATACACCAGGATTGAGACCCTCGACGACCTCAGGAGGGGCCGGGTTCTCAACGCCGACGAAGAAGCACTTAAACCGCTCATCAGGTTCCTCAGGATAGCCTGCGACGTGCTCCCAGGGATAAGGCTCGGAACCTTCGTGGTGATAGCCCTGATCGTCGTTGGGGCGGTCATAGGAATACTCATGGCGCTGTGAGGTGATGAAAATGGCGCTCGACATCGTTAAGCTCGGCTTCAGCCTCGCCGGCATCTTGATAATGCTGCTCCTGCCCCCTTACCTGGACGGTATAGCGAGACGTGTGAAGGCCCGCCTCCAGTACAGGCGCGGACCACCGCTCATGCAGACCTGGTACGACCTACAGAAGCTCTTCGCGCTCCCGTCCGTCAGGCCAACTAAAAGTGCCCTCTTCACATGGGCACCCTACATAGCCCTCGCCTCGGCGATATCAGCTGCACTCCTGCTTCCCTACGGCAACGTTGTTCCAGTGGACTTCGGCTTCAACTTAGTCGTGTTCTTCTACGTCATCCTGATGGTCAGCGTCGCCCTGATGTTCGCGGGCTTGAGCGTCCAGAACGCCTTCAGCCACCTGGGCTCGGCGAGAGAGATGCAGATAGTCCTCACCGTCGAGCCGCTGATAGCTGTGCTCTATGGCGTCCTCGCCTACAACGCGGGCTCACTCAACATAGCCGACATAATAGCGAACCTCCACGCGACGCCCTCAGTTATACTGACCTACATCCTCCTTGCCTATGCCCTCTACGTCGAGAGCGGCTTCGTGCCCTTCGACATAGCCGAGGCCGAGCAGGAGGTAATCGGCGGCCCGCTCACAGAGTACAGCGGAAGGCTCCTCGGTGTCTTCTACTACGCCATACACATCAAGCGCTTCACCCTGCTGTGGTTCTTCGTCAGCCTGCTGACGCTCCCGTGGCTCGGCCCGATAGGCACGCCGGGGAGGGCAGCGCTTGCCTTGGCTTTACAGTTCATCCTAACGGTGTCGTTCTACCCGGTCATAGCGGCGCTCGAAGCGACGAACGCAAGGCTCAGGATAGACCAGGTCGTTAAGATGAACACGAGGGCGTTCTTTGCCGGGATTATAATACTCGCGATGGCGTTCATGGGGTGGTGAAAGATGGTGGGAACTAAGGATTTGGAGGCTCACTTTGAGTTTGAGTGCAAGGCCTGTGAGGACGGCCGCTGTTCAAAGGCCGACGTTGAAAGCATACTGGCCGAAAGAAAGGGCCTCAAGGACTTTTACGAGGCTTTCAAGGAGCACATAAGGGAATGCAAGAGGATGACATACGGGCAGTACATGTTCGTGATCGACCGTGAAGTTCTTCCGGAGGCGGTACTCTGGTGGCACAACCATCCGAAGTTCAAGGAGACCCACATGTCAACTGCCGTCGGAACCGACGAGAGGCCCCTCAACGGCCACTTCGCCTACATGCCCTTCCTGAACGTCCAGGTTGAGCCCTTCAAAATGGACGAGAACTACTGGGTCTTCCTCAAGGTCTACACTCCAGCCGACGATCCGAGCTTCCCGAGTGTCGCGGCAAAGCTTCCCGCTGCACTCTGGATAGAGAGGGAAGTTAAGGACTTACTCGGCTTCAAGCCAGTTGGCCATCCTGACCCGAGGAGGTTAATTCTGCCGGAGGACTTCCCTGATGGGGTTTACCCCCTCAGGAAGGACATGGACTACAGACACTCCCCGATAACCGAGCCGAGAACTGAGTACAGGGAAACGCCCGAGGGGACAACGCTCGTCCCCATGGGTCCTGTCCATGCTGGAGTTGAGGAGCCGGCCCACTTCAGGCTCTTCGTCAAGGGCGAGAAGATAGTAGACGTTGACTACCGCGGCTTCTACTCCCACCGCGGCATTGAAAAGACCGGAGAGGGCAGGCTAACCTACAACCAGGTTCTCTTCCTTGCCGAGAGGATATGTGGAATCTGCGGCTACCAGCACTCGGTAAGCTATGCCATGGCCGTTGAGAGATTAGCTGATGTCGAGATACCCGATAGAGCTCGCTATATCAGAACCCTGCTCCTTGAGCTTGAGAGGATCCACAACCACCTCCTCTGGGTGGGTATAGCTGCCCACCTCGTCGGCTACGACACTGGCTTCATGCACGCCTGGCGCATCCGCGAGCCGGTGATGTGGCTCGTCGAGCGCTTAACCGGCAACAGAAAGCAGTACGGTATGAACATCGTTGGCGGTGTCAGGAGAGACCTCCTCGATTACAGGAAGGAGGAAGTCCTGAAGGTCGTCAAGGAGATACGTGAGGGCACTAAGAAGTTCCTCGATATAGCTCTGAACACAAACACCTTCATCAAGCGCGCCGAGGGTGTCGGAATACTGCCATACAAGGTGGCGAAGGCCTACTCCGTCCTCGGGCCAACTGCAAGGGCGAGCGGAAGGAAGATTGACGCAAGGCTCGACCAGGCGACGAAGACTGCCATGGCCTACCACGAGGTTGACTTCAAGGTTCCCGTTTACAAGGAGGGCGACGTTTTGGCGAGGGTTCTCGTCAGGATGGACGAGCTCTTCGAGAGCCTCTGGATAGTGGAACAGCTGATAGACCAGATGCCCGATGGGGACATCTTCACCCCAATAGGCAACCTGCCCGAGTACCAGGAGGCCTTAGGCTTCACCGAGGCCCACCGCGGTGAGGTAGTTCACTACGTCATGACCGGCGAGAAGAACAAGGTCTACCGCTGGAAGGTTCGCGCTCCAACTTACAACAACTTACCGGCCGTGCCGGAGATGCTCAAGGGCTACCACGTTGCAGATGCGCCGATAATCATAGCGAGCATTGACCCGTGCTACTCCTGTACCGAGAGGGTGCAGTTCGTGGACGTCGAGACGGGCAAGGTTAAGGTTCTGACCGAGGCCGAGTTCAACGAGCTCTCGATCAAGTACAAGGGGGTGTTCTGATGGCCGAGGCTCCATCCCACAGCGAGAAGCTCAAATCCTGGGACAGGATGAAGGTGGAGGGCTTCAGCAAGAAGGCCCCGGTCACCACCCCCTATCCCTTCACCGACATCGAGAAGCCGCCGGAGTTCAGGGGAATACCCCACATCAACCCTGAGAAGTGCATAGGCTGCGGCGCCTGCGTCCAGGCCTGCCCGCCCGATGCCCTGATAATGGAGTGGGACAAGGAGCATGGAGTTAAAAGGCTCACCTACAACGCAGCGCGCTGTATTAGATGCGCCCGCTGCATAGAGGTCTGCCCGACCGGCGCTATGGAGCCAACAACCAGGTTTGAGATAGCCACCGACAACAAGGAGGACCTCGTTGAGGTTGTGGAGCACAAGTTAGCCTACTGCGAGGAGTGTGGCGAATACCTCGACTTCACCGAGAGGCAGATAGAGTACGTCAGGAACATCCTCCCGAAGGAAATCTTCGATGCCTACGCCCTTGAGGACAGGATAAAGCTGACCCAGGAGGAGAAGATGCGCAGAACCGTCGTCAAGCTCAGGGAACTTGAGAGCAACGTCTACCCGGCCTTCATGCTCGTTGAGAAGGGAAAGGAGAAGAAGGGGGGTGAGGAGTGATGGGGCGCTTAAAGTCCGTCTGGGTCTATCACGTTGACGCGGGCTCGTGCAACGGCTGCGACATTGAAGTCCTCGACGTCCTCAGTCCCTACTACGACATCGAGAGGCTCGGTGTCAAGGTCGTCCCGACGCCGAGGCACGCCGATGTTCTCTTCATAACGGGGCCGCTCACGAGACAGACGAGGATAGCCCTCAAGAAGGCCTACGAGGCCATGCCACCCAAGCCGAGGATAGTCGTCGCCATAGGAACCTGCGCATCAAGCGGTGGAATCTTCTACAACAGCTACGCCCTCTACAACACCTCACCTCAGCGCGGAAGGGACAGACTGAGAAGCGGCGGACCCGAGATGATAGTGCCCATAGACATGTACATCCCCGGCTGTCCGCCCAGCCCGGAGGAGATACTCTACGGAGTTGCCCAGCTCCTCGGCATTAAAGAGAAGAAGATGAAGGGCGAATACTGGATAGCCCTTCCACCGGGGGAGAAGTCAGGTAAGGAGAACGAGATAGAGTTCACAATACCCGACAGGCCGATACCGGTCCGCTACTGGCTCACGCTGAGGGAGGAACTCAGAAGGGTGGTCGGCTACTACGACCGCGACGCTGTCCTCAACGACTTCATAGAGCTCGTAGGAAAGGCCTTCGAGAGCGACGACCCGAGGGAGAGGCTCCACGACTTAGTAACTGGCTATTTCCTCAAGGAGAAGGACTCCAGGGTAAAGGTGGCCATGCGCTTCCTTGAGAACGAGTTCTGGCGCTTGGTGGATGAGTACAGGGAGTGGGGTGAGGCACTCAAGAGGAAGTACCCAGTTACCGCGGGTGTCTGAAGTGCCCTGGAAGCTTTACATTTTCAAATACGAGGATTACCCGGAGTACTCCGCGAGGATAACGGGCCACTACGCCGGCGACATGCTCATCATAGAGGAGGAGGGCGAGCTCAGCGAAGAGGCCGTGAAGCTCATAAAGGAGGCCCTCGGGGTAGAGGATGAGACAAGGCACTTCAACATACTCCCCTCCCAGGTGCTCAAGGTACCGATAGAGAAACTGCCCGAGAACGACAGGAAGACCCTGCTCTCCGCAGCGGAGAAGCTCGATGCCGAGAGCAAGCTCCACGTTGAGTACCGCTACCAGCCGAGCTTCGATTGATTTTTATTCTTTCTCCACAACCTTTTCTGGGGGTGAAACGATGGACGCCGAGACCTTAGCAAAGGCGAAGGAAGAGCTCGTGAGAAGAATAAGGGAGTTTTACGGTGATAACCTGCTCTCCATAATCTTTTACGGCAGGCACCTCAAGGACCCGAGCTTTCCCGAGATAGACGTCGTCGTTGTGATAGGCAAACCCTACGACCCCGTCAAGCTCAACCGCGTTGCCGACTTCGTCGAGAAGGTTCGCGACCCGATAGAGGAGAAGTACGGCTACCACGTCTCCTTTGAGCTCTACACGCGCGAAGAGGCCGAGAACTTCCACTCCGGCTACTTAGATGTCGTCGTCAACTACGAGGTGGCCTACGATAAAGGGGACTACTTCCAGAACCTCCTCAGGGATATGCTGAACCCCGATAAGGCGATGGACTACGTCAAGTACCTGAGCACCATCGAGTACATTCCCGTTGACAGGGAGGAGAAGTGATGATAGGTGCCGTCTTAGCCGGCGGAAGGGGAAAGCGCTTCGGAGGCGATAAGTTACTCTTTAAAATTTCCGGGAAGCCTCTGATAAGCCACACAATAGAGAGGCTCGAATCAGCGGATTCAATAGACGAGGTCGTCGTAGTGGCCTCTCCTGAGAACGCTGAAAAGCTCAGGGGCCTCGGCTACCGCGTGGTCGTTGACGAGCTACTCGTCGGGCCGATTGGGGGAATCTACAAAGCTCTTTCCCTCGGCGATGCCTTCGTAGTGGCGGGGGATATGCCGCTCCTCGTTCCAGAGTTCGTTGACTTCATAGTCGAGCGCTTTAAGCTGGCTAAAAAGCCAGCCTGCGTTCCTAAGTGGAGCAACGGCTACCTTGAGCCGCTCCACGCAGCCTATTCGTCTGATTTCAAGGATTTCCTGGAGAATAAAATTGAGGCCGGCCAGTACGCTATAAACCGCGCGATAAGGGAGAGCGATGCCTGCTACATCGAAATCGAAAGCCTTCCGGAGGAGTGGCGGGGGAGCTTCTTCAACGTGAACACGCGGGAGGATTTGGGGAGAATCAGAGGCATTCGGGAAAGAGTTCTATGATCTCCCTCGTGTTCAGAACTCCGAAGTTCCCCCGGCAGGTATTTGGGGGCATAAAGCGGGGTGTCGAGCGAGATGCACAGGATGAGCTTTCTGGTTGTGCTCTCCTTTTTGAAAAACGAGAAGAGGACGTTCGTGTCAATCACTATGGGCTTTTTCAAAGAAGGCCCTCCTCCTTTTTCCTATTTCTCCACTTATTGCCTCGATGTCCTCGTCGGTTAGTTCCGAGTCCATTAAGAGTCTGTTGAGCTCCGTCAGCTCGGCTAACCTTCTCTCCACCAGTTTTGCAAGCCTCTTTGCGAATTCTATGTCAACACCCTCGGGAACTCTAATTGCTACGCTAGTCATAACCGATCACCCGAGTTTTGTTCTTGATGTTAATATGCTTTTCTCACCCGTACCTCCATCTGATCCACTTCTTTCTGAACTCTGGAAGATAAACGACCGCCGACGCGATGAAGAAGAGCAAGCCGAGGATGTCTTTCTGAAGATACCACAGCAGGAAGCCGATGCCCAAGAAAGATCTTTTAGGCTTTCCTCTCTGCTCTCATCCGCCTTTAAGTCAAGAAGGAAGGAAACAAATCCAAAAATCCCAAGGGCCAGCCAGGTGTACTCAATCATTCCCTCCACCTTTCAGAATCCCGGCCAAAAGTTTTGAGAGTCTTTCCGCGCGTTCCCTTATCAGCTCGCTCGGCTCCTCGAAGAGACCCGTTGAAGCTGGCTGACAGCCTATCAGGATGAAGTCCGATTTAATCATCGTTTTCATGAACCCTGTGACGAACTTCAGCGGGAGGCTGTGGGTCGAGACTGCCTCGCCTATCGTCCCCTCTGGGTCGGCTATTATGTACTCGCCAACTTCTCCCTTGAAATCCACCGCATCTACGAAAACAACGAGATCTGGACTGAACTCCTTTATTTTCCCGGTGTAGTTTTCTGGAACCTCACCGCAGTTTATCACGAGGACGTTGGGATTGTCCAAGAGTTCCTTCAGTCTCTCAGCCACGATTACGCCGAAGGCATCGTCCCCGCGGATGTCGTTTCCTATGCCACATATTACTATCCGCTTTTTCCCTTCAAAGATTTCTTCGAGGGCGTTCATGGTTATACTCTCCTTTCAAGCGTTTATACCAGCTGATCAGTCTCACCCGGCGGATATGACGTCAATGACCAGCCAAAAACTTCTTGAAGGATTTCAAGCTTTCTGATGTTAAACAGTCCGATAAGAGGCCTTGTGTTAGAAACCACCCTCATTCTAAACCCTCAATGAGCCTTATGTCTTCCTCGGCCTCTTCCCGCGTGTAGTTTATTGGAATTCCCCTCTTCTTCAGCTCGTATAGAAACTCCCTTACACCCAAACCTGCAAGCTGGGCGGCCTTTCCGAGGCTCAGCTTTCCCTCACGGTAGAGTTCTATGGCGGCAAGCAGAATTAACTCTCTCTCCGGCTCGGGGCCGAGGAAGTCCCGGAATGCCTTGGGTGTTGTACTCTCCATATTCCCACCAAAGCGAAGTTTTGTGTGGAAATATTTAGGAGTTTCGTCTGAGTGAAAAAAAGAATAAAATCAAATCTTCCCCGCTATCTCCCTTATCTTTTCCGCGAACTCCGTCTTCATAAGCTCGTGGACGTTCCCTATCTTAGCATCGAGGTCCGGGTAGAACGGTATCCCTCCAAGGTATGGGGTTCCGAACTCCTTCGCCAAAGCTTCAACGTCCTTCTCCTCGTCGAGTTGCTCCGAGAGGAGTTTCATATTTTCCACGATTCCGAGGACTCTGTGGCCCTCTTCCTTCAGGAGCTGGACGAGCTTTCTGACCACGTTGAGGGCGAGCTTTGATGGCGTTGCCACAACCAAAAACTCTCCTCTCTTGAGGAAGCGGAGCACATCTAAGAGCTGGTCGCCGAGGCCAGGTGGCATGTCTATGACGAGATAATCGAGCTCGTCCCAGCGGGTTATGGTGAGGAGCTCTATCAAAGCGTCGCTTATCTCCTTTCCGCGGAGCGGGGTCGGTCTGTCCTCGGTGTAGTAGGCTATCGTCATGAACTTTATCCCGTGGACGGTGTGGGGAACAACTCCCCTGTCCTCCTCAGGGAACTCCTTGGGCTCGAAGCCCAAAATCACGTGATCGCTCGCACCGTGGAAGTCGAGGTCTAACAATCCGACCTTGTAGCCCTTCTCAGCGAGAGCTAATGCGAGGGCCGTTGAGACCAGCGACTTTCCAACGCCGCCCTTGCCACTGACGACAGGGATGATCCTCTTAACCTTCTCAAGCCTCGCGCTTATAGCTATCTCACGCGGGTCGATCATTCCTCTCCCTCCTTTTCGATCTTTATTCCCGCCACGTAAACGCCCCTGCCCTGAACCACTTCGAAGTCGTGGCTGCCACAGCGGGGGCAGGCTAAAAACGAGTGAACTACCTCTGGAATAAAGTGGATGTCCTCCTTAATGCGCTCGTCGAAGCTCTGCTTTACCTCCTTGAGCTTCCACTCGTAGCCGCAGTTCCTGCACCTGAAGACCGCTTCCTCCTCCTCGAAGATTATCTCGGCTCCTTCCGCTATCGTTCCAGCGAAGAGCTGCTCCATTGCGAACTTTACGATTTCAGCGTCCACATCCTGGAGCTCGCCGAGAACAACTTTGACTGCTTTAACGCGCTTTGCGCCTTCCTTATTGGCGTAGTCGAGGACGGTTCTAACTATGGCATCGGCTAAGGCCCACTCGTGCATGGTATCACCGAAGTGAACTGGGGTGCTACCTTAAAAAGGGTTGGGTTGAAAACCATACGGTGAACCTGAAGTCTCGGGTGATGGCTATGGGAGTCGTTCGCTTCGGTGTATCCATTCCAGAGGAGCTCCTTGAGAGGTTTGACCGGATTATAGGGGAGAAGGGCTACATCAACAGGAGCGAGGCAATAAGGGACATCATGAGGGACTTCATAGTCAGGTACGAGTGGGAGGTTGAGGACTCGGAGGTCGCTGGAACTATAACGATGCTCTACAATCACGACGAGGCGGAGGTCGTGAAGGAGCTTTTAGACCTGCAGCACGAGTACCTTGAGGAGATCGTCTCCAGCGTCCACGTCCACATGGACGAGCACAACTGCCTTGAGGTCGTTATCGTTAGGGGAAAGGCTGGGAGAATAAAGGAGATAGCCGACAGGCTTTTGAGCCTGAAGGGGGTCAAGCACGGAAAGCTCGTGATGACCGGAACCGGCAGGGATCTGATCTAATCCACGGCGTCCTTGAAGGCAATCGCAAGGGCCCTCACGCAGTTCTTAACCTCCTCCGTCACTTCCTTCCTGCTCCCAGGCTGGCAACCGAGGAGGACGAAGCGAGTCCACGGCAGGATCTCCTTCATGTGCCCAAGCGTTACCTTGAGCTGGAACCTGAACTCCTCGGGGATGTCCTCTAAAGCTTCCCATGGGTCGGCGACGACGACCTTCCCCGGCTTTTCTCCGAATTCGAGGGCGACCGCTACAATAACCAGCTCGGGTCTGAACCTCACTATGACCCCCGCCTGGCTCTCGGGGACGTCGCGACAGTTCAGCGGAAAGAAGTTGGGGTTCTCTATGGCCCTCAAAAGGGCCTCGGCGAGGTAAGCCCCGAAGCCGTAGTCGCCCATCTTTTCGTTCCCGATGCCACAGAGGACTATCCTGTGCAGGTTCCCGATTATCTCCTTTACCTCCATCGTTCCCCCTCCAAATTGAAAAGGAAGTCAAAAGACCTTGAAGCCTGAGCTTATGCTCTTCCTGAGTTCCTCCTCGGTGAGCTCGCGCTGGTGCTCCGGGATGTTCTTGGCGCGCCTCTCCCGCACCAGGTTCATTACAATCTCAAGGGGTCCGTACTGGATTGCCTCCGCCGGGCACATAAGCGCGCAGGCCGGCTCCATGCCTTCCTCGCGCCTCTCAGCGCACATGTCGCACTTGGTTACCGCCTTCACCTTGAGGCTGTAGAAGGGCACCCCGTAGGGGCAGACCTGCAGGCAGGCGAGGCATCCTATGCACCTGTCCTCTGCTATCCTTACAGCACCGTCCTCGTCCCGGTATATCGCCTGGGTCGGGCAGACCTTTATGCAGGGCGCGTCGTCGCAGTGCTTGCAGTTTATCGGCAGGTACTGCTTGTTCTCGGTGATGTAAATCCTTATGTACGGGTTTCCATCGTGGATGAAGTCGCAGACCGTCTGGCAGGTCTCGCAGCCTATGCAGGTGAGGTAGTCCACGTAGAGGTACTTCCTCTCCATCAGAGCTCACCCCTGAGCCACTTGTCGATGGCAACAGCGGTGTAGAGACCGTCCTTTATCGCCCTCCCGACCTTCGTCGGCCCGTTGGCAACGTCTCCAGCGGCGAAGATGCCCTCGACGCTCGTCATGTGCCTCTCGTCAACTACCAGCCTGCCCCTCCTGTCAACCGCGAGGTAGCTTCCGTTCACCGGCGGCGTCGAGACCATCCCTATCGCGAAGACGAGGTAATCAACCGGAACCTGAAACTCCGAACCCGGAATGGGAATCGGCCTCCTCCTTCCCGTCTCGTCCGGCTCCCCGAGGCGCGTCCTCAGGAGTTCTATGGCCTTAACCCTGCCGTTTTCGCCGATGACGCTCTTTGGAGTTACCAGCTCGAACCACTTAACGCCCCTGTTGCGGAGGATGTTTATCTCGTAGGCTCCGGCGGGAGCTTCCCTTATCGTCCTGCGGTAAAATATCTCGACCTCCGCTCCAAGTCTGTTGCACTCGAAGGCGACATCGACCGCAGTTAAGCCAGCACCGATTATTCCAACCCTTTTGCCCCTTAAATCGGGAACCTTCTCGTCCGGCACGTAGCCGAGCTTGTTGCCCTTTATCCAGAAGAGGAGCTCAAGCGGTGAGAGTATGCCCTCGAGGTCGTCCCCGGGGATTCCAATCCTCCTCACGTTCCAGATGCCGGTGGCGATTAAAACGGCATCGTATTTCTCCTTCAGCTCGCTCAGCCTTATCACTCGCTCGTAGAACTCGTCGCCCTCGTCTAGCCTTTCGCCCTCCATGACCTTCGTCCTCGGGTAGTAGTTAACCTCGAACTCCTCTTCGAGTTCCTTCGCTCCGAGCCGAACCCTCTCCACGGGGATCCTGAACTCGGGGATGACGAAGAGCATTAAGCCACCGGGCTCGGGCATCTTGTCGTAGATATCAACGTCGTGGCCCCTGCAGACGAGGTAGCCCGCTGCCGTGAGCCCCGCGGGCCCAGCTCCGACTATTGCTATTCTTTTCCCCGTGGGCTGGGGCTTCTTCTTGCACAGGAAGGAGAACTTCATGCCCCTCATTTAGCGCTCCCCCCGAAGAAGCGGAGGTACTCGGTCGGGAACTCCTTGACGCGCTCGTGCTTGCACCTGTCGCACATGAAGACGATTTCCGGGTGCTCGTAGAACTTCTCAAGCTTGTGGTAGAGAAACTCTGCCGTTTTGACAGTGTAGTCGAGCTTCTTCCCGCAGACCCTGCAGTGGGCGTACTCAAATTCGAGGTCGGCCCTGCTCGGGTGCCCCTTTATCGCGTTGGTGGGGCAGATGTCGTTGCACTCGAAGTTGCAGTCCCTGCACAGTTCCGGATGGAAGGAGATGACCTTCTTGCCGTCGTCGATTACGAAGATGGCGTTGTGGGGGCAGACCTGGGCGCAGAGACCGCAGCCGATGCATAACTCGGCGTTAAGGCCTTCCATCTCGTCCATGGTACCACCTCAAAAAAGAGGAGAAGGGGCTCAGATGCCAAGTTCTTTCCTCTTCTTCATTATGTGCTCGTACATCAGCTTCGCTGCCTTGTAGGGGTCCGGCTCGACTATAAAGGCAGCCCCAACGATGTCGTAGAGGTCGTGGGTTAGTATCTTGACGACCTTCGGGCCACCGAGAACCGGCGGTATTACACCGAGGTGGGTCGTTATTCCGCTCGCCACGAAGTATGTCCCAATCGAGACGGCCTTCTCTGTCATCGCCTCAGGAGCTGAGCCAACAACCGGGAGCGCTGAGATGGGCACGTTCAGATCCCTCGCAACGATGTCCGCTAAGACGAGTATCCTCGTACAGTCAACGCAGGAGCCCATGTTGAGCGCCGGCGGGATTCCCCACTCCTTGGCGAACTCCCTCAGGCCGGGGCCGACATTTTCTGTGTCCGCGTACTCCGGCAGGAAGATTCCGTACTTCATAGCGGCGGTTGCCCAGCAGCCGGTTCCAACGAGAAGGACGTCCCTCTTCATAAGCTCGTTGGCTATCTTGATGTGGTTGTGATCCTGCTTCAGCTTGGGGTTGTTGCAGCCAACGAGGCCGGCGACACCCTTGATCTTGCCCTCGACGATCGCCTCCTCGATTGGCTTTAGCGTGCCTCCGAAGTGCTTGAGTATGGCCTCGACGCTGAAGCCGACGACACCGCTCATCTTCTCCTTCGGAATCTCGACCCTCTGCTTCGACCTGTTCGGGAAGTTCTCGACGGCGGTCTTCACTATCTCCCTCGCTATCTCATCAGCCCTCCTCTCGTCGAACTTGATGTGTATCGCTCCTGGGAACGTGGCTATCGGGCTGGTGTCGATTATCTTGGTGTGGAAGCACCTCGCGACGTCAACGGTTGCGGGCATTATGCACTGGACGTCGACCACCATCGCCTCAACGGCGCCGGTTACGATCGCCATCTCCTGCTGGAGGAAGTTGCCGGCTATCGGGATGCCGTGCCTCATGAGAACCTCAAGACCTGTGCAGCACATTCCGACGACGTTTATTCCCTTTGCCCCGTACTTCTGGGCCAGCTCTATGAGTTCTGGATCCTGCGCTGCCTCGACTATCTTCTCGGAAAGGACTGGCTCGTGGCCGTGGACGACTATGTTGACGTAGTCCTCCTTTAGAACGCCGAGGTTGGCCTCGGCCTTTATGACCTGCGGGGTTCCGAAGAGTATGTCCTGGAGTTCCGTCGCTATGAGGGAGCCACCCCACGCGTCGCCGAGCGAGGTCTTGAGGCCGTGGAGGAGCAGGCTCACCGGGTCGTGGTCGGTTCCTATGTGCGTCCTGTGCAGGCTCTCGACTATCTCCCTGTCTATGCTCCTCGGCAGTATGCCGTTCTCGAACCATGGCATTCCAGCCTTCTCGCCTGCCTTCTCGAATATCTCGTAGGTCTTGGGGTTGAGGTAGGCCTTCAGGAAGGCGAGGGCCTCTTCGTCCTGCTTGCCGAAGTCGTTGAGGGCTATTTCAGCAACCTCCTTGGCTATCTCCCTTATCGTCTTGCCCTCGGTTTCGACGCCCAGCTTTTTGGCGACGGCCTTGAGCTTCTCAACGTCCCTGACCTGATACGGGAGCGTGCTCGAAGCCATGTTGTCGAGTTCAAGCGTTGGCTTGCCCTCTTTCTTGAACTTCTCCGCCATCTCGGCCGCTATGAGGAGCGTTAATGCCACGTGCCTTCCGTGGTCGCTGTGCGCTGCCGCGCCCGCCGCTATCATCCTCAGCAGGTTCCTGGCAACGATAGTGTCGGCATCGGCTCCACAGACTCCCCTCTTCGGCTCGCCGCCGAAGGGGTTTATCCTGCACGGGCCCATCAGACAGTTCCTGCAGCAGACGCCCAGGAGGCCGTATCCGCACTGGGGCTGCTGCTTCTCAAGCCTGTCCCAAACCGTCTCGATGCCAAGTTCTTTCGCCCTCTCGTACATCTGCTGGGTGGTCGGGTCTATAGAGACCTCCTTATACTTCTTCATTTCGACTCACCTTCGTTAATTTGGATAATAACGGTCTCCATGGACCTGAAAAGGTCCCACGGGTTGTACTCCTCCTCAACCTTACCCTCCTTCAGCTTGACGATCTGCTCCGCCTTCTCCTTCCTGACCTTCGAGACGATCTCGTCAATGGTTCCGAACTGTAGTGCTCCGGTCTTACAGGCCTCAACACAGGCCGGCTCCCTCCCCTCGGCGCGTCTGTCGGGGCACATATCGCACTTGAACATCACGCCGTTGAGGGCGTCGAACTCCGGAATGCCGAAGGGACAGACTATAGCGCACATCTTGCAGCCAATGCACTTGTCCTGGGCTATCATCACCGCGCCGTCCTCGTCGTGGTAGAGTGCCCCGGTTGGACAGACCTCGACACAGGGAGCGCCGTCGCAGTGGCGGCAGTTCATGGGCACGTTGTAGGCACCCATCGGGAGGACGTGTATCCTGGGCTGGGGGAGGGGATCCTCGAAGATCGCTGAGAAGAGGTTCTTGCTCTTCGAGTGCTCCACTGCACACGCTATCTCGCAGTGCCTGCAGCCAATGCACTTCGCTGGATTGATGAAGATGGTCGGCTTTGATTCTGTGGACATAGGAAATCACCGTCTCACCTTGTGTCATTATTTTATAAATGACTTTTCATTTTAACAATGAACTCCTAATTTTTTTAGGCATATTCTTTTATTTTATCTATACTATTCTGCCAAATTGGAGCACATCTTCTTGAAATTTATCTCATGCTTTAATGAGCACCTCTTCTTGTGAAACCCAAGGTTACGCATCAGTGAATACCTTTATTCTACAACGTGCTACTGTGCATCCTTTCCATTTTAATGCATCCCCATGATAGATATGTATACATCTGGTGGTTTTAAATTCGAACATAAAGGCATTTATACATCCGGATATCAACCAAGAGAAGGTGCTTTGGGATGTCAGAATCACCCAACCCTGAGAATGAGGAGAGGAGGAAGACCCTTTTTAAAATAGCGGAGGAGCTCAACAAGCGGACCAAAAAGCAGGCCCCCGAGGAGGGCTTCAGGGCAGTTATAACGGGTAAAGGGGGCGTCGGGAAGACGACGATAACCGCGATCCTCGCGAGGCTCCTCGCAAGGGACGGCTACAGGGTTTTAGCGGTTGACGAAGATCCGCAGATGAACCTCGCCCACGCCATAGGTATCCCGAAGGAGGTCAGGGATAAGATAGTGCCCCTCAACAAGAACCTCGACTACATTGAGGAGAAGACCGGCGCGAGGCCGGGAACGAACTGGGGCCTATACTTCTCGCTCACGCCGGATGTCAGGGATGTCGTTGACCGCTTCGGCGTCGTCGGTCCCGATGGGGTAATGCTCCTCGTCATGGGGAGCGTGGTTCAAGCCGCTGCCGGCTGTCTATGCCCCGAGAACGCCCTCCTCGACGCGGTCGTCAAGTACATAAACCTCCGTAAGGGCGAGATAATCCTCATGGACACTCAGGCGGGTCTTGAGCACTTCGGCAGGGCTTTAGCGAGGGGCTTCAAGCAGGCGGTT
>NZ_JALXBJ010000013.1 GCF_026991495.1 Thermococcus sp. | reverse complement strand
AAGCCTCATCAACGACCTCAACTTGAATACCATACTCCTCGGCAACTTCCTTGAGACGCTTAATAACGTAATTAAACCGCCAGACGTGAGAGAGAATGAAATTCTGCCTCGCTCCCTTATCAGAGTTTCTGGCGATTCCCTTTGGATAACCCACGACAATCCTTGAAACTCCGAGGTGATACAGTCTTTCAACAGTTTGTCTCACGGCAGTGTTAATGTAGTGCCTCGCTTGGAGTTTAGCCTTCTCGTGCAGTTTTTTGAGTTTTCTACTCGTTCTTGCTCCACTCTTGTTGAGTTTAGACTGGTAGTCAGCGATGACCTTCCTAAAGTAGAAGGCAATGGCTTTCAACGGTCTTCCATTCACGAGAAAGCTTTCACCGTTTTCCACGTAAACGGCCATTAGGTTGTTCACTCCCAAGTCAATTCCAGCTGAAAGGTTTCCCAAGGGTTGTCTTGGAACGCTTACCCATTCACCATTGATTAGCTTCTCCTCCACCGTGATGCTAACGTGAGCATACCACCTCCGCTTAATGGCATCGTAGGTGATTTCCAATCTTCCCTGCTTGCCTTTCAAGTGTATTCTGCCTTTAAACTGGATTTCTAATCGTTTGAATTTTCCAAGGCCTTTGAGGATTAGCTTATTCCCATTAATCTTGTATTGGTCGTTTCTAAGGACGATTAAGGGTTCCCTCGTCCCATCTTTTTTGAGATAGTTTGGTGGTTTTGGTTTGAACCAGCCGGAGAGTTCCCCGTTCCGCTTCTTTCGAAGAAGGGAGAAGAAGCTTCTCCAACTTTCGGCGTTTTTTCTGGCTATTTGCTGGACTGTTGCAGAGCCGATTTCCTTCTTGAACTCTTCATAAACTATCTTTTCGGTTTTGTTGAAGTCCACTGGTCTGCCCTCAAAGAATTCTTGCCGTCTTAGATAGTTTACTCTGTTCCAGACTTTTGCTCCAGTGTCGGCTAACTCGAAGAGGATTTTCTCCTGCTCTTTGCTTGGATGGAGTTTTATGGTTACTGTCCGCTTCATTTCAAAGTATGGTATTGTCCTTAGGCTTTAAAATAGTTTGCTTTCCTGTTTAAGGGCTGGTTTTAGAATTACTGCATCCCCGCCCTAAAGGGCGAGGCTTTCAGAAGAAAAATGTAGCCCGACGCTACGTACTCCCACGGCAAGGGTCAAAAGCCCCGAGTAAGCCAATAGCGTGTTCCTCCTCTGAAGGGCTAGAATGACACCAACAGCCATCAAAATGAGCACTGCCAGCATAAGAGAAGCCTTCAGCTTTGTACCATACCCCCCATTGCCAGTGCAGACCAACGAGAAGAGAAGAACCAGAAAAACACCCGCTAGGAGCAGAGATGCCTTACCTTCGGGCTTCATTTTCTTGACCCCTCAGACCTCTCAAATCCGTGCCCTTCATAAAGCCGGGGCCTGACGTTCGGCTGAAGGACATCGTCCAGAATTTTATCGGCCCTTTCAAGCGCTCCGCTCTGGATGAGCGCCACGAAGACGGCCCAGAGGGGTGCCCCAGCTACTACCGGCCAGATGTCACCAATGGAGACCTCAAAGAATGGTGTGAGCGCCAGTCCACTGACCGCTCCAACCGGATACAGCAACGCGGTTCTTAGCCACTCACGGGGGAGGTTAAGGTTGCTGATAACGAGAAATGGGACGAGGTAGAAGGAGAGGAAAAGGAAGAGGCCGAACTTGATGCCCGTTAGGAGACCTTCCCCTCCACCCACGATTGCACCGAGTCCTGTGTAGAACAGAAAGGTGGGCACGGCCATTTTAGGCGAAAGCCCATCCATTTTCCCACCAAGTGAGTATTGCGCGGTTTTGTATAAATCCCTTCTTTTCGACCCACATCGAAAGGCTCAAAAGACTTTTATAGTTGTCTCCCCTACAGGGAGTTGGACAAACGTCAACGGTGATGACCATGGAAGCACTTGAGAGGGCCCTTAAGTGGGCTGAGGAAAACCTGAAGGCCGAGTACATAGAGCTCCGCTACGAGGACCTAAGGAAGACAACGCTCGGTCTCAAGGACGGCGTTTTTACGAGCTTCACAGGAAAGCTCCACAGGGGAGTTGCCATTAGGGTTTTAGCCGATGGCGCCTGGGGTTTCGCCTCGACGAGCGAGCTGAACAACCTTGAGAAGAAAATTGAAGAGGCCTACAAACTGGCGAAGGCGGCCGCTGAGACCAAGAAGGAGAAAATCCAGCTGGCGGATATAAAGCCCGTCCAGGACTTAGTGAAGAGCAAGATGCGCGTTAAGCCGAGGGAGGTCGACATCGAGGAGAAGGTGGGCCACCTTCGGGAGCTTGAAAGGCTCCTGAAGGGGGACAAGGCCGTCAAAAGCGTCCAGATACGCTACGAGGACGGCGGGGGTAAAAAGCTCCTCCTCACCAACGAGGGAACAGCGATAGAGTGGGACTACAACTACCTCTACCAGGGAGCGTACGTTACCGGAAAAGCCGATGGGAAGCTCGCGATGGCGAGGGACAGCATTGGCTCGGTTGACTACGGCTGGGAGCTTATGACCGAGAGGGAACCCAACGAGAAGGTTGCCGGGAGGATTCTCAGGAAGATGCAGGGCCAGCTTAGAGGAGTAGCCCCTAAGCGCGGTGAGTGGCCGATAGTTGCCGGGCCTATAGTCGTCGGCATCATCGCCCACGAGGCCCTTGGCCACCTCGCGGAGGCAGACCTTACGATAAACTCCCCCTTCAAGGACTTAATCGGCAAGCAGATAGCTCCGGAGTACGTAACCATGAGCGAGCGCTACGTTGAGGGTGGCTTTGGAAACGACCGCTATGATGACGAGGGCGTTCCCGTTAAAGACATCCACATAATCGAGAACGGAATCCTCAAGGAGATTATGCTCAACCGCGAGTACGCGGCAAAGTGGGGCATGGAGCCAAACGGCCACGCCAGAGCTGAGAGCTACCGCTACCCGCCGATAATCAGGATGAGGAATACGGTCTTTGAGCCCGGTGACCACTCCTTCGAGGAGCTCATAGAGGACATCAAGTTCGGCTACTACGTCGTTGACTTCCGCGGTGGTCAGGCACAGCTTAACTCGGCCTTCCAGGTCGGAATCCAGGAGGGCTACGTCATTAGAAACGGCGAGATAGCCGAGCCGATAAGGGACACGTCAATAACAGGCGTCGCCATCGAGGCCCTCAAGAAGATTTCAGCGGTCGGCAAGGACTTCGGCCTTGAGGTCGGCTTCTGCGGTAAGGGACAGATTGCATTTGTAAGCTCAGGTGGCCCTCACATGCGCTTTGATGGAGGAATTCTAATCGGGTGAGGTGATTGCCATGGAGAACCTTCTTCGCTACGCCGAGAAGCTTTTCGACGAGGTTGAGATAGCGGTTTACCGCTCAAGGGAGGTCAGCGCAAACGTTGAGCTCAACGAGATTTCGATGGCATCAACGAGGAGCGGCGCTGTAATGGTAATCCGCGGAATAAAGGACAAGCGCCTCGGTCTGGCGATAGTTGACAGCGACGAGCCCTCAAGGGTGAGGGAAGCCATAGAGCAGGCGGCAAAGATGGCGAGGCTCAACAGCAGGGACGAGAAGTGGGTCTCCCTACCGGAGCCGGGGAAGTACAGGGAGAAGCCAAAGCCAAACTACGAGCTAAAGGAGGCCTCGCCCGATATACTCGTCGAGAAGCTCGTCCACGGCATAAGGCTTGCCCGGGAGAAAGATAAGAACGCGGTCGTTGCTGGAGGAGCAGGCGGAGTTTCCTGGGAGGAGAGGCACATCGTTAACTCCCACGGGATAGACGTCTTCCAGGAGGACGGAGCTTCCTACATTTACTTCGAGCTCGTCGGGAGGAAAGAAGGCGTAGTAACGCCCGGAATATTCGACTTCGACGCGAGGAGAGATTTAAACCTCGACGTTGAAGGAATCGTCGAGAGGGCGGTCAGAAAAGTTAAGTGGGCCTACAGCGTGAAGGCGAGCAAGAACGAGGAGGTGCCGGTAATCCTCGGCCCTTGGGCCATAGCGGGACTCCTCAGCTACGCTCTCCTTCCGGCCTTCAGCGGTGAGCGCTTAGTCAAAGAGACGACCCCATTAGCGGAAAAGGTCGGCGAAAGGGTAGCGAGCAAGGTTTTGACGGTCTACGACGACCCGTTCCACCCGCTCTCCTTAGAGCCGGCCATAGCGGATGGCGAGGGCGTGCCGACGAGGAGGAACGTCCTCATCGAGGAGGGAGCCTTCAGGGGCTTCGTCTGGGACAACTACTGGGCTAAAATTTAC
The DNA here is from genome assembly GCF_026991495.1 of Thermococcus sp. GTDB lineage: Archaea > Methanobacteriota_B > Thermococci > Thermococcales > Thermococcaceae > Thermococcus. The sequence goes on along the minus strand of NZ_JALXBJ010000013.1, from coordinate 22,844 downwards.
GGCACGGAGAGCACCGGCAACGGGAAGCGCGACCTGAGAAGCGGTGGAATAAACATCGGCTTCCACAACGTCGTCATAGAGAACGGGAAGCGCTCCCTTGAGGACCTAATCGGCGAGATCAAGCGCGGTTACTTCGTTGACGGCTTCCAGGGGGCACACTCAAGCAACCCGGACAACGGAAACTTCGCCGTAACCGCCAATCCGGCATTCCTCATCGAGGACGGCGAGGTTGTTGGTTCCAGCGTCTTCCTCATCGCCGGAAACGTTTACGAGCTTCTTAAACAGGCGAGCGAGGTAACGAAGGAGCAGACAGTAATGCCCTTCATGACGTCCATGACCGTTCCGCACGTCAAGTTCGAGAACGTGAAGATAGCGGGGAAGTGACTACTTTCCCTTTAGGGGGCCGCCATCCCCTTTTGCGGTGGCCCTTCTCTTTTTTATGCCTCTACCGGCTTCTCTCCCCTCGATTATCGCCCTCATCCAGCTTCCCCTCATGAACCACGCAAGCGCAAGGAGCGCCCCCAAGAAGTTGCTGAGTCCCATGCCGAAGAATACTCCCCTGCTCGTCATCCCGAAGAGCTCGGCAAGGGGGAGCCTGAGGTAGAGCGTTTTCTGGAGGAGCGGTAGGGTGAAAGCCACCGCTAAGGCCGGAACATAGCCGAAGAGGTAGCTCAAAGGTATCCTCAGCCCCCAGAGGCGGAGTATTCCTAAGAGCATCGTCTTTTTCGTGTGCCCTGCCGAGCTGAAGGTTCTGTTTACGACTATGAATATTCCATTGAAGAAGGGGACCGAGACGAGGAAGTACTCAAGGACTATTTTGCTCTCGGCTATAACCGCGGGGTCGTTCAGGAAAACACGGAAGATGGGTACGCGGAAGAGGCCTATTACCAGAACGGCCAGTCCGGCTATCGTGAAGTTCACCGCCATCGTCCTCTCCGCTATCGCCTTGGCCCTTCCATACTTCCTCGCTCCAACGTTCTGGGCTATCATAGTTCCCATCGCCATGCTTATTCCCCTCGATATGCTCGTGAGGAAGTTGACGAGCCTCGTGGTTATGACGTAAGCTGCATAGGTTACGTCTCCAAAGCCCATGATTATCCTCGTGAGAACTACGAAGCCGAAGCTGTTCGCTGATTGTCCAACGCTCGCTGGCAGGCCGACCCTGAAGATTTTAGAGTAGAACTCAAGGTCGGGCTTTAGGTTCTCAACGCTCAGCCTGAGGCCTATCTTTCCTTTAAAGAGAATCCAGAGGCCTATCGCCGAGCCAAGGGTGTTGGCTAAAATCGTCGCCAGCGCCGCGCCGGCAACACCGAGCCTCGGGAATGGGCCGAGGCCGAAGATGAAAACCGGGTCGAGAACTATGTTGACGCTCACTGTGAGGAGGGTTATCTTCATGGGCGTCTTCGTGTCCCCCGCGGCCCTGCTAAGCGCCGAGAAGGCCATGTACGTGAAAGCGAAGGGGACGCCGAGAAAGATTATCGTCGCGTAGGTCTTCGCGTAAGGATAGAGGGCGGAGGTTACCTTCATGAAGGCCAGCGCGTAGGGAAGTATCAGGAGGCTTAGAATTGCGGTGGCTGTTGCAAAGAAGAGCATGAGCGAGTACAGCGCTCCCGCGGAACGGTTGGCCCTCTCGTATTCTCCGGCACCTATGTACTGCCCGACGAAGGCGAAGCCGGCCGTAACGAACCCCATACCAAGGGCCATCAGGGTTCCTATTATCGGCCACGTTACCCCCGGCGCGGAGAGGGCTTCCCTCCCGAGCTTTCCGAGCCAGAAGGTGTCCGTTATGTTGTAAACCACCTGGACGAGGTTGTTCACAACAAGGGGGCCTGCTAACATGAGAAGTGTCTTTTCAATCGGCCCGTTCAGTATCTCCTCTCTCATCGCCCTGAGCTTTGCCCTCTCCATCGCCACCACGGTGAGACAGTAGTCGAAACGCACCAATAAAAAGTTACTCCTCGATTATTGCCTTCATCCAGCTCCCCCTCAGGAACCAGGCGAGGGCTATAACAGCTCCTAAAACATTGCTCAGACCCATCCCGAGCCACATCCCGGCAGTGTCTCTCGTTAGAAGGCCCAGCCCGTAGCTGAGTGGAAGCCTTATCCCCCACAGCCTTACCATGCTGAGCACCATGCTCTTCTTAGTCTGCCCGGCGCTCTGGAAGGCGTTGTTCACGGCCGAAAAGACTCCGAAGAAGGGAAGCGAGGCCGAGAAGTACTTTACAACTTTGGCACTCTCGGCTATAACGGCCGGGTCGTTTATGAAGAACCGGAAGATGGGCACGCGGAAGAATATGAAGAGGAGCGTTCCAATCCCGAGTATCGTGAAGTTTATGGCCATCGTCTTCTCGGCTATGACCTTGGCCCTATCGTAGAGCTTCGCACCTATAGCCTGGCCAACCATCGTGCCCATCGCCATGCTTATCCCGTCGGAGAAGGCGAACATGAAGTTCGTTAAGCGGTTGGTTATGCTGTAGGTGGCGAAGGCCACATCCTCGAAGTTCGGGATTCCATGGGCCTGCCCGTAAAGCCCGCCAACGGTGAAGATGACCCTCGTGAGTATAACGAAGCCCAAAGCGGTGGTGGAGTTCCCGATGCTTGCAGGTAGGCCGACGCGGAAGATTTTAGAGTAGAACCTAACGTCCGGCTTAAGCGTCTCGGGCGTGAGGTATATTCCGACCCTTCCGGTGAAGAGGAGATAACCGCCCACGACAGAGCCAACGCTGTTCGAGAACATTGTGGCCACTGCAGCGCCTGTAACCCCCAGCCTCGGGAAGGGCCCGATGCCGAAGATGAGGAGTGGATCGAGAGCTATGTTGAGGATCACCGTGGCGATGTTTATCTTCACCGGCGTTTTGGTGTCCCCAACTGCCCTCAGGAGGAAGTTGAAGGCGAAGAGTGTGAAGGAGAAGGGTATCCCGGCGAAGATGACCCTCGTGTAGCTGAGCGCGTAGGGGTATATTGTATCGCTGACGTTCATCAGGCGGAGCAGTTCGGGAGCGAGAAGCACGCCCGTTACTCCAACAGCTGTGGCGAAGAGGAGCATGAGGGAGTATAGCGCTCCGGCGGAACGGTTGGCCTTTTCATATTCTCTGGCACCCACGTACTGGCTCACGAAGGCGAAGCCCGCTGTAGCAAACCCCATGCCTATGCTCATGAAGAACCAGACGAGGGGCCACGCTGTCCCTGGGGCTGAAAGTTCGATCCTTCCGAGTTTGCCCAGCCAGAATGTATCGGTGAGGTTGTAGAGAACCTGAACGAGCCTGTTGATTATTAATGGATAAGCTAACAGGATGAGCGTCTTGACTATCGGCCCGCTGAGAATCTGCCCCCTCATAGCCTCGACTCGCTTCATTGAGATATCCATCGAAACGCGGGAATAAAAAGCTTATCGTGGATAAAAGGGCCAGCTATTCTGCAAGAAGCTTAACGCTAAGGTTGAAGAAGTGCTTATGACCCCCGCCCCACTCTAAAGGGCGAGGCTTGTCGAAAAATGCTCACTGGAAGAACCGTGACGTTCTTTGCCGTCAGGAGCACTTCAAAGAAATCGGGGGCAACACTCAGGCTCAGCTTAGCTCATTGGCAGTAGATAAGCCTTTTGGAATCGATCGTCCACATGAAGAAAAGTAGAGAACTGGAAAGAGAAAGCCGAAAAGCCTCACTCAAGGGCCTTTCTTGCGGCTTCAAGCCTTATCCTGGCCTCTTCCCTGGCAACAACCTTCCTGATGAGCTCGACGGCATCGGGATTGGCGGAGATACTGTCGATGCCCATCCTGACGAGGAGCCTTGCCATCTTCGGGTCGCTGCCCGCCTGTCCGCAGATGCTGGTCTCGACGCCGTACTTCTTGCAGACCTTTATCGTGTCCCTGATGAGCTTCAGAACCGCCGGGTGGGTCTCGTCGTAGAGCTTGAAGACGCGCTCGTTGTCCCTGTCTATGGCAAGGGTGTACTGGGTGAGGTCGTTGGTGCCGAAGCTTATGAAGTCGAGGCCCTCCTTTATGAGCTCCTCGATGATTATCGCACTCGCGGGGGTCTCGACCATGACACCCCACTCAACGTCCTTGTGCGGGACGAGGCCGACGGAGAGTGCTATCTCCTTGGCCTTCCTGACCTGCTCCGGGTGGCTGACGAGCGGGAGCATGACACCAAGGTTGTCGTAGCCCTCATCCACGAGCTTCTTGATGGCCTTGAACTCCGCCCTGAGGAGCTCCGGCTGGTCAAGGCCTCTCCTTATTCCCCTCCATCCGAGCATCGGGTTCCTCTCTATGGGCTCGTCCTCCCCACCGGGGAGCTCACGGAACTCGTTGGTTGGGGCGTCGAGGGTCCTATACCAGACGCGCCTCGGGTAAAAGGCCTCGGCGACCTTTCTTATGCCGTTGGCGAGGACTTCAACGAGCTCCTCCTCCCTGCCCTCCTTGATGAACTTGACGGGGTGGGCGCCTATGCTGAGTATCATGTGCTCTGCCCTGAGGAGACCTACGCCGTCTGCACCGGTTGCAGCAGCGCGCTCCGCTATCTCCGGCATCGAGACGTTGACCTTGACCTCTGTGGCGGTTATGAGCGGGGCACCTGCAACCACAACCTGGCCGCCAGCTGCTTTCTCTTCCTCCTCCTTCTTGACGAGGCTCTTGACTATGCCCTTGTAGACGACACCCCTCGTTCCGTCAACGGTGACGAGCATGCCGTCCTTGAGCTTCTTGGTTGCCTCTTTGGTTCCGACTACCGTCGGTATGCCGAGCTCCCTGCCGACTATGGCCGCGTGGCAGGTCCTTCCGCCCTCGTCGGTAACTATCGCTGAAGCCCTCTTCATTGCCGGGACCATGTCGGGGTTGGTCATCGTTGTTACGAGGACGTCCCCTTCCTTGACCTTGTCAATGTCGTTGACGTCGAGGACTATGACGACCTTACCGGCGCCAATTCCAGGTGAGGCACCGAGACCCTTGAGGATGACCTCCATCTCCTCGGTGACCTCCTCGGCCTCCTCGGTCTTGGTCTCCTTGAGGGTGGTTATCGGCCTGCTCTGGACGATGTAGAGCTTGCCGTCGTCGGCATCGTAAGCCCACTCAATGTCCTGCGGGTACTGGTAGTGCTCCTCTATCCTCGCACCCATCTTCGCGACCTCGACAATCTGCTCGTCCGTCAGAGCCTGCTTCTCAACCCACTCCGGACCAAGGTGGTCGGCCACCTTGACGAGAACGGTTCCCTTGCCTGTCTCTGGATTGCGGACGTACATGACCTCCTTCTTTGCAATGTACTTCTCCTTGATCTTCCAGGTGCCCTTCTCGACGATGTACTCGTCGGGGGTAACGGCACCGCTGACTACAGCCTCACCGAGACCCCAGGCGGCGTTGATCATGATCTCGTTCCTGTCGTTGGTGACGGGGTTTGCAGTGAACATGACGCCGCTCGTCTTGCTGTTGACCATCTTCTGGACTACCGCCGAGAGGTAGACCTTCCTGTGGTCAAAGCCCTGCTTGGCCCTGTAGAAGGTAGCGCGAGCGGTCCAGAGGCTGGCCCAGCACTTCCGAACGTTCTCAAGGAGGTCGTCATCGCCGTAAACGTCGAGGTATGTCTCCTGCTGGCCGGCGAAGGAAGCCTCCGGAAGGTCCTCTGCGGTGGCCGAGGAGCGGACGGCAACGTATATGAACTCGCCCTCCTCTGGCTTCTTGTTGAAGCGCTGGCAGAGCTTGTGGTACGCGTCGAGAACCTCGCTGGCTATCTCCTCTGGCATTGGCATGCTGTCTATGAGCTCCCTTATCAGGGCGGTGTTGTCGAGGAGCTCCCTGCTGTCGTCAACGTTCGTCCTGCTCACTATGTCCATTATCCAGTCCTGGAGGGTTCTCTCCTCCTCGGGGGCGTTTGCGAGTATCTCAGCGAGAACACCGGTCTCGGCCTTCTCTCCCAAGAGTTCCCTTATCTGTTCTTTGGAGACCTTAACGTTGTTGACGAAGTACTTATACGCTTCCGCTGTGACACAGAACCCGGGTGGAACCGGTATGCCGGCGTTTGTGAGTTCGCCGAGGTTGGCACCCTTACCGCCGACGAGGGGAACGTCGCTCTTTCCGAGCTCCTCAAACCATCTTATAAACCTGTATTCACTCATGGCGCTTACCTCCTCGAAAGTACTTACCGCTGGTGATATAAGCAAACCCTATTTAAAATTAACTGAAAATGGCTGGGGAGAAGGCCGTACCCGGGTCGGAGCCGTAGGCATAATGGCTTCAGGTGAATCAATCCTAAAAGCTCCCCTTTCACTGCATAAATGTATCTAATTGGAGTTCTGTTTGACATGGTTCCTCAATGAATTATCAAGGGCGTTGGAGTATCTTTAAGCCCTATTGATTATTTTTGTATGATGGAATAATAGTACGCTATTCTCTTGGAAACCTTCAAAATCGATTTTTTCGAGGAACCGCATTGGCCCAATCGGAAAATTTAATAATCCCTTAGGTGTATACACCATTGCACATACCTGAATGGAGGTGTCTCAGATTATGAACAAAAAAGCCCTCAGTGCCCTTGTCGTGTTAATTATGGCCCTGGCAGTAGTTCCAGCGACCGCAATGCCCAAGGTGAGCGCGTCCAATACCTATAACCTGAGCCCAGCTTCGAACCCCAAGATAATGCCTGTAAACAAAGAGATCAACCAGCTTCTCCAAAGCAACGAGAAGGAAGTGAGGCTTATCGTTGCGCCCACCAAGGCCAGGGCGAACGAGGTGTTCAAGGCCCTCTCCAAGATCGGAAGGATCGACCCGATAAGCAAACCCCAGTACCAGTTCATAGTTGTAACCATACCGAAGGACAACCTTCAGAAGCTCAAGAACATAAAGGGCATACTCGCGATATGGAAGGACAGAACCGTTAAGCTCTCGAAGCCAGTTGTGGAACCTGGTCTTCAGCCGCCCCAGAAGCTCCCCCAGAGGTTCTCGGTGGCCCCGGACATGTTCCTGAGCATATACACCACCGGCGCTTACAGCGCCTGGAACGAGTACGGAGCCCTCGGTAACAACGTAACCGTTGCGGTTCTCGACACCGGCGTTGACGTCGGGCATCCCTTCCTCCAGAGAACCCTCGACGGGAGGAGGAAGATCATAGACGTCTACGATGCGAGCGACGCTGGGATAGCCCAGCTCTACTACGGCACAAACGAGACCCATGACGGCTACATAACCGTCAACATGACCGTCCCGGTTTACTGGGGTGTGTACTATAACTTCTACGGCCACCCATACATGTTCACCAACTACACGATGGGCACTTACTACGTTGGCAACATAACCGGAAGCGAGTACTACCTCGGTCTCCTTCCCGAGAGGTACTTTGACCTCAACGATCTGGTCTACGGAAACCTCAGCGATGTCTACCCTGTCTTGGTGGTGAACGAAAGCGGGAACCTCGTTGCGTACGTTGATTTCAACCTCGACAACAACTTCACCGACGACCAGCCGATGACCCTCTACGACGAGACAGGCGACTACGTTCAGATCCCAACAACAAAGGTTGACGTTGCCCTCGCGAGGGTTCACATTGGGGACATGAACAATACCGAGAACTACCCCATACCGATCTACTACGGCCCGGGCGTTGGCTACGCGATGTTCATGTGGGACAGCTTTGGCCACGGAACCCACGTCAGCGGAACAATAGCCGGAGTTCCCCTCCCGAACGACCCGGTCTTCAACGGAACTTTCACCGGCGGATACCCTGCCTACGGCATAGCCCCCAACGCCCAGTTAATGGAAGTAAAAGTACTCCCAGGGGAGTTTGGCTTCGGAAGGATAAGCTGGATCATCAACGGAATGTTCTACGCGGCACTCCACGGCGCGGACGTCATAAGCATGTCCCTTGGAGGTCTCGCAACCTACAACGATGGCCTTGAGGATCCCACCATCTTCTACGTCAACCTGATAACCGACTACTTCGGTGTCACCTTTGCAATCGCCGCCGGAAACGATGGCCCAACGACCAACACCGTCGGCTCACCCGGTGACAGCGACCTCGCGATAACGGTCGGCGCCTACCGCTCAAGCCTCCGCTGGCAGATCTTCTACGGTGTCAGCGGTGTTGCCAACACCGTGACGAGCTTCTCAAGCAGGGGCCCGAGGATGGACGGCCTCCTTGAACCTGATGTTATCGCGCCCGGTGAGTTCATCTTCTCAAGTCTCCCGCTCTGGTACACAGTGCTCTACGGTAATCCCTACAGGTACTACGGGATCTGGGACGGAACCTCAATGGCAACCCCGCACGTCAGCGGTGCCGCGGCGCTCATAATAAGCTATGCAAAGGCCCACGGCCTTAACTACAACCCGCTCATGATAAGGCGCGCCCTTGAGATGAGTGCCCTCCCCGTCCAGGAGGCCACCCCCGTTGACCAGGGCTTCGGCCTCATACAGATTGACAAGGCCATAGCAGTCTTTAAGAACTTGAGCAACGAGACGACGACCTACATCTACGGCGGAACCACCTTCACCGGCTTCAGGGACGTCTTGGGCAAGAAGAAGATACCCCTCAACCCGGCATACGTTGAGTTCAACAGCTACTTCTACGGGGTCTTTGGACTGCCGTATCTCTACCGCGGAGTCTACATAAGGAACGAGTTCCCGGAGAGCGTCCCGCTCTACTTCTACCCGATGAACTACAGTGAAGGGAACGGCCTCTGGTACACGGACTCTCCTAAGATGTACGACATAAGCACCAGTGCAAGCTGGATTATGCCGAGCAAGAACCATGTCTTGGCTGGAGGCAACGTCCTCGGATCGTTCTCCATCCAGATAGACTACTCCAAGCTCAAGCCCGGCCACATCTACGTCGGCTTCGTTTACATAGACGACCCGGACACTAGCTACATCGACGGCTTCATCCCGGTCGTAGTTGACCTCCCCCTGAACTTCCACGGCGAGAACCACGCCTCCCTGAGCGACACGGCTCTTCCAGGCGTTGCCAAGCACTACTTCTTCCAGATCCCATCTGGAGCCAAGGAGTTCCGCGTCACCCTCAAGGTTCCACGCGATATCAACGGAACCGCCATGGGCAGAACCACCCTTATGATAGCCAAGCCCGACGGCGAGGTTGTTGCCGCTTACGTGCCAGGCTACTGGTTCGTCGGCCCCGCTACCCCTGAGTACACCTGGGTCATCAAGGATCCCGAGCCCGGAACCTGGGAGATAACGGCCTATACGAGCACCTTTACAGAAGCATTTACCGGTTACAACGAGTCCCACTACAGCATAAGCGCCCAGATCTCATCGGTTACGATCTCCCCACAGAGGATCCACATTGACAGGTCTTCACCGGGAACAATACACACCCTCATCAACATCAGGAACAACAACTACCAGAGCATAATGGGCAAGGTCTACGGCCTTGGAATCGGCAGCATGGATAAGGTATACAGCATGGTTAGGAACGTCAGCCAGGACTCCTGGGATGTCATTGGAGTAATACACATAACGGACAGGGACTACTACATGAGGGTCGGCATAACCAAGCCTGAAAACCCGAAGGCTGACCTCGACCTCTACGTGTTCTACTTCCCAACCTACCAGGATCTCATCAACTTCCTCAACGGCGAGAACGCCAACTTCAGGATTTACGTGGATCAGATTGGGCCAACATCCTATGAGTCCTTCGAGGAATTCATGCCGGATCAAGGCTACTACCTCATAGCGGTCTACGGCTACGACACGGTTGGCTACAACCCGATCAGCTACCTCTTCTACTACCAGATCCTGAGGGACAACGGAGACGTGATGGTGGCCCCGAGCAGCGTCCTCTTGCCGCGGAACCAGGTGTCCTCGACCTACCTCAACATCAAAGCCTACGGCAGCGGAACCTACCTCGGTGTCGTCGCGGTCAAGGACGAGGCAACGGGTCAGGTTCTTGATTACTCGCCGATAATAGTCCAGATCGGCCTGCCGAAGATGGTCGTCTACGCCATGCCGGAGGGACCCATAACCATCGGCCAGCCCGTCAAGATAGAGGTAGTTGCCCTCGACGCCCAGAGCATGGAGCCGGTCAGCGGTGAGACGAAGGTCGTGGTCAACGGCAACGTACTCTACACCGACGATGGTGTTGTTGAGTTCTACTACACTCCAAAGAGCCTCGGTGACGTCCTCAGGATAAGCGTCATGAACAACAACTACCAGGACACCCAGAGAACCTATACTCTCTCAGACCTCGACCACATGGTTGAGTACAACTACTACCTCCAGCTCTACCAGGCCGCCCTCTCCAACTACTACTCCTACATGCAAGAGGCCCAGCAGGCCCTTCCGAGCGTTTACTTCACCATCCTGAGCAAGGTTACCGGCCTCTACACGAGCAAGGCACATGAGTACTACGAAAAGGCTGAGAGCCTGTCCTCCACGAACATCCAGAGGGCCACGTACTACATGAAGAAGGCCTACCTGCTCCAGAAGAGGGCGAACACCATAGTAGAGGTGTTCCTCAAGAAGTTCTCTGAGTGAACCCTTCTTTCTTTTTGTTTTCTCCAAATCCCAAACTTCTAAAATGAAATCTTGACCCTCTTGGCGAGGCCCCTCGCGACGAGTATCTTCGCTATCTTCTCCGGCAGGACCGAGAGGTCTCCTGCCCTGAAGGGTCCGTATTCGTTAAATTCCTCGTCTATAACCGCTGGGACATCCTCCTCGATAATGTAAGCTTCTCTCACCGGAGTTTTCGTTTCTCTGGCCATCTCCCCCTCGCTTTTTAGTGGGGATGGTTTTGAAGGAACCTCCACCTCCAAGTTGTCCAGCCCCTTCCCCTCAACGAAGGCGTTCAATATCACGAAGAGCTTCCTCTCCGGCTCGATGAGTTCCCCTTGACTGGCCGGGCCGCTGAAAACCATGTCAACCAGCTTGTGAAGCCTGGCCCTAAGGATCTCCCTAACCAGCCACTCCGCCATTCTAAGCTGCTCGGTGTAGAGGCGCTCCTCTACCTCCTCCCCTCTCTCCCTTGAGGCCTCCGCACTGAGTTTGAGGGCCTTTAGGAAGCTGCTTAGGTCTTCGTAGAACGAGGCGTCGACGTCCGCAAGCTCAGCTCGAGAGAGCTCCGCTTCAAGCATCTCTCTGAGCTTTACGATGTCCATCCCAACCACCCAAAAAGGGAAAAAGGGAGTCACTCCTCAACGCGCGGGGCTAGGAGGAACACCAGCCTGCCCTCGTCCCTTATATAGTACTCCATCTGGAGCGGCATTTCGTTGCCGAAGCGGACCGTCACCTCGTCGGCCTTACCGATGCCTTTGACCATGTCCGCGAGGTAGCTGATGCCGTACGCGCTCTTGGTCTCCTCCTCAACCTCGAGGTCAAGGAGTCCCTCGTCCTCTAAGGTGAGCTTTATCTCAACCTCGTTGGTCTCCCCTTCCGCCCTCATGGTGAACTCGCCTTCCTTCGCTATGAACTTCAGTGCATCGCTGACGAGGGAGGCGTCTTTGATGGCCTCCTTTAGAACCTCACCGAGGAGAACCACCTTGGCTGTGAACGGGAGTTCGGGGAGATCAAGTTCGAGCTCCTCGACGTCTATCAGCGGAAGCCGGAAGGTTCTCTTCGCGGTCCCCTCAAAGGTTACTTCGAGGAAGTTCTCCTCCCCCTTCTTCAGGATTAGGGTGTCCTTGCCCTTGCCCCTTTTGAGTATCTTCTTGAAGTGGTCCATGTTGATTCCGATTGTCTCGGCTTCCTCAACATCGTACTTTGAGAACACGGTCTCAGGGAGGTTCAGGTCGATGAGCACGACCCTGCTCGGGTCCATTGCCCTCATTGATATCCCTTCCTCCGTCACCTTAAACGCGGCCTCGTCAATGAGGTTGCTCGCGGTCGCTATCAGGTCCGCAAACTCCTTCGCCCCGTCAAAAACGATCTCAAACGGCATTTTTATACCCCCTTCTCAAGTATTTCAAGTGCAAGCCTAACCCTCTCTTTTCCGCGGAATAAATAAGCTTTTCCGTTGTCAACATCCGGAAGCCTCAGGTACGCCTCATCGAGCTCCTTCAGAGCCTTTTGGAGAAGTTTTTCAGCGGTCTTAAGGGCCATCTCGTTCACTCGTATGACCTCCAGACGTAGCCGCACTTTTTGCACTTGTAGAATATGGTGCTCGGCTCATCGCCGGCCCTCGTCTGAATCTCCCACCAGTAGGCTTCGACTACCTCGCCGCACTTGGGGCAGTAAACCCTTGTGGTTGGTAGGGTTTCCACCTCCTGATCGACGATAACGACACCCTCGTCAGGCCTGTGCTCTACCTTCTGGGTTATTCTCGTCTTCTTTTTGTCTTCATCGGTTATGGGCTCCTCGTAACCGCAGTTGGGACATACCCAAACGCCCCTTTTCCTGTCAGGACGCATGAGAGTGCCGCATTTGGGGCAGAACTTTAACCCCGCCATCGTCTCACCTCCAGCCGATGGATGGGTATGGGGTAAGGGAATAAAAATGTTTGCGAGTGCCCCCCGGCAACGGCGAGGTTTTTAAGAGATGGGGGCAACTGAGAACGGTGGTTCAAGATGGTGGAGGATGTGTTCGAACTCGCCAAGAGGTACCACACCGAGCTCAAGGTCGAGGAGCCGAGCCTTGCAACCCTCGCGGCGGAGCTCTTTGGGGATTTGGGGCTCAAGGCAAAGGAGTTCTTAGAGAAGGAAGGATACACGCTTGCCGGGGCGAAGTTCATAGACTACGACAAGAGCCTTGTGCTCAGCGTCATGAGGGGGGAGAACACTTACGACATCATCCTGAGGAAGACCTGAGTGAGCAGTGCTGGGGTTGTGATGGGAATGAAGAAGACGGTGGTTATCGTAGGCGGCGGGGCGGCCGGGATGAGCGCCGCCTCCAGGGTAAAGAAGATGAGACCAGAGTGGGACGTCAAGGTCTTCGAGGCAACTGAGTGGGTCAGCCATGCGCCCTGCGGGATCCCCTACGTGGTCGAGGGAATCGCGGAGAAGGAGAAGCTCATGCACTACCCGCCGGAGGTATTCATCAAGAAGCGCGGCATAGATCTCCACCTCAGGGCGGAGGTAATTGAAGTGGATCAGGGAACCGTCAGGGTTCGTGAGGAAGACGGCGAGAAAACTTACGGGTGGGACTACCTCCTCTTCGCCAACGGCGCCTCCCCCCGGATCCCCCCGATAGAGGGAATTGACCTCCCCGGTGTCTTCACGGCCGACCTTCCCCCGGATGCGGTTGCGATGAGGGATTACCTTGAGAAGAACCCAGTTGAGGACGTCGTTATCATCGGCGGCGGCTACATAGGGGTCGAGATGGCCGAGGCCTTCGCAGCCCAGGGAAAGGGGGTAACCCTCATAGAGAGGAACCCGAGGATTATGCAGAAAGCCTTCGACAGGGAGATCACGGACGTCCTTGAGGGGGAGATGAGGAAGAAGCTGAACCTTAGAACCGAGGAGATAACCCTCCGCATCGAGGGGAAGGGTAGGGTAGAGAAAGTCGTCACCGACGCGGATGAGTACCGGGCCGACCTGGTGGTGGTGGCCACTGGAATAAGGCCCAACACCGAACTCGCAAAGGGGATCGGCGTCAGGATAGGGGAGACAGGCGCCATATGGACGAACGAGAGGATGCAGACCAGCGTGGAAAACGTTTACGCAGCGGGCGACGTCGCGGAAACAAAGCACGTCATAACCGGGAGGCGCGTCTGGATCCCGCTTGCCCCTGCAGGAAACAAGATGGGCTACGTGGCCGGAAGCAACATAGCCGGCAGGGGCATTCACTTCCCAGGAGTCCTCGGGACGAGCATCACGAAGTTCTTCGACGTTGAGATAGGGAAGACCGGCCTCACCGAGGCCGAGGCAATTAGGGAAGGCTACGATGTCAGAACCGCCTTCATCAAAGCCACCACAAGGCCCCACTACTACCCGGGGGCGAGGCCGATATGGCTGAAGGGAGTCGTTGACAACGAGACGAATAGACTCCTCGGAGTCCAGGCTGTCGGCTCGGGGGTATTGCCGAGGGTGGACACGGCCGCGGCGATGCTCATGACCGGCTTCACGACAAGAGACGCTTTCTTCACGGATTTGGCCTACGCCCCGCCCTTTGCCCCGGTCTGGGACCCCCTGATAATCCTTGCCAGGGTTCTCAAGTTTTAGGCCTTTTCCCTTTCATCTTCCCGGCTGGAAAAAGTTAATAAACGGCTTTCACGTCCAACGGCTAAGGTGGTCGGTATGGGCAGGGTGAAGAGGGAAAGGTGGAGCAAGGAGTTCAGCGAGTGGTACAACGAGGTTATAGAGACTGCTGGAATACAGGACAAGCGCTATCCGGTCAAGGGGATGAACATATGGCTCCCCTACGGGCTTAAAATCATGCGCAACATAGAGAGGTTCATACACGGGGAGATGGCCAAGACTGGCCACGACGAGGTTCTCTTCCCGGCTTTAATCCCCGAGAGCGAGTTTCAGAAGGAGGCCGAGCACATAAAGGGTTTTGAGGACGAGGTCTACTGGATCACCCACGCCGGTTTAGACCCGCTCGACATAAGGCTCGTTCTCCGTCCCACGAGCGAGACCGCTATGTATTCCATGTTCTCCCTCTGGATAAGGTCGCACGCAGATCTGCCCTTCAAGGTCTACCAGATAGTCAACGTTTACCGCTACGAGACCAAGCACACAAGACCGTTAATCCGCGTCAGGGAGATAAGCAGGTTTTTCGAGGCCCACACCGCCCACGACAGTTATGAGGACGCCGAGAGGCAGATAAGGGAAGACCTTGAGATATTCGACAGGCTTGCGAAGTTCCTCGCCCTGCCTTACATAGTATCCAAACGCCCCGAGTGGGACAAGTTCCCAGGGGCCTACTACTCCCTCGGTGCCGAGGTCATGATGCCCGACGGAAGAACCCTCCAGGTAGGGACGATGCACAACTACCGGCAGAACTTCTCAAGGGCGTACAACATACAGTACGAGACAGAGACGGGAGACCATGAGTACGTCCACCAGACAACCTTCGGAATGAGCGAGCGCCTTTTGGCCGCTGTGATTGGGATACACGGTGACGACAGCGGCATGGTTCTCCCGCCGACGATAGCGCCAATACAGGTGGTAATCGTTCCCATCCCGAAGAAAGATGCAAAAGTCGACGTCTTCGCCTACGCGAGGGAGATAGCGGAGGAACTCAGAAACGCAGGAATCCGCGTCCACGTCGATGAGAGGGACATAAGACCCGGCAGGAAGTACTACGACTGGGAGCTGAAGGGCGTTCCGGTGAGAATAGAGGTCGGCCCGAGGGACGTTGAGGGCGGAAAGGCCGTTATAGCTAGGCGCGACACCCTCACGAAGGAGGTCGTTGAGAGGGACGAGCTCGTCGAGGCAGTCAGGAGAACCTTCGACGAGATAATGGAGAACCTCTATAACAGGGCGAAGGAGTTCCTCGAAAGCCACATCAAGCGCGTTGACACAATTGAAGAAGCTAAAGAGGTCTTCGAGGACAGGCGTGGAGTAGTGGAGGTTCCCTGGTGTGGCGAGGAAGAATGCGGCCTGAAGATGGAGGAAGAGCTCGACGCGAAGATGCTCGGGATTCCCTACCCGCTTGAGACGGCCAAGGCTCCCGAGGGGAAGAAGTGCCCGGCTTGTGGAAGGGAGGCGAAGTTCATAGCGAGGTTCGCGAGGACTTACTGATTTCTCTTTCCCAACAATATACTTTTGGGTAATTTACTCCAGAGTAAATTACTTACGGGTAAACTACAGCCCGGGAGGCGCTCCCATGATACTCGGAATCCACGACGGCCACGACGCCGGGGCCGTTCTCATAGGCGAAGAGAGAATTTTTGCAGTTAACGAGGAGCGCTTAAACAGAATCAAGAAGTACCGAGGTTTTCCAGAGCTCAGCGTGAGGAAAGTCCTTGAGATGGCTAAAGCAAAGCCGGAAGACGTTGAAGTCATAGCCGTTGCCGGGATTTTCAGGAAGCTCTCCCGCCTGAGGGAACTTGAGGCCAACCTCAAGGCGATTTTTGGAAGGGACTTCAAAAGAAAGGTTCTCTTCGTGGAGCACCATTTAGCTCACTCTGCCTCTTCCTACTATACGAGTGGCTGGAGGGATGCCCTCGCTGTAAGCATTGACGCCGCCGGCGACGGCCTGAGCTCCTCCATCTACGTGGCCAGAGACGGCGAGATGATAAGGATAGGCCAGAGCACCTACGTTGACTCCCTCGGCGACTTCTATGCTTCAGTCACGGAACTGCTCGGCTTCAGGCCGATGAGACACGAGGGCAAGGTCATGAGCTTGGCCGCCTACGGAAAACCAGCCTACGATTTAAGCTCGATAATCGAGCTGAACGGCCTGAGTTTTGAGAACCACCTTGGAGTAATCGGCGTCGAGGCGACGAAAAAGCTGGCAGAGTTCTTCAGGTTTCCGCTGAGGCACGCGAAGGAAATCGCCCTCAGGCTGAAGAAGGGCGAACTCGACGGAAAGCTCCAGAGGAAGGCGATAGAGATAGCCTCCAGTGCCCAGGCCCACCTTGAGAAGTTAGTTGAGGAGCTCGGCCTGAAACTTAGGGAGAGGGGCCCGAGACTGGCCTACGCGGGTGGAGTCGCTCAAAACGTCAAGGCAAACGCAATCTTAAGGCACGTTTTCGGGGACGATAACCTCTGGGTTTTTCCGGCTATGGACGACGGCGGGTTAGCCTTCGGGGCCGGAATCTTCGTCAAGACCCAGCTTGAGAGACTCGACGGAAAGTGGAGGCCCTTCAAGCTTGAGCACATCTACCTCGGCCCGGAATACGGGCAGGATTACGTGGAGGACCTCCTGAGAAGTGAGGGACTTGAGTATGAAGAGGTTGACGTCCCTTCCTTCGTCGCCGATGTCCTCGTTGAGGGAAAGCTGGTTGGCCTCTTCCAGGGAGCAATGGAGTTCGGGCCCAGAGCTTTAGGAAACCGCTCGATTTTAGCTGACCCGAGATATGAAAGCGTTAAGGAAAGACTCAACGTTGCTCTGAAGAGGGACGTCTTCCAGCCCTTCGCACCCTCACTCCTCTGGGAGAAGGCAGATGAATACCTCGAAGACTTAAACGGAACGCCCAACGAGTTCATGACGATGGCCTATACCGCGAGCGGCGAGTTCAGGGAGCTCGCCCCAGCGGTGGTTCATGTTGACGGGACGACGAGGCCTCAGGCAGTTAGGAGGGAAATCAACCCGGGATACTATTCAATAATTGCCGAATTCCATAAAAAGACAGGAATCGGAGCGGTTCTGAACACCAGCTTCAACATGCACGGTGAACCGATAGTCTGCTCTCCGAAGGACGCGCTGGGAACCTTCAGGAAAGCTGGGCTCGATGTCGTGGTAATTGAAAACCTGGCCATTCGGGCCTAAACCCCCTCCGAGAGCGCCATCTCGATGACCCTCTCAAAAACGGCACGGTGGTTACCAAAGGCCTCGAACATCCTGTCTGAGTAGTTCTCGGAGGCCCTTTCGAGGAAGGCACCCAGGTTTTTGAGTATGGTATCGTTCATGGGCATGTGGAGGGGATACGGCTCGTAGTAGTCGAGGCCCTTCATGAGGGCAGTGGAGAAGTACCAGAGGGTTTTTCTGACCTTCCTGCCTTTAACCCGGGAGAAGCTTGCCTCCATGCAGTTGAAGGCCGAGTGGAGAACCACCATCATGCCGATCTTAACTCCCTTTTTGAGGAGCTTTCCGCGCTCGTCAAGTGCCCCGAGGTCCTTTATTCTGTATCCACTTCTCGTTGTTTCGTCGTAGTCGAGCTTAACATCGTACACCCCCTCGATACGGGGATCGTAAACGAGGACGTCCGTGCCGCCCACGACGTAGAGGCCTTTCTCCCTAACCTCCACCACTGTGTTCTCCGTGCTGAGAACCGGGAGCCCCTTGGAGAGGGCAAGGGCCGAAACCGTGCTCTTCCCCGTATGGGGGTAGCCCACGAAGAGAACCGCCGAGTCGCCGGCCACAACGCTTACAGAGTCCGTGACGAAGATGCGCCCCTTCTTCAAACCCGCCCTGGCGGCGGCCTGGAGAAGGAAGAACACGGGCCCCTCGTTGCCGTAGGCAGAGGGAATGGGAGACTCTAACCTGTAGTGGTCTATGCCCCCGTGGTCGTAAGATGAGCTGAAGATCCTGAATGACTCCCCTTTAAAACGTTCAAGGATTATATCTGGCTTTCCAAGCCCCTCCCCGACGCTCGGCAGGTACCGCCTGGCAAACAGGCTCCTAAACCCCTCTTCAAAGCCGTCTTCGAGCTCGCCCCTGAGCTCTATACCAATGCTGTCAATGGCCAGCCCCATGGACTCCCCCACATCACTTATGCCGATGCATTTATATCTTTGTTGAAGGCTGAAAAGGGAAGAAGTCACTGGAGGGCCGCGAGGAGCTTCTCAAGGAACATCTTCTCGGGGTAGGCGCCCTCGAACTGGATTCTGTCCTCTCCTTCGACTTGGATTACTATCTTCGGGACGGCCATGACGCTGTACTGGTCGGCCCACTCCGGGTACTCGATGGCCTCGACCATGTCGCCGAGAACCTTGCCCCTGCCGGCGAGGGTGTTCTCAATGGCGAACTTGTGGACCATCCTAACCGCGAGGGGGCAGTAGGGGCAGGTCGGGGTGACGAAGACGAGTATTCTGACGTCCCTGTTGATGGCCTTCACGGCCTCCTTCGTCTCGGGCATAAGGTCCGTGGAGCCGTTGCTGACGTCAATGATGTCCTCAAGGAAGGCCCCGAACTCGTGGCCGGCCGGTAATCCAAAGTAGCGGACGCCCATGTCCCTTCCATCCTGGGTTATCGTCACAGCGGGAGCGCGGTCGATCCTGTACTGACCTGCGAGCTTCTTTCCCTCCTCAGTGTCGAAGTCAACCACCTCGTAAGTCAGCCTCTCCGTGAGCTCGCTGAGCTCTCCAAGGAGCTGCTTCAGCTGCTCGCAGTACTGACAGTGGTCCTTCCCGATGAAGACCATGAGCTTTACTGGCTTCGTAATCTTTGAAAAGAACTCCTCCCTGATCACCTTCTTGTCGGCATCGCTTATCAATCCCATTCCAATCACCTCAAGGTTTATAATAATCAACGCGCATTCATTCAGGGCCTGAATCCCAAAGTTTGCAACTTAAGGTTAAATGTCCACTATATAAGCTTTGCGTCACAGGTTTGGGTGGTGTTGGGCATGAGTGAGCCAGACATATTTTACATCCTCGGGAACCGGGTGAGGAGGGATCTACTCAGCCACCTCACGTGCACTGAATGCTACTTCAGCTTTCTCAGCAGCAAGGTGAGCGTTTCTTCAACGGCCGTTGCCAAGCACCTCAAGATAATGGAGCGCGAGGGCATTTTGAAGTCCTACGAGAGGGAGGGTCCATTCATCGGGCCCGCGAGGAAGTACTACGACATAGCGATATCCAAGAGCTACATGGTTACCCTTACCCCAAACATCTTCTGGTACAGGTCACTCGACCTCTCCAAGAGGCCGGTCGAGGAGGCCCCCCTCCTGAGCCTCATTGGCAGGTTCCTTGAGCTCTCGGACGAGCTGAACGCCCTGTTAGAGAGTATGGCCGAGCTGGAATCACTCAGGGATTCACTAATGGCGAAGATCAAGGAGAGGTACATGGCTGAGATAGGTGATATGACGGAGCTGGCCATACTTCACTACCTCCTCCTCAACGGCTCAGCCACCGTTGACGAGCTGAGCGACGGCCTCAACCTGAAGGAGCGCGAGGTTCTCCTCAAGGTCAGGGAGCTGGACAGGTTCGTACCGTTAAGGATAAAAGAGAACACCATCGAAATCGACAGGGAAAAACTGAAGGCAAAGAACGGCGGTGAAGAAAATGCCGGAGAAGATTAAAGTAGTGGTTAACGAAGACCGCTGCTACCTCTGCGGCGGCTGCGCAGGCGTCTGCCCGACGCTCGCAATAGAAGTGCACTCGACCGGCTGGGAGTTCTTCCAGGACAAGTGCATAAGCTGCAGGATATGCATCAACGCCTGCCCCGTTGGAGCGCTCAGCGCGGAGCCTCTGGAGGTGAGAGAATGACCTTGAGGTACGATGTCGTTGTGGTTGGTTCTGGAATTGCAGGCCCTATAATCGCTAAAAACGTTGCTAAAGCCGGCTACTCAGTCCTTCTCATCGACAAGAAGCCCGCCATTGGAAGCCCGAAGCAGTGCGCCGAGGGTATAAGCGTAAAGGTCTTCAAAGAGTACGGCATCCCCTACGACAGGCGCTTCATCAACCGCGAGATCTACGGGGCCAAGTTATACTCCCCGAGCGGCTACGAGCTGGAACTGCGTTACAAAGAGGTCAGCGGCGTGATCCTCGAGAGGAAGGTCTTCGACAAGATGCTCGCTTATTACGCGGCAAAGGCAGGAGCCGACGTTTTGGCGAGAACCGAGGCCCAGGACGTCATAAGGAAGGACGGCAGGATAGCTGGAATCAGGGCCAAGCACGAGGACGAGCTGGTTGAGATATACGCGGACATTATCGTCGCGGCGGATGGCGTCGAGAGCACGATAGCAAGGAAAGCGGGGATAAACACCTACGCCCCCCCACACGAGTTTGACTCCTCCTACGAGTACGAGATGCTCATAGAGGGCTTTGACCCGGATCTGATCCACCTCTGGTTCGGGAACGAGGTTGCTCCGAGAGGCTACGTCTGGGTCTTCCCGAAGGACGAGGACAGAGCCAATGTGGGAATAGGCATAGCCTCGGATCACCCACAGACCGCTAAATACTACCTCGACAAGTGGCTGAGAGAGAAGGGCATCCCGACCAGGAAGATACTTGAGGTAAACGTCGGCGTCGTTCCGGTGGGCGGCTTCGTAAGGGAACTTGCTAAGGGCAACGTGGTCGTTGTTGGCGACGCAGCCCGTCAGGTGAACCCGATGCACGGAGGAGGAATGGCCGAGGCGATGGAAGCTGGAACCATAGCGAGCAAGTGGATCGTAAAGGCCCTCGAAGAGGATAACATCTCACTGCTCCAGAACTACACGAGGGAGTGGTGGGAAACGGACGGAAAGAGGCTTGAGCGGATCCTGAAGGTCAGGCGTGTTACGGAGAAGCTCACGGACGAGGATCTCGACCTCTTCATACGTGTATTGAGGGGCGCCGACGCGGAGAAGATCGCGAGCGGCAACTACTTTGAGGTCATCAAAGCCCTTATCAAGAACCCGAAGGTTATGATGAGCCCCAGGAGGATAAAGCTCCTGAAAGAACTGCTTTGAGGGGTTGGACTCTCCCCCTCTGCGATCTCTTTTTTCACCACATCCACGGGCAAATGCCAAGGTCTTTCTTTGACGTTTAAACCAGAGACGTACACCGTAACCGGAGGATCCGGCTCCTGGGAGATTATTGCAGCACTTAAAGGCTTTAGCAGAACACCTCTTTTCACCGTGATGTTCAAACATTCGCTAGAGTATTCCGGAACATTGTGTGAGAGCCATCCCATGAAAATCTTCCAGCCGTCGCTATAGAAAGATGCGCTACCGACGAAGTATACCCTCCCTGCTGATTCATTGATGTAGAGGCCACTTATCGCCCCCTCCGCCCTCCGCAGTTCAAGGTCTATCCTGTACTGAGTGTTGGGGGCTATAACGTAGATCCAGGGCCTTCCGTCAGTATGACCCGAGACGTACACCAAGTTCCTATAAACCGAGACGTCTGAGGGCATCGTTGTTTGGCCGAAGTCGTACCTCCCCGCCCTAACATCACTTCCATTTTGTGAGAGTTCCAAAAAGAGGCCATAGGATCCAGGCATACCAATCTTCCAAACGTACCCAACGGCAAAAATCGATTTTCCATGCGCCTCCACTGACCTGACCTCCTCCCCGCCGTGAACGGCGAGGGTTCCAACGAACTAACCCCTCGCTAAGGGCGGAGAGGTTTGAGGGGTCTCATTAAAACCCGCTAAAAAGCGGGTCTTCGACCCCTCCGGCCGGGTCTCCGGCCAATTACCCCTCCCCTGAGCGTAAAACCCGCTCAGATTCAGGGTTATCGTTTTTGCCACCTTCTTCAAGATATTGAAAGCACCAACTAAGTCAGCATTAAACACAAGCCCCGTCACGGGACACTTAAACAATCCCCGAACAAACCTTGCCCCATAGTGAGGCTTCCCGCAAACGGGACAAGTTTTCGAAGTGAAAGCCTCATCAACGACTTCAACGAGGATACCATACTCCTCAGCCACTTCTTTAAGACGTTTAATAACGTAATTGAACCGCCAGACGTGAGAGAGGAGAAAATTCTGCCTCGCTCCCCTATTAGAATTCCTACTGATGCCCTTGGGATAACCAACGACAATTCTGCTAACGCCCAATTGATAAAGCCTTTCGAGGGTTTGCCTTACCGCCGTGTTAATGTAGTGCCTCGCTTGGAGTTTAGCCTTCTCGTGCAGTTTTTTGAGTTTTCTACTCGTTCTTGCTCCACTCTTGTTGAGTTTTGACTGGTAGTCAGCGATGACCTTCCTAAAGTAGAAGTCAATGGCTTTCAACGGTCTTCCATTCACGAGGAAGCTTTCTCCGTTTTCCACGTAGACGGCCATTAAATTATTCACTCCCAAGTCAATTCCCACTGAAAGGTTTCCCAAGGGTTGTCTTGGAACGCTTACCCATTCACCATTGATTAGCTTCTCCTCGACGGTGAAGCTAACGTGAGCATACCATTTTCTCTTGATTGGGTCATAAGTGATTTCTAAGCGTCCTTGTTTGCCCCTTCAAGTGTATTCTGCCTTTAAACTGGATTTCCAAGCGCTTGAATTTTCCGAGGCCTTTGAGAATTAGTTTATTGTTTTTGATTTTGTATTGGTCGTTTCTGAGGATGATTAATGGCCTCCGTTTTCCATTGTTCTTCAAATAGTTTGGTGGTTTGGGTTTGAACCATTCTGGTAGTTCTCTGTTCCTCTTGTTCCTTAAGAGTGAGAAGAAGC
>NZ_JALXBJ010000012.1 GCF_026991495.1 Thermococcus sp. | reverse complement strand
GATATTCCTGAAGCTGGCCGTAGCGGGTCACCTAACCATATTCGTCACGAGGACGAGGGGGCCGTTCTGGAGCATAATGCCAGGCAAGTGGCTTCTGTGGAGTGCAGTGGGGACGAAGTTGCTGGCAACTCTGATAGCCGCCTACGGCTGGGGAGTCGCGGCTATAGGCTGGAAGTACACGGCCTTTGTCTGGGTATACTGCCTCGCGTGGTTCATCATAGAGGATCTCACAAAGAGGGTCGCTTACAGGTTCTTCAGCTGGGAGGTCAAGCACCAGCGTCACAAGGCGGCCTTCTGACTTAGTTTCCATTTTTCACGTTTACACGTTTATGAAACATGAAAAACCAGCAATACACGAAGGGAGAAAACACCATCACTTCCTCATCACTACGCTCGCGTAGCCAACCACCGCATCGGTTGAGCGACTGACCTCGTAGCTCGTCGTGTAGTGCAAGAGCTCGGCCTCAACCGCTCCAGCGAGGTGGGAGTAGACTATCGCCGTTCCAACGCCACCGGGCCCGCACATCGTGTGCCCCATCTCGCGAAGTTCCCTGAAGAGACCGTCAACGTCGAAGTCAAGGATTCTCCTGATTAGCCTGAAGTCCCACTCCTTGATTCTATGCGGGAGCTCATCGGCTCTAACTCTAAACGGCACGTAGCCATAAACTGGGCCGTAGTGCATGAAGTCCGTGCTGGCTATGACAACAACATCCCTGCCAAGCTCTTTGCTCGCCTCGTAGATGGCCTTTCCGAGTGTTCTCGAAACGTCCTCGTCCTGAATTCCAAGGACTACCGGAACGATTTTGACGTCTTTTTCTGCCTTCTCGGCCAGATACTGGATGAAAGGAACCTGCACCTCTATGGAGTGCTCGTATTTGTGGGCAAGCTCGTCTAAATCAGCTATTCCCGATAGCTTCGCTATGGCCTTTGCCATCTCGGCATCGACCTCTATGCTTCCCAGAGGAGTGAGCCACTCTCCTTCAGGATAGACCGCTATGGGCGAGCCCAATCCGGTGTGGTTGGGCCCCAGGATCACGAAGGTCTCGGGCAGGCCGTTCTCGAAGATTGCCTTGTAGGTCCTGCTGGCTGTGTAACCCGAGAATACGTAACCCGCGTGCGGTGCAACTCCGGCTGTGATTTTCCTCTCGCTTCCTTCCTCGCCCAGGTCGCTGAAAAACTCCTCCAGCATCTCTATGAGACCCTTGTCAGCGGGATAGAAGCTTCCAGCGACTGCGGGATACCTGATCATCTCCCTCACCTCCGCAACATAATCTGCGTCAAAGTTTAAATCCCTTCGGTCATCTTCAGACCCGAGCCCGTGAGGGGTAGCAGAACCCTCGAGCCTTCAGCAATCTCACCGGTCTCAATCAGCTTCCAGAGGGCGGCGAGAACAACGGCCGAGGTGGGCTCAACCAGAAAGCCCGCCCTCTTCAGCCAGCTCAACGCTTCTCTCGTTTCCATATCGTCAACGCTCACGCAGAGGCCGTTGGTTTCCTCTAGAGCGGTTTTCATCTCCCCAAGGCGCGGTGGGTTTGGAATGGCTATGCCATCAGCTAAGTTGTTCTTCAGCGGTGAGCGCTCGCAGAGGCTCTCGTAGCCAGAAGCTTGAACCGCAACTAAGACGGGAGGCCTCGCTATCTCACCCATCCTCTCAAGCTCCTTGAAGCCCTTCCAGAGGCCAAGGAAGAGCGTTCCACTCCCTGTTGGAGCCAAGATATAATCAGGAAGGCCGACCTGCTCGTAAACCTCAAAGGCGACCGTTTTTGTGCCCTCGATGAAGTAGGGGTTGAGCCAGTGGGAGACATAAGCTAAGCCCTCCCTCTCCGCGAACTCTTCGGCCTTGCCGTGGACGGTTATCCTGTCTCCATCGACGAAGTGAAGGGCCGCACCAAGCCTCTGGAGGAGTGAGAGCTTCTCGGGCGTGGCATCGTAGGAGACAAAGATATGTGCTTTTATGCCCGCAGGGAGGGAGTAGAGTGCCATGCTTAAAGCCGCGTTGCCTGAACTGTCGAGGACAATCTCCCTGATTCCTTCCTCCATCAGCTTGGCAATTGTTATCCATGTTCCCCTGTCCTTGAAGGAGCCGCTGGGCTGGAGGTAGTCGAGCTTGAAGAGGGCAGAGATCCCATTGACGTCAAGCGAAACCGCTGGCGTTATCGCTGGAACCGCCGGTGGGAGGTAGTTGCCGCCAACGGGGAGGAAGTTGAGGTAGCGACGCATGTCTAAGTAGGGCAAAAGGTTCCCGAAGAAGTCGTAGCCTTCCCTCTCCACCAGCAGGGTTCCCCCGCAGTCGCACCTCAGGCGAAGGGTCTCGGGATAGGTTTTGCCGCAGCGGGTGCATCTGAGCATGTTCCCAGACTCCAAAGGCTTTTTTAGCCCAACGTTGAGTATACCTCAAAGGAAATAAAAAGGTGGTTGCCATGGGGGATAAGTTCATCTCAGCCGAGAGGCCTCAAACTGAAGAAGGCTACCAGTACCACATAGCCTGCAAGCCCGGCGATGTTTCGAGGTACGTCCTCCTGCCGGGGGATCCGGGGAGGGTTCCCAAGATAAGCTCGCTCTGGGATGAAGCGAGGGAGATAGCCTTCCACCGCGAGTACAGGACACACACGGGCAAATACAAGGGCGTCCCAATAAGCGTCACCTCGACCGGAATAGGAGGCCCTTCGACGGCAATAGCCATTGAGGAGCTTGCCGCGATAGGTGCGGACACCTTCATAAGGGTTGGCTCAACCGGAGCGATACAGCCCGGGATGGAGATAGGAGACCTCATCATAGCCAAAGCCGCCGTTAGACTTGAGGGGACTTCAAAGCAGTACGTCCGCGTTGAGTACCCGGCGGTGGCTGACTTAGAGGTAACTCTGGCTCTCATCGAGGCCGCTGAGACCCTTGGAGTACCCTACCACATCGGCATAACAGCCTCAACCGATAGCTTCTACCTCGGCCAGGGGAGGCCCGGCTTAAACAACTACTTCCCGAGCTTCGCGAGGAACATAATAGACGACCTCAGACAGGCCAACGTGACGAACTTCGAGATGGAGGCGGCGACACTCTACACCCTCGCGAGCATCTACGGGCTAAGGGCGGGCTGCGTCTGCTCGGTCTTTGCGAACAGGGTTACGAACGAGTTTGGAACAAAGGGAGAGAGGGAGGCCGCGATGGTCGCGAGCGAGGCCGTTAAGATACTCCACGAGTGGGACGGGGAGAAGGAGAAAGCTGGAAAGAAGGTCTGGTTCCCGGGCCTGAGGGGTTGATATGGACGAAAGGCTCGTGAAGGTAAGGGAACTGCTCTCGGAGGGAAAGGTTGAGGGGGCCCTCAGCCTTGCGCATTCCATAGGGGATCCCTACTGGAGGGACTACGCCCTGAGGTGGATAGTCCCGGAGCTTGCGAAGGAGGAAGGCGAAAGAGCCCTTGAGGTTGCCGAGGGCATCAGGACGGACTCCATAAGGGACGAGGTTCTGAGGGGCCTTTCATACACTTTTTCCCGGGCGGGGGAGTTCAAGCTCGCGATAAAGGCCGCGTGGAGGATAAAGAGCGACTACCAGAGGAAAAGGGCCCTCTCGCTGATCGCTGAGGCGATAGTGCGGGTCATAGTGGAGAGGGGTGAGGCTGGGGTTAGCCTGAGCGAGCTCGGACTTGAAGAGGAAGACCTGGAGAAGGTGAGCCGCTTCCTACCCCAGGTCAGCGTAAAGGACGGCAGGCTGATGCCCGGTTCGGAGTTGCTCCGCATGAAGGGCGAGGTCATGACCGGTGTTGTGGAGCCTCCGAGAACGCCCTCCTGGTTTCCCCCGGCCGCCCCCCGCGGCGGAGCCAGCCGTGCCTATCTCCTCGACTATCTCATTCTCCTCAGGGACGAGGGCGACGTTGGGGGGCTCCTGAATTGGGCGTCCATCCTCGGTGAGCCCATCA
Source organism: Thermococcus sp. (assembly GCF_026991495.1). GTDB lineage: Archaea > Methanobacteriota_B > Thermococci > Thermococcales > Thermococcaceae > Thermococcus. Next base: position 80,353 of record NZ_JALXBJ010000012.1, on the reverse strand, counting down.
GGGGAGCCCTCCTCGGAGAAGCGGCGGCGCTTTACTCCCGCTTGAACTCCCTCGATGCCCTCGTCTCGCTGTGTCAGGCATTGGGATCCTCCCGCGAGCTCAGGAAAGCGGTGAGGGAGCTCTTCATCAGCGGGCGCGTTGGAGAGGCCTTGGAATGCTCAAAGAAGCTTCCGGCCGAGGAGAGGCTGTTCCTCGCAGGGGAGCTCCTCGAAGGCGGGTTCTTTGAGGAAAAAGCGTTCAGGGAGCTCCTCTGGGACGGAAACTACAAGCTCTCCCTGGCCCTGAAGGCTCTCGCCTTTGAGTTGCTCGAGGAGTCGAGGAGGAGGGGAGACGAGGGGCTCAGGCTCCTCTCCAAGAGGGTCTTTGACTCGGGCGTTAAAGTTAGGTGGGAGGGTTCCCGGCTTTAGCGCGCCTTCCCAGTCCCGCCCTTGGTTTGGAAAAAGTTTTTGAAGGCGGGTGGAGAGTGGGGCACATGCGGGTTGCCGTCATCACCGATGACGTCAGGGTCTACTACATGGTCGTGAAGGCCCTCAAGGCCCAGGGCATAGGCTTCTACAGCCTGAGGCCGGGGGAGAAAATTCCCTTCGATGTGGAGGCCGTTGTCACGGACGAAAGAACCGCACGGAACTTAGATTTTCCGGTCAAGATCGTGGCCCTGGATGAGGGCTTCATAGACGAACTCCTCGCAAGGCTTGAGGGCAGGGAGCGCTTCAAGAGGGTCTGTATAGCGATAGACCCGGGTGAAAGGCCCGGCGTGAGCGTCATCGCTGACAACAGGGTCGTTGAGGTTCACAGGATGAGGAACCCCAGGGACGTTGACCTGATCTTAGAGCTTCTCGGAAGGTACCCATCCGCCCTGATAAAGATAGGCCACGGGGCGAAGAGGTACAGAACCCTGACCTTAAAGGCCCTTGGGGCCGTTTTGGGCTACGATTATCGGGTCGTTCTGGTCAACGAGGCAAGGACGAGCCCGAAGGTTGGAAACACAGATGCACCCGGGCTGAGGGACATAGTGGCCGCCATAAACATAGGCCTCAGGGAGGGCAGGGAGTACTCGATCAGGGAGCTCCTCAACGTTAAGGAGCCCACCAAGCGCGAGCTTGAGTACATAAAGCGCAGGAGCAGGGAGCTGAGTGGCAACATAACGATCTCATCAAGCTTAGCGAGGGAGGTTGCCCTCGGGAACATGACGATTGAGGAGGCCATAGAGAGGCAGAAGAAAGCCCGGGAAAAACGGTGAGGTTTTATACCCCTTTGAACAAGTTCTGAGCGTGAGGTGGTGAAGGTGATATTCAACCGTGAGGAACAGGTCGATGAGATAAAGCTCCGCGTTGCGGAGGCCCTCAAGATGGACGTTGGGAGGGGCATAGTCCGCTTTGATCGCGCTTACCAGAGGAAGCTCGGGGTCAGCACGGGGGACATCGTCGAGCTCGTGGGGACCCGCTCAACGGCAGCTATAGTCGCGAACGCCCACCCCGACGACAGGGGCCTGGACATAATCAGAATGGACGGCTACATAAGGAAGAACGCCGGGGTGAGCATAGGCGACTACGTGACGATACGGAAGGCGGAAGTTAAGGAAGCCAAGAAGGTCGTGCTCGCGCCGGCCCAGAAGGGCGTCATCCTCCAGATACCGGGGGAGATGGTGAAGCAGAACCTCCTCGGGAGGCCGGTTGCAAAGGGTGATATAGTCGTGGCGAGCAGCCGCTCCGAGAGCTACTACGGCGGGAGCCCCCTCGACGACCTGATCAGGGGCATCTTTGAGGCGATGCCGCTGGCCTTCGGTGAGCTCAAGTTCGTTGTCGTGAACACGGTTCCAAAGGGTGTAGTCCAGATAAGCTACAACACCGAGATAGAGGTTCTGCCCCAGTCCGTCGAGGTCATGGAGGAGTCGATCCCGGAGGTCACCTACGAGGACATAGGGGGATTAGAGGACGCGATCCAGAAGATAAGGGAGATGGTCGAGCTCCCGCTCAAGCACCCGGAGCTCTTCGAGCGCCTTGGAATAGAACCGCCGAAGGGAGTCCTCCTCTACGGCCCGCCCGGAACAGGTAAGACCCTACTCGCGAAGGCGGTCGCGAACGAGGCAAACGCGCACTTCATAGCCATAAACGGACCCGAGATAATGAGCAAGTTCTACGGGGAGAGCGAGGAGCGCCTGAGGGACATATTCAAGGAAGCTGAGGAGAACGCGCCGAGCATAATCTTCATTGACGAGATAGACGCGATAGCCCCCAAGAGGGAGGAGGTTGTGGGGGAGGTCGAGAAGCGCGTCGTCTCGCAACTGCTCACCCTGATGGACGGCCTCAAGAGCAGGGGAAAGGTCATCGTGATAGCTGCAACCAACAGGCCAGACGCCCTTGATCCTGCCTTGAGGAGGCCCGGCAGGTTCGACAGGGAGATTGAAGTTGGAGTTCCCGACAAGAACGGCAGGTTTGAGATCCTCCAGATACACACGAGGGGGATGCCGCTCGAACCGGAGTTCGAGAAGGAGGAGGTTCTCCAGGTATTGGACGAGATGAAGGATCGCCTCCGCATTGACCCCGCGGATTTCTCCAGGCTGAAGCTCCAGATTGAGAAGGCCTCCGAGCCCGAGGAGGTAAAGTCCATCCTGAAAGATTACGGGGAGGCCTACTCGGAGGTCAAGGGCAGGCTTATAACCCGGATGTTAGAGAGGATAGCAAACAGAACCCACGGTTTCGTTGGTGCAGATTTAGCAGCCCTCGCGAGGGAGGCCGCGATGGTCGTCCTCAGGAGGCTCATCAGGGAAGGAAAGGTGAGCCCGGAGCACGAGAGAATACCCCCGGAGGTTCTCCAGGAGCTCAGGGTGAGGGAGGAGGACTTCTACGAGGCTTTGAAGATGGTCGAGCCTTCAGCCCTAAGAGAAGTCCTGATCGAAGTCCCAAACGTCCACTGGGACGACATAGGAGGCTTAGAAAACGTCAAACAAGAACTCCGCGAAGCAGTAGAATGGCCCCTGAAATACCCGAAGGCCTTTGAGAGGCTCGGCATAACCCCACCCAAGGGGATACTCCTCTACGGCCCGCCCGGAACAGGTAAGACCCTACTCGCGAAGGCAGTCGCGAACGAGAGTGAAGCCAACTTCATAGCCATCCGCGGGCCCGAAGTGCTGAGCAAGTGGGTCGGGGAAACCGAGAAGAGAATCCGCGAGATCTTCAGGAAGGCCCGCCAGGCGGCCCCAACAGTCGTCTTCATTGACGAGATAGACGCGATAGCCCCTGCGAGGGGGAGCTACGAGGGTTCAAAGTACATAGACACCCTAATTAATCAGCTCCTTACTGAGATGGATGGTATTCAGGAGAACAGTGGTGTTGTGGTGATTGGTGCTACTAACAGGCCGGATATTATAGATCCAGCGCTCCTCAGGCCGGGCAGGTTTGATAGGCTGATCCTTGTTCCCGCTCCTGACGAGAAGGCGAGGCTTGAGATATTTAGGGTGCACACTAGAAAGGTTCCGCTGGCCGAGGATGTGAACCTTGAGGAGCTCGCCAAGAGGACTGAGGGTTACAGCGGCGCTGACATAGAAGCGCTCGTCAGAGAAGCGGCACTGATCGCGATGAGAAGGGCGGCCGCGGCCTCTAAGGAGGACTTTGAAAAGCAGAGCGAGGAGTTCCTTGAGGGTTTGAAGGTCTCGAAGAGGGACTTCGAGCTCGCGATGAAGAAGATCAGGCCGAGCATAACCCCTTACATGCTCGACTACTACCGGAACTTTGAGGAGAGCAGGAAGCAGGTTGGGGGAGGGGAGAGGAAGGGGGTCGACTACTACACCTTCTGACCCTCCCCGTTGAAGCCATGCGGAATGCGAAATCTTTAAATACCCTTTGCCCAATGGCCATTGTGGTTTTTCTGTTCTAACACAGACAGTCAGGGGTGTTACGGTTGAGAGGAGAGCCAACGGCAACGAAGGGCACGACCATCGTTGGTATCGTGTGTAAGGGCGGAACCGTGCTGGCAGCCGATACGAGGGCCACGCTCGGGAGTATGGTAACGTCCGAGCGGGTTACCAAGGTCTTTCAGGTGGACGACCACTTGGCGGTGGCCGGCGCGGGGCTCGTCGGCGATGTACTCGGCCTGGTTAAGGTTCTGAGGGCCGAGGCGAGGCTCTACAGGGCGAAGGTTGGAAGGGAAATGTCGGTGAAGGCGCTTGCCACACTGCTCTCCAACATACTCAATGAGGGCAGGGGCTACGCCTACTTCGCGTGGTTCCTCGTTGGCGGCTACGACTCAAAGCCGGCCCTCTACTCGATAGACGCCGCCGGAGGACTCACGGAGGAGAGGTACGTGGCGGCAGGTTCTGGAATGGAGTTCGCCCTCGCCGTTCTCGAAGAAAACTTCTCCGAGGGCATGGGACTGGACGATGCCGTGAAGCTCGCAGCGAGGGCTCTGAAGGCGGCCATAAAGAGGGACGTCTTCACGGGTGGGAGGATAACCCTCGTTACCATCACAGAGGATGGATACCATGAGATGAAGGGCGAGGAAGTCGAGGCCCTTCTCCAGTGAGGTGGTTATCTTGATCAGGAGGGAGACCTTCGTTGAGGACATACTGCGGGACATAAGGGCCGTTATAGAACAGATAGTGCCGAAAGAAGCCAAGGTCACCGAGGTCGAGTTCGAGGGGCCCGAGCTCGTCATATATGTCAAGAACCCCGAGGCGATAATGAGGGACGGGGATCTGATAAGGAACCTTGCCAAGATACTCAAAAAGCGCATAAGCGTGAGGCCCGACCCGGAGATACTGATTCCCCCGGAGAAGGCCGAGGAAATGATCAAACAGCTCGTCCCCCCCGAGGCGGAGATAACTAACATCAGCTTCGATCCCTCCGTTGGGGAGGTCATAATAGAGGCGAGGAAGCCGGGCCTCGTGATAGGGAAGAACGGTGAGACCCTCCGCACCATAACCCAGAAGGTTCACTGGGCCCCCAAGGCGGTTCGTACGCCTCCGATACAGAGCCAGACCATCTACTCGATAAGGGGCATACTGCAGGCTGAGGCCAGGGACAGGAGGAAGTTCCTGAGGCAGGTGGGCAGGACCATATACCGGAAGCCAGAGTACAAGAGCAGGTGGATAAGGATAACGGGCCTTGGAGGCTTCAGGGAGGTTGGAAGGAGCGCCCTGCTCGTTCAAACGGACGAGAGCTACGTCCTCGTTGACTTCGGCGTTAACATAGCGGCCGCGAGGGATCCGCTCAAGGCATACCCCCACTTCGATGCCCCCGAGTTCCGCTACGTCTTGGACGAAGGGCTGCTCGACGCGATAATAATCACCCACGCGCACCTCGACCACAGCGGCATGCTGCCTTATCTCTTCCGCTACAAGCTCTTCGACGGGCCGATATACACTACGCCGCCGACAAGGGATCTCATGACCCTCCTCCAGCAGGACTTCATCGAGATACAGCACATGAACGGCATCGAGCCCCTCTACCGCCCGAGGGACATAAAGGAGGTCATAAAGCACACAATAACCCTCGACTACGGCGAGGTAAGGGACATCGCCCCCGACATAAGGCTCACCCTCCACAACGCCGGCCACATCCTGGGCTCCGCGATAGTCCACCTCCACATAGGGAACGGCCTCCACAACATCGCCGTTACCGGTGACTTCAAGTTCATACCGACGAGGCTCCTTGAGCCCGCGGTAAGCAGGTTCCCCCGCGTGGAGACCCTCGTTATGGAGTCCACCTACGGCGGGAGCAACGACTACCAGATGCCCCGCGAGGAGGCTGAGAAGAGGCTCATAGAAGTGATCCACCAGACCATCAAGCGCGGTGGGAAGGTTCTTATACCCGCGATGGCCGTTGGGAGGGCCCAGGAGATAATGATGGTTCTGGAAGAGTACGCGAGGATAGGCGGCCTTGAGGCGCCCATCTACCTCGATGGGATGATATGGGAGGCAACCGCCATTCACACGGCCTATCCGGAGTACCTGAGCAGGAGGCTGAGGGAGCAGATATTCCACGAGGGCTACAACCCCTTCCTCAACCCGATATTCAAGAGCGTCGCCAACTCCCGCGAGAGGCAGGACATAATAGACAGCGGTGAACCGGCGATAATCATAGCGACCTCGGGCATGCTCGTCGGAGGGCCGAGCGTGGAGTACTTCAAGCAGCTCGCCCCGGATCCAAGGAACAGCATAATCTTCGTGAGCTACCAGGCTGAGGGAACCCTCGGAAGGCAGGTTCAGAGGGGACCTAAGGAGATACCACTCGTCGGGGAGGACGGCAGGACGGAGGTTGTTCCGGTGAACATGGAGATCCACACAATAGACGGCTTCTCGGGCCACGCCAGCAGAAAGGAGCTCATGAACTACGTCGCCAGGCTGAGGCCGAGGCCGGAGCGCATAATCACCGTCCACGGGGAGCCCCAGAAGTGCCTCGACCTTGCCTCAAGCATCCACAAGAAGTTCAGCCTCTCGACAAGGGCCCCCAACAACCTCGACGCGATAAGGCTCAAGTGAAGCCCTGGAGCCCCTCCATCAGGGGATCTGAATGGCAGGCGGACTCGACCTTGGGGTTGTAAAGCCCTACGCCTACGCCGCCCTCCTCTTGGTATCCCTGATAGGCATCCTAACCTACAGGAGGGTAAAGGGAGAGTGGGAGAGGCTTCCTCCCATGAGCTGGAAGCTGATTTCCTTCCTGTTGGGCCTGATGGCCATTTTAGTAGCTTCCCTAATGGAGTACCCCTTTTCCCCATCCCTGTTCTCTTCCGGCAGGGTAAGCCTGATCCAGATGACGCTGCTCGGCATCTTCGTGGGGCCGATAGAGGAGTTCTCAAAGCTGCTCCCCGTTAAGATGTTCCACGAGGAGGGGTGGGTGCTCTGGAAGAAAACCTTAGGGACGGCCTTCTTCTTCGGCCTCATTGAGGCGGTTCTCTACTCAATTATGCTTCTGATCATCGGGGTGCCCCTGATGGCCCTTCTGAGGCTTGCCCTGGTGGGCTTTCACGTGGCCCTGACTTCCATAGCTGCAACTGATCTGATCGCGGAGGGGAGCTGGAGGGGGTACCTGCGGGCCTCAGTTTACCACTCGCTCTACGACCTCCCGCTCCTCGTCTACGTTGGCGGATACCGCGGGGAGGGGATATACGCTCTGATGGTTCTCGGCTTCCTCTCCCTGGCCGCGGTTGCGGTTGAGGTGCTCAGAAGTGAGGGGGTGGCGGAGAGGATTTTGGGGAAAGATGAAACTCCAATTCTGGAGTTCGAGTTCACCTCCTCGCCTTGAACTTCTCTTGGAGCTTGTAGAGCTGGGCTATCCTCTCTATCGTGTCGGCCTCCTCCGGGCTCTTGTCCTCCCTCAGGGCCACGTAGCGCGGGAAGCGCAGCGCAAAACCACTTCTGTACTTCGGGCTCTTCTGTATCTCCTGGTAGGTGACTTCGATTACAACCTTTGGCGCTATCTCGACGAACTTGCCCTCTCCACCCGTTATCAGTGGTTTCAGCATCTTCGTGAACTCGGCCAAGTCCTCGTCCGTGAAGCCGCTCCCGACCTTTCCGACGGGGATGAAGTCGCCGCTCTCAGGGTCGTAAGCTGCCACGAGGAAGGAGCCGAGGAGGTGCGCCCTCCTCCCCTCACCCCACTCGGCCCCTATTATGACGAGGTCGAGGTCCTCCATGGTGGGCTTTATCTTCAGCCACTTCTTCCCGCGGTTCCCGGGCTCGTAGACTGCATCGAGCCTCTTCGCCATCAGCCCCTCGTGGCCGAGCTCCAGGGCCTCCTTGTAAAACTTCTCCGCCTCCTCAGCGCTCTTCGTAACGAGTTGGACAGCGAGCTTTATCCTCTCGTTCTCCTCGACGGCCTCCTTAAGCCTCCTCCTTCTCTCCCTGAAGGGGGTGTCTATTAAAGCCTCGCCGTCAGCGTAGAGTATGTCGAAGAGGTTGAGCTCGACTGGGATCCTCTCTATCATCTCCTCGATGTTGTACTTCCTCCTGAAGCGCCTGAGGACGTACTGGAACGGCCTCGGCCTCCCACCCTCACCTACCGCGACGAGCTCGCCCTCAACGATTATCCTTTCGTGCTTCAGCTGGCTTTTTGCGGCCTCTATTATCTCGGGTATCGAGCGGGTAACGTTCTCAAGCCTCCTGGAGTAGATTATCACCCTGTCCCCGTCCCTGTGAACCTGAACCCTTGCCCCGTCGTACTTTATCTCGAAGGCAGCTTCACCGCCCATCTCCATGAGGGCGTCCTTGACCCCGGCCGCGTTCTGCGCCAGCATCGGCCTTATCGGCTTGCCTATCTGTATCTGAACCCTGGCCAGCCCCTCGTTCCCCTCAAGCTTGGCCACCCGGGCCACCTGTCCAAAGTCGCTCGTAAGCATGTAGGCCCTCTCAACCAGCTCCGGCCTTGCGTTGAACGCCCCCGCTATGGCATCCCTGAGGATCCCCTCGGCCACACCGGTTCTCATCGTCCCCAAAACGGTTCTCGCTATGTACTTGCCCTCCTCCGGCTCGGCGTCCATGAACAGGTTTGCGAGGTACTTCATCTTCCTGTCCTGGCTCCCCTCACCCTGGGCCTCCGCTATCTTGACGAAGGTGTTGTAAACGCGCTTTATCGTTAGGGGCTGGGAGAAAAAGCTCTTCTGTCTCCTCCTCTTCAAAGCCAAGGCAACGCTCTCACCGAGGTCGCCCGTGTCCTTAACCGAGTTCTCTATCTCCTTCTCGGGAACGCCGGTGGCCATTGCAACGGCCTTTACCAGGAGCTTCTCACCGACGCCAAGTTCTCTCTCGTCCCAGTCCGGGAAGACCTTGCCAAGGATGAGGTAGGGGATTATCTCGAGGAGCTCGTCCGGCGTCTTCTTCAGGAAGTCCGCCACGAACTTCGTCTTGAGGGTCTTGAGCGTCGTCTTCTCCAGGCTCCTGTAGAGGTTGGCCAGCTCTGAGTAGCGCATATCGCCCATCTTCACCACCGGAGAAAATAAGGGTGGAGGAGGATAAAAGGGTAGTGGGACTAACCCACCCACCTTCCGACCTTCGGCCTCTCCCTGTAGACCCCAGCGGCATCGTAGGGAACATCCAGATCGGCCAAAAGGTTCTTGGCCCTTCCCAGCTCCTCCTCGCTTACGAGGGCGAAGAGGCCCTTTCCGAGCATTATCATTGAGCTCGGGTTGGAGAGGACCCTGTCGAGCTCCCTCGCAAGCTCAAGCAGTTCACCGCTCAGGAGGCCGGTTCTCTCCGCGAACTCCCTCGCGAGGGCCATCATCCTCTCGGGGCTCGGTTCCCTGAGGAGGCCCTCAAGGGCCTTCCTTCCCTCGACCTCGATTGACTTGATAACGTCCCCGTCCAGGACTTCCTTAGTGTGCAACGGCCCGAGCGGAACGACAAGAACCCTGTAGTTCTCGAAGAAGAGGTTGTCCACGACTCCAACCCCGGGCCCGCCTGCTTTAACGCGAACCTCGATCCCTCCGGCGAGCTGCGCTACGATGTCCCCGAGCCCACCGCCGTTTACGACCTCGTGCCTGTGGGCTATTCTTGCCACGCCCAGCCAGGTTCCGCCGAAGGCGTAGCCGAGGCCCAGGGCTGTTCCAAGGGCCCCTCCAGCGCTGTTCCCAAAGCCGTAGCCGCTGGGGAAGTCGAAGTACTGCCAGATTTCAACCTCCCCGGTGAAGTCCCTCGGAACTATCTCCTCTGCCACTGAGTAGCTTATTACTGCACCTTCCCTCTTCACCGGCTCCCCGTTGAAGGCCACGTGGATGTGCCTCTCCAAAGTCCCGGCTTCAACGCTCACGAAAACACTCGTTCCCTTGGACAGGTTCACGCCTGCCCCAACTGAACCCGTATGGAGGGGGTCTTCCCCCTTTACGGGTGCAAAGAAGGCCGTTATGTGGGCTGGAACGAAGGCTCGGATCAGCATTTACGAATCCCCCACAAGCTCCGCTATCTCCCCTCCGCCCGGCGGGAGGATAGCGTTCAGATCCTCCTCCCTGACCTTGTAGCCCCACCTCTCAAGGATCCCGCGTATCCTCTTGACGAGCTCGCCCTTCTTGAGTCTCCCCGGCCTTATGACGATGTAGCGCTTTGTGCGCGCCCCCATTGCACTCACAGGCGCGCACACGACGTATTCCTCTCCTTCATAGCTGATTATGCCAACGGCCAGCTCAAGCGGAAGCCCATGCATCCAGTTCCTCTTTCCATAGACCATGAAGGCACCCTTCCCCATGTACTCCCCGCTCGGGGCCTGCTTCGTCACCTGTTCCGGGTAGGCCCAGTAGGCATCGGCGGAGTAGAGGCCCTGACTCCATGCGCGACTCATCGAGACCGCGAACTGGCAGGCCTCGAACACCGTCTTCTCGCCGGCTTTCCGTCCCCCCTTAATTACGACGTGGGGTGCTCCATAAACGTCGGCGTGGCAGTAGAGGTCTTCCTCTTCCATGTGCTTCTTTATGAGAACCTCGTTTGTGCCCGCGTCCTTGCCAGCCAAGACTAAAAAGCCCTCGCTCGAAACGAACCAGCGGAACTTCTCAAACCACTTCCTCTTCCTCCTCTCGATCCTCTTTACCTTCAGCTCCTTCTTGAGCTCCTCCTCGATGAGCTTCTCTACCTCTTCGAGCTTCCGCCTGGTGTCCTCGTAGGCCTTCAAAGCGCCCTCGTACTTGTGCCTGAACTTCTTGGCCTTCTCGTAGTAGAGCTCCGCGTTCTCCCCGAGGCTCTTTGTGAGGTAAAGCCTCACCTTCCTCCCCTCAAGCTCTATCGTTACCGCCTTCTCCTTGGGATCAATGGCCTTCACCATGAGGGCAACTTTGTTCCCGGATTTTCTGCCCCCCTCTATGCGCCTCTTGAACTCCTCCCAGCCGAGGGTTTCGGTCGCCTTCCTGAACTCCTCCAGCAGGCGCTCAACGAGGGCGTAGTTCGCGTAGATTAGGTTCCCTATCTCCTGGTTGGCCTTTGCCCCCTCCTCGAAGCCCTTCAGCATCTCCGCCTGCTTCTTGAGCGTCATTAGAAGGGCCCTCTTCTTCGCCTCAAGCTTTCTCGTCTGCTCCTGCTTAGCTTTCTCGACCGTTATCCTCCCGAAGTACTCATCCAGGGCCTCGCTGAAGGTTTTAAAATAGCGCTTCTCAAGCCCCTCGTAAACCATCAGCTCTATCGGGACGACGTCGTACATGCTGCCGTCCTTAAAGACTATGTTGGGCTTTGGTTCGTCGTTGAAGGTTCTCAGCATAGCCTCGTAGACCCTTCCGAGATCCTCGTCGTTCAGCTTCCTGACGGGCACCGTCTTCTCAAAGCCCGCCCTGATTGAGATCTCCTCGGCGTAGAGGCCGCCCATGTTGAGCTTCCTCGCTAAGGCGCGGACGAGTTCTAAGTTTTCGTCCTCCCTCATCAGTTCAAGGAACCTCCCAAAGCCGACCTCCAGAGGGTTCTCCCTCGCCGGCGGGAACCTGTACTCGGCGTTGGGCTTTATGGAGCGGTCTGAGTACTCCTCGTAGCACAAGGCTGAAACGATCCTGTTCTCGGGGTCAACCAGGACGATGTTCCCCTTTCCAAAGAGCTCGCCGATCAGCGTGTAGCCGCCAATCTGGAGCTTGACTATCCTGTCGAAGGAGTGCTGCTCTATCGCGTCTATGAATCCGCCGGCTAAGTACTTCCGCAGGAGCATCGTGAAGCTCGACGGCCGCTTCGGGGCTTCTTTGACGTAGCTCGTGGTGTGAAAGCGCTTCCCGGCCTGGAGGATTAAATCGGCCCTCCCCTCCCTGGTTCTGAGCTTTATCCTTATCTCGTCGCCGTCGTGGTAGACCTTGTCAACGCGGGAACCGACCAGCCACTGGAGCTCCCTTACGACGTAGCGTATGTCTACGCTGCTCATTCCCTCCTTCATCGTCCCACCAGAAAAAGTAGGGGAAGGCGTTTAAAGGGTTGCCCTAAAGTTTAAAGCCCCAGACGGCGACTATGGCGGCCGCTATCAGCATGGCTATCCTAATGTTCTGCGGGTTCTCGGCCTCAAAGGCCTCCTGGAGGAAAACGAAGAGTACGCCGGCTATGCCTATATCGTAGAGTATCCAGCCGAGTTTGACGACCCCTCCAGCTGGGATCCCCAAAACCGCTATCATGGCCCCGAGAAGCAGGAGGCCGCTGAGGGCCAGGGGCAGGCTGGTCTCGAAGCTCTCAACCTTCAGCTCCATGGTACCACCCTATGGGGTTGGCTCCCCTCCTGTATTAACTTTTTGCTCCAAAAGCTCCGAGACGTGGATCAGGGGCAGGAAGGTGTAGCCCCTCTCCCTTATCCTCTCCGCCGCGCCTTCTCCCCTGTCAACAACGACGCTTATGGCGCTCACCTTTCCCCCTAATTCCTCTACGACCTCCGCCGCCCTGAGGACGCTTCCCCCGGTTGTAGTGACGTCTTCCACAATGAGGACTGACTCTCCCGCCCTAACCTCGCCCTCCACCAAGCTCCCGGTGCCGTGGGACTTCGGCCTCTTCCTTATTATGACGAGGGGTTTTCCTGTTCGGAGGGAGACGGCGGTGGCTATGGGAACTGCCCCGAGCTCGGGCCCGGCGACCCTGTCGAAGCGTATCCCATCTCCCGCGGTTAGTGCCTCGATCATCTCGGCTATCAAGGCGAGGGAACCCGGGTCTGTGACGAGCTTTTTGACGTTGATGTAGTAGTCGCTCTCCCTGCCCGAGGTGAGGACGAACCTCCCGAAGAGAAGGGCCCCGGCAGAGAGCATTCTCTCAATCAGCTTGCGCTTTGCGGCGTTGATCCCATGGGCAGTGCTCATCCCAAACACCCGGGGAGTGCGGGGGAGAAAAGTTAAAAAATTAGCGGCCTCACTCGGAGGCCTCTTTTTCTCCGACTATTTTCTTGACGGCCTCTCCCGCGTCTGCAAAGCTCTTGAAGAGCTTGAGCATCTCCATCGGGAGCGGGAGGACTATCACGTTGCTCTTGTCGCTCGCCACGTCGCTTATCGTCTGGAGAGTTCTCAGCTGTAAGGCCATCGGGTGCTCGCTGATTATCTCGGCCGCCTCCCTGAGCTTCTCCGCCGCCTGGCGCTCGGCTTCGGCGAGGGTTATCCTCGCCCTCCTCTCACGCTCCGCCTCGGCCTGCCTTGCCATGGCCCTCTGCATGCCCGCTGGGAGCTCAACGTCCTTTATCTCAACGGTTGAGACCTTTATACCCCATGGGTCGGTTGCCTCGTCTATTATCTTCTGGAGCTCCATGTTGAGCTTCTCCCTCTCGCTCAGAAGCTCGTCGAGGTGGGCCTGGCCTATAACGCTCCTCAGCGTAGTCTGGGCTATCTGGCTTGTGGCCATTATGTAGTTGGCGACCTGCGTCACCGCCTTCACCGGATCGACCACGCGGAAGTAAACAACCGCGTTCACCTTGACTGGCACGTTGTCCTTGGTTATCGTCTCCTGCACCGGAACGTCGAGAACCCTCGTACGGAGGTCAATTATGACTGCCTTTTCGAACACGGGTATTATGAAGAAGAGCCCTGGACCCCTGGCACCGACGACCCTACCGAGCCTGAAGATCACTGCCCTCTGGTACTCCTTCACTATCTTTATGGCGCTTGCAAGCAAAATCAAAACGAAAAGCAAAATTATTCCCAAAACAATTGCTCCTGCCCCTGCCATTCTCACACCTCCCTTCCTTTATCCGGGCCCTCCGCTCTGACAACGATGAGGGTGAGCCCGTTCATTCCAACAACCTCGACGGTTTCACCGACGGCGATCCTCTCCCCGGTTTTGCTAACGGCCCTCCAAAGCTCCCCCCTGACCTTTATCATGCCCTCGGGATCGAGCTCTTGGACTACCCTGCCCCTCAGGCCTATCATCTCCTCTTTTCCGGTCTGGGCCCTCCTTCTCCTGTCCCTGATGACGGCGGCGAGCCCGAAGACGAAGAACAGTGCTATGAGGAGCGACGTCAGGATTATGACTATTCTGAGCATTGAGAAGGTCGAGCTCTTTATCAGATAGCCGTTGCCGCCTCCGAAGAGCATTATGCCTCCGAGGATCATGCTTATCACTCCCGCAACCGTGAAGAGGCCGAAGGTGGGGGTAAGGGCTTCAGCCACGAAGAAGAGCATCCCGAGGAAGATCAGGACGAGGCCCGCTGTGTTGTAGCCGAAGTAGCCCAACCCTATGAGCCCGAGCACCAGCATTATAGCGCCTGCGGTCTCGGGGACGTGCCAGCCCGGGGTCAGGAAGCCGAGGAACAGGCCGAGTATGCCGATGTTGAGGAGGACGTAGGCCACGGTGGGGTCGGTTATGAACTTGACGACCTCGTCCTTGAAGGATGGCCCCATCTGGACGATCCTGACGTCCGTGAAGTTGAGTGTTACGTAGCCCCTCCCGCTGACCGGGATTTTGGTCTTCATCCCGTTTGCCTTCTTGAGGAGTTCGCTTGGGTCCTCAGCTATGAGCTCTATCACGTGCGCCTTCAGGGCTTCCTCAGGCGTCAGGCTGAGATCCTCGGTTATAAACTCCTCCGCGGCCGTCGTGTTCCTCCCGCTTTCCTCGGCGAGGCTCCTTATGTAGGCTATGTAGAAGTTCCTTATCTTCTTGGGGGCCTTGATTATGCTCCCGTTGGAGGCGTAGCCTAGTATCGGTTCGCAGGCCCCTATGCTCGTGCCCGGGGCCATCGCTATCAGGTGGGAGCCGAGGGCTATGTAAGTCCCGGCCGATGCCGCTATGGCACCCCGCGGATAGACGTAGATTATAACGGGAACCCTTGACTCCTGTATGTGCTGGATTATCTCCTGCATCGCCTCCCCGTTTCCACCGGGGGTGTTGATCTCTATGATGAGGGCCTCTGCGTTGTTCTCCTCCGCGGTCTTTATGTACCTTGAGAACTGGTCCACCGAATAGCTCGTTATAACGCCCTCGAACTTGGCCACGTAGACGGTTCTTCCATGACTGCCTGCGGCGGCAGAGGGCGCTATCAGGAACACTAAGAGCACTGCCAGTAGCACAAGCCGCTTCCCCATGGGCTCCCCCACCGCTTATACTCAGAGGAGTTTAAAAACGTTCCCAAAGAAACGGTTTTATATTTCCCCTGCGGAACCCATTCTATGAAAGGAGGAAAAGTTAAACCCCTCTTCAAGGCCTACCTCGCCGCGAGGGATGGCAAAAAGGTTGAGCTTGCCCACAGGCTCGCCCTTGAGCTCGCCGGCTACACGGCGGGCCGCTTCTGGGATGGAGTTGCCGCCCTCGGCCTCAGGGAACGCGACGTCAAGGCACTTCTATCCTTCCTCGAGGAGAGGGGAAAGCTGAGGATAAGGCGCGGCAGGGACGGCAGGAGGCTGTACGTGCTCACCCTCAGGGAGCTCAGAAAAAGCCCTGTGAAGCTTGACGAGTGGCTCAGACCTCGAGCCCCCTGAGAACCGCATACTCCTTTCCGTCCCACGCGGTCTCCCCGGTAACCAGATAGACCTTGCCCTTGTACAGGATCGCGTAGTCCCTTATC
Organism: Thermococcus sp.; assembly: GCF_026991495.1. GTDB lineage: Archaea > Methanobacteriota_B > Thermococci > Thermococcales > Thermococcaceae > Thermococcus. The sequence continues at coordinate 64,940 of NZ_JALXBJ010000012.1, read as the reverse complement.
GCGTGCAGAAACCTCATCAGGGCTTTGAATCCGTTGTAAACGGCAAGGTACTCCGGACAGTCGATGACCACGGCGCCGCCGGGCCTGTTTTTGAGGTAGCTCACTATGACCTCCCTCAGCTTTGGGAGCTCCCGGGGGCCGAGAAAGCCGGGTGCGGAACCCACAAGAACGCTCTTCCATCCATCGGGGACGTCATTCCCCGGCCTCGTGATGAGGAGGGCCTCTCTCTCTATTACCTGCCCCCGGGAGCCCACTATCTCAAAGTTCATGGCCCGGTGGAGTTGGTAAGGGCTCTGAGAGTCGGGTAATGTCTGGATGAACATCGAGCTTATGGCCCTGAGCACTCCCATTCTCCCACCTGAGGAATGGACGGCGCCCGCATATAAGTACTTTTTTTGTAAGTGGTTATGTAGGTGCATATGCAGGCCCTCGGTCTCCTGGACTGCTCATCACAGCTCAGCCGGTTGATCCATCGTCATCGGGCAGACTGAAAAAAAGAGGGGGAGCTTAAAAACCTTCAGAAGAGCTCCTCAAGCTTGACGTCTATCCTGTCTGGGTTGAATGGAAGGACGTGCCTCGTCGTCTTCGGGGAGAAAACCTCACCCCTCTTCACGAGCTCCATGACGTCCTCTTTTGTCGGGGCCTTCCTGATGAAGACGTAATCGACCTCACCCCTGTCCATGTCCTCCCTCGCATCATCCTTGAGGCCGTAGTAGATCAGCTCTATCTCCCCCTCCTGGTTCATCTCGTCGAGAACCCTGCTCACGACCTTCTGCTCTCCGAGGCCACCGGGTATGAGGAAGCTCTTCTCCCCCACGAGGGCAAAGGCCGCCTCACCGCGCTCGGCCTTCTCCTCAGCCTCCGGATCCTCAACGACCTCAAGACCCTCTTTAGTTAGCCTCTCGATGACGGCTTCGAGGTCGCCCTTGAAGGCAGGGTACCAGGTGTACACTTTAACGTCGTCGCTGAAGTAGTCCAGTATCACGGATGGAGCTTTTTTAGCCCCGAGCTTCTGGAGGCCTGCCCAGCGGTGGTGGCCGTCAACGATGAGGTAGTCCCCGGTGCCGGGTATCTCGGCAAGGAGCATCGGCTTCCAGAAGATGCCGGAGCCGGTGACGCTCTCTATGAAGTCCTCAAGCTCCTTCTGAACGAGCTGCTCGTGAGGCCTCATTCTGTTGAGCTCGATAAAGACGTAATCGACCTTTTTCGTCGGTATGTTGTACTTCGGAACCTTTTCAACGCCCATCGCAAACCCCCCTAACTGACTGCAGATGCATATCGAACCGGAAGATAAAAAGACTTTCCCCGAAAAAACAGCTTGCAAACCCAAGGAAAATCGAGAGAACGCGCTCTTTTTCAAATTCCAGCCGGTGTTTTGAATGAATTCGTGGCGTTCATCTGATCACTCCCTTCCGAGGATCCGGGCCTCAACCTCCTCGTCCGATAGGAGTATCAAGTTGAGGGTCGAGAGGGTAAAGAGGGCCGCCCCCTGGGGGATGACACCGAGCATCATCCAGAGTATGGAGAATATCAGGTCGAGGAAGGAGAGGTATTTGCCGAGGCCTATAGACCAGTCATGGCCCCTCAGGATGCCCCAGATTATTCCAAAGTGGAGCAGTGCCGCGAAGGCCGCCCCGGCCACTTGGAACGTGTAGCCCCAGGACAGGACGCCTATCCCGAGGAAGTAGAGGGCTATGAGTGAAAAAGACGCGAGGAGGATCGCCTTAACGTTCATCCCGGGCCTCACCCTCAGAGCCCCTCAAGGGCCGCCTTCATGCGCTCCATTGCCTCTGTGAGGAGGTCCATCTTGGTGGCGTAGCTTATCCTGATCCAGCCCTCGCCGTGCTTCCCGAAGGCCGTTCCCGGTATGACAACGACCCCCGAGTTCTCAAGGAGCCAGTTGGCGAAGTCCTCGCTGCTCATGTCCAGTTCTGGATCGATCCTTGCCCAGACGTAGAAGGCCCCCTTAGGCCTGAAGGGCTCTATGTGGGGCATCTCGTTCAGGTAGCGGAGTACCGTCTTCCTCCTCTTGGAGTAGACCTCCCTCATCTCCTTCACAGCGTCCCAGCTCCTCTTGTCCCTCAGCGCGGTTATGCCCGCTATCTGGACGAAGGACGCAGCGTTTCCGATGATGTAGGCGTGGAGCTTTATCATGTCGTGTATTACCTGACCCGGGGCTATGGCAAAACCCAACCTCCACCCGGTCATTGCAAAGGTTTTGGAGAAGCTGTTGGCGAGTATGGTGTTGTCCGGTGCGTACTTTATCATGGGGTGGTGCCTGGCGCCCTCGTAGATGAAGTGCTCGTAGGGCTCATCGCTGAGGATGTAGATGTTGTAGTCCTTGGCTATATCGGCTATGGCCTTGGCGGTCTCCTTGTCAAGGGTGGCCCCAGTGGGGTTGTTCGGGTAGTTCATGACTATCATCCGCGTCCTCTTGGTCACTAACTCCACTACCTCATCCGGGTCCATTCTAAAGCCGTTCTCCGGCCTCAGGGGTATCCTCAGTATTCCGGCCTCGGAGATCTTCGCATCCTCGGCGTAGCAGACGAAGGCCGGGTCGGGGATTATAACGTCGTCACCCTCCTCCAAAAGGGATTCAAAGGCGAGGTAGGTTGCCTCGTAGGCCCCCGCGGTAACTATGATGCTGTCTGGGTCTATATCGACCCGGTAGAAGTCCTTGTAGTACTCGGCTATCGCCTCCCTGAACTCGGGGATGCCCGCGTTGGGCGTGTAGTGGGTGTAGCCCTCGTCGAGGGCACGCTTGGCGGCCTCCTTTATTATCTCCGGCGTATCGAAGTCGGGCTCCCCAATCCCGAGGGATATAACGTTCTCCATTCTTCTGGCCTTCTCAAAGAGCTCCCTTATCTTGGAGCGCTGGATGAGATTGATTCTCCCGGCCATGAAGTACTTTCTCCTCTTGTACCTCATTGAAACCACCCGGACATCTCAGAACTGCCTCCAGCCGCTTTATAAATTTAACCTGGAACCCGCCGAAACCCGGGAGCTCACAAAACCTCAACCATGGCGGCCCTCTCAAGGAGGGGCTTCAGCTTTTCCCCGGGACAGTGCTCCCCCTCCCAGGGTCTCAGGCCAAGCCTCCGCCTCGCCTCCTCCGCGCTACCCCCGAAGACCACGAGGTAGCCGGGTCCCTTTGCCAGGCCGACCTCCCTTATCGCATCCCTTATCTGGAGGGTTCCCGCGAGGCGGAGGAGCAGCTCACCACCGGGGGTCTTGGCGCGGTTCGTGCTCCTTTCGAAGGCCCTCACCGAAAGAACCGCCGCGTGGACGACGGCCTCGATGCAAGCAGCTCTCACTATCTGAAGGCTGCCCCCCACATCATTCACCAGCCCACCGGGATCCTCTATCACAACGGGTAGAACTTCCACGCCGTAAGCCGTCTTCATTCACTCCACCCCGTAACGGTTTTCCAGGGAGGTTATAACGTTTGCCCCCGAGGAGGACAGTTTTTCAAAAATTTTTTGTATAAATTAAAAATTCAAAAAATTTTTTCAGATTCATATTTCACTAATATTATTTTAGAGCCGCAAAGTATTTAACTACTTAAAGCACTAACTAAAGTAGCGACCCACTGGACTGGGTGATACAGCGGATGACAAAGATGCGCATCATAAGCGTGCAGATGCCCCAGAACCTCATTAACGCCATGGACCAGCTCGTTAAACGCGGTATTTACCCGAACAGGAGCGAAATAATCAGAGCGGCCCTTAGAGACTTCCTAAAGAGGGAGCTCCAGATGGATTTCAACGATGAAGAGCTTCCCGAGTACATCATAAGGTGATGGAAATCGCCAGGTGGAGGGGGTATGGATAATGGTGTTTAAACTCTTGGAGCAGGCCGGGATAAAACTTGATATAGATGAAGGGCCCAAGGTGGAGAAGGAGGATCTTCTTGGAGAGGATCTCAGCAGTTTTATAAAGATAGCTATCGTGGGCGTTGGGGGCTCTGGCAACAACACGATAACGAGGCTTTACGAGCTCGGGGTAGAGGGGGCCGAGCTTATAGCCATGAACACGGACGCCCAGCACCTCGCGAGGATAAAGGCGCACAAAAAGCTCCTCCTCGGAAAGGAGATAACACAGGGAAAAGGCTCCGGTGGAGACCCGGAGGTCGGCTACCGAGCCGCTGAGGCGAGCGCCCATGAGATCGCCGAGACGATAGGGCCGGCGGACCTCGTTTTCATAACCGCTGGAATGGGCAACGGCACCGGAACTGGTGCCGCGCCAGTTGTCGCCAAAGTCGTGAAGGAGCGGGCAAGGAACAGCGGTGGTCGCTTCAAAGAACCCCTCGTGGTCAGCGTCGTGACATTTCCCTTCAAAACCGAGGGGACGATAAGGATTGAGAAGGCGAAGGCGGGGATCAAGGCGCTCCTCCACTACTCCGACACCGTCATAATAATAGAGAACGACAAGCTCCTCCAGCTCGTCCCGAACCTCCCGATCAACGCGGCCTTCCGCTTCGCCGACGAGATAATAGCCAGAATGGTTAAGGGCATAACCGAGACCATAAAGCTCCCTTCCATGGTCAACATTGACTTCGCCGACGTTTACAGCATAATGAAGGACGGCGGCGCGGCCCTGATAGGAATAGGCGAGAGCGACTCCAAGAACCGGGCCGTCGAGGCCGTTAAAGCGGCCTTGGAGAACAAGATGCTCGACGTCAAGTTCGGCAGCGGCAACAAGGCCCTCGTCCACTTCACCGTGGGGCCCGATGTGAACCTCCGCGAGATCAACGACGCCATGGAAGTCGTCTACAACAACCTGGGCACCAAGTCGGAGATAAAGTGGGGTGCAAGGGTGGACGAGGACATGGGCAAGGTTGTCAGGGCCATGGTGATAATGACCGGGGTCGAGAGCCCCCACATAATCGGGGGTGAAACCGCCCTCCAGGCGGGTTCTAGGGTTGTCGTTCCGAAGTCCGAGCCGGTTCCCTTCGAGAGAAGGGCCCACGACGATGACCTGTATAACATCATAACCGGCCGTGGAGGCGTTAAAAAGCCAGCGAACGGCAGCGGGGACAAGCGCATTCAGAAGATCTTCGAGGACATCGAGTTGTTCTGACCCTTTTATTTAATTCAACAACCTTTTAAGGGGCCGCGTGTTTAGGTCAGCGGGTGGTAGGATGACCGTTGTAATCAGCGTGGCCAACCAGAAGGGCGGGGTCGGGAAGACCACTCTAACTCTGAACCTTGGCTACAGCCTCGCGAGGAGCGGCAGAAGGGTCCTTCTCGTGGACGTTGATCCCCAGTTCAACCTTACCTTCGGGCTGATTGGGATGGACGTGCTCAAGCACGAGGAGAGGAACGTGGGCACCGTAATGATGAGGGAGGCCGACGTTGAAGAGACAATAGTAGAAGTTGAGAAAAACCTCCACCTCCTGCCGAGCCACCTCAACCTCTCCGCCAAGGAGATAGAGATCATAAACGCCTACAACCGGGAGAGGAGGCTTCAGAAGGCGATAAACCCGATACTCCCGGACTACGACTACGTCCTCATAGACAACCCACCGAGCATGGGGATATTCCTCGTGAACTCCCTGACGGCCTCGGACTTCGTCCTCATACCCCTGGAGCTGAGCTATTTCGGCGTCATAGGTATGCAGCTGATGTTCAACCTCATGGCGATGATAAGGAGCGAGACCAACGAGTCCCTCTCCCTCCTCGGCCTCGTCCCCAACAAGTTCACGAGGCAGACGAAGGTTCCGAAGACGAGACTCGGGGAACTCAGGGAGACCTACCCAGAGGCCCCGATACTGACGACCATACCGAAGGCGATAGCCTTAGAAAAGGCCCAGGCCCGGGGGATGAGCATATTCGACTATGAACCCGGTGGAAGGGCTGCTAAGGCCTTTGAAAAACTCACGAGAGAGGTGATCGGACTTGTCGAAGGAGAGTAAGCTCCCGAAGCTGTTTTCCGGTTCCGTTGACGAGCTCACCAGGCCCTCCAAACCCAAGGTGAGGAAGACCAAAGAGGGCCTCAAGGCCCAGAAGAAGCAGAAGACCCTTTACGTGAGCCTCGACATGAACAGGAAGCTCATAGAGCTCTACGCGGAGGAGGGGAGGAGGCAGAGCGTGATCGTTGAGGACGCGGTTAACCTCTACTACTACCTCCGCCTCGCACTGGGTGAGAAGAAGTTTGACGAGCTCATGAGTGCTGTCAGAAGGGAGGAGCCCGAGTTCCTGAGGGAATACCTCGAAAGGCTCAGGGTTTGATTCTTACGTTTTTCTTTTGAACTATTTTCCCCGGGAAAGGAGGGGCAAGTTCTCATGTGAGGATACGTTTAAATAATGTTCCCCTGTATACTTACGTGGTGTTTGGCATGGTCAGGGTTTCTACCGGCGTTCCCGGGCTCGACGCCATGCTCAACGGGGGGCTCATCAAAGGGCGGGTCTACCTTCTCAAGGGTGCCGCCGGAACCGGGAAGACGATCCTCGCGATGCATTTTGCGATGGAGGGTGTGAAGAATGGTGAGGATGTTCTCTACATAACACTCGGCGAGCCCTCGAAGCAGCTCGTGGAGAACATGAGGAGCATCGGCTTCGAGTTCGATAACCCCCGCTTCAGGCTCGTCGACGCGACACCAATAAACCATGTGAAGAGCGTTGTTTTCACGGGCAGCCCCGGGGTCGAGTTCGGGGAGAGCATGGAGAGGTTGCTGAGCTCGGTAATCTCCGAGGTGGAGGGAAAGGACTACTCCCGGGTTGTGGTGGATCCCATCACCATGATGAAGCTGACGGTTGAGAGCGAACTCAAATACCGGAAGTTGCTGCTCCCCTTTCTAAAGGCCGTGCACCGCAAGAACACAACGGTTCTGCTCGTCTCGGAGGAGGAGAGGACGAACGTTGAGGAGTACATGGTAAGCGGCGTCATAGAGCTCCTGAGAAGGGACGTCAACTGGACTTCCATAAGGGGAGTGAGGGTCACGAAGTTCAGGGGGAGTGCCGTCGACGAGAACACGAGGCCGCTTAAGATAACGAGCCGGGGGATGGTCGTTCTGTCGGATAGGGTCTTCCGGGCCTGATCATTCACAGAACTCCTCTATGATCCTCTCTATTATCTTGCTCGTCTTCGCCCTGTCGCTCTTGTACGGATAAGGAATTCTAATGACTTCGACGTTCATGCCGTGCTTCCTCAGCTCCTCCTTCAGCCTCTCGCAGTTGAAGTTCTGGTCCGGTCCTATCGCTATCACGTCCGGGTTTATCCTCTTCACGAGTTCGAGGTCTATCCTTCCGGGGGAGCCTATGTAGACCTCGTCCACGTACCTTATGGCCCGCAGGAGCTCAGCCCTGTCCTCGGCCGTGTTCACGGGGTCCCTCCTCTTGAGCTTCCTGACGGTCTCGTCGTGCGCAACGATCACCACAAGCTCGTCGCCGAGTTCTTTTGCCTGCTTCAAGAAGTGGACGTGCCCCACGTGGAGTATGTCAAAGACGCCTCCAACGAGAACCCTTATTCCCTTCTCCCCCATATCAGCCCACCGTGACCTGCCAGATCTTGTCCTTAGCGTGGTGGATGTTCTTAACCGCTTTTCCCTTTGACCTCTCCTTCATGGCCTTTCCGCCCATGAGGGCTATCCCTATAGCCAAGGGCCTTCCGTAGTTCTCCTCGACCACGAAGACGAAGTCCCCCTCCCTAATGCCTTCGTCGGCATCTACTATGCCCGCGGCCATGACGTCGGCCCCGTTGAGGATGTAGGGAACAGCGCCTTCGTCAACGACCACGCGCCTCGGCCACTTCCTCAGATCCTCTTCGTTGGACAGCTCGTAGAGCGCTATGACGAGCGGAAAGACGAGCTCTTTCCTCCTTATGAAGAAGGGCCTCCCGTTCACGAGTATTATCTCGGTCGTTTTGTCGAACTCCGCTATCTCCACCCTGTCTTTTCTGCCCAGCATCTTTCCCGCTATCTCCTCCCCGAATACCTCGCTCATCTCGCGGATTATCTCCTTTATCTCCTTCTTGCTGAGCGGGTGCTTGGCCTTCAGCTCCACGCTTCCACCTCCTCAGAAAACCTCCTCGCGGCTTCCCGCGGGTTCTCGCTCTCGTAGATGGAGCGTCCGACGATGATGTAATCAGCGCCGGCTTTTATGGCTTCCCCGGCCTTTCCGCCCTGAGCCCCGACGCCGGGGGTTATAACCTTAATCCCCGGCTTAAGCTTCGAGCTGATGTAGCTAACGCGCTCGGGCCTCGTTGCAGGGGCTATAACGCCGAAGGGTTCAAGCTCGTTGGCCATCTCGATGAGCCTATCCGTTACCGGCTGGATAAACTCCTCAGCTCCGGGATGGCTCATCTCCACGACGATTATCGTCTCTCCGAGCTCCATAGCTGCTTTAACGCTGTCTCTCCCGACGAAGCCGTGGGCTATTATGTAGTCCGCCCCCGCACCAAAGACCTTCCCTGCTATCAGGCGGTTCGTGTTCGGTATGTCCGCAAGCTTCAGGTCAGCTATAACTGGAAGTCCTGTTATCTGCTTCAGTTCGGTGATTATTTTGAGGCCTGAGCCGATTATCAGGGGCCAGTTCACCTTCACCGCCCAGAGGTAGTCAGCTGTGCTCTCTGCTATCTCAAGCGCCCTATCCCTATCGTAAACGTCAAGGGCTAAGATGAGCCCGCTCACTCTTTCACCTCACGAGCGATTTTATCTCCTCTGGGAGCTTCTCCCCCTTCAGGAAAAGGGCGACGTGATAGGCGCTCTTCAGGGCTCGCGCCGGGCTGTCGGCCCAGGTGACGACTATAAGGTCTCCCTCTTCGAGGGGCAGTCCCTCAAGCTCCCGCGCGAGCTCCGGCATCGCCTCGCTCAAAGGTCTCCCATCCTCGGGGAAGACTGCCTCCCCCTCTCTGACCACGAGGAGGAGAGCGCCCCTTGCGTGGAACCTTATCGCCTCATCGCGGAGCTCTATGCTCTTGAACTCCCCGGGGTTCCTCACAACGAGGGCGTAGGCAGGCAGTCCCTCGACGCTTCCAACCGGCCTCGCCTCGGAGATGTGCTCTGAAATCCTTCCGACGAGTTCGGTTCCTTTCTCGGTGAGGGCGTGCCCCCTCTGGGTTGAGGATATCAGGCCCAGGCTGAGAAGCTTCTTGAGAAGGGTTCGCACGCTGCCCTCCCCGAGCTCGAGGAACTCCGAAACCGTCTTCCTGCCTGTGGGGATTTGAAGGGCAAAGAGGAGCGCAACGGCATCCTCCATGGTGAACTCCGGGTAGGCTCCCCTTTTCCAGCTCATCGGCTTCCCTCCTAAGGAAGTAGAGGGCCGAGATTATAAACCTTATTGGGGTGCATCCGCGGGGCCCAGGGAGAGCGCGGCGGGATTTCCACCTTCAAGTTGAGAAAGCCTTTTAAATTTTGGAGTGTAAGTGGGTGCTCAGAGGCAGTCCTTGAGGGTTAAGGTGGTTGATGGAGATGAGAAGAGAAGTCATCCCCCTGCTGATCCTGCTGCTCTTATCCGGGGCGGCCTATTCCTCGGCGCAACCTGCCTTTAGTACCGGTGCCGTTGACGTACCCCCCGAGCAGTACTCTGCAATAACGAACTTCCATTTCAAGCCCCTGACCGCGGATAACTACCTTCAACTGATCGAGGCGGCCCCTTCTTACAGTTCCCTGCCGCCGATCCTGAAGGGTGCGCTAATCGCGCTCGCACGGAATGGCCCAAGTGCCTCCCCCTCCATTCCATCCTCGGTCAACAACAGCCTCTACCTGCCTCCAGTAGGCAACCAAGGCTTTATAGGCTCGTGCAACGCTTGGGCATCAACTTATTACGTATGGACGTACATGCTGAGCTGGTTCCGCGGCGAGGAACACCCCAACACCCCCTGGACCGTTATGAACCCAACCTTCACCTACAACCTGATAAACGACGGCCGGGCGACCGACGTCAACGGGGACGGGAGGCTTGACACCTCAGGCACAATAATCGAAGACGCGATGAACCTCATCTCGACAGTTGGGGCCATACCTTACGGGGCCTTCAGGGTTTACAACGGCATTCAGAACGGCAGCTGGGATGGGCCCTGGAACCAGACGTTGGTGAACTGGTACTACAACAACGTCTCCGCCTACAACGACTGGATCCTCAGCGCGATTTCCGTTTGGCCCGGGGAGAGGCAGTGGGCACTTGCACCGGGAAACCGCGGTGACGCCGACATGTACTACTCGGCCTCCCTCGGCGGAAGCCCCCGCTCGGGAGTCGTTTACGTCATCAACATGACGAACGAGACCCAGTTCTCCTACTTGAAGGGACTGCTCGCCACCGGGTACGTGGCAGAGACGTCAATAACGGTCTACGACGACTTCAGAAATTTCAACGGGACGAACGACGTCTACGCCCTCAACGGGAACCACACAGGGAATCCAGGCGGGCATGCGGTGACGATAGTTGGCTACGACGACAACATCACAACCCCCGATGGAAAAGGCGCCCTCCTGATGGTCAACTCCTGGGGGCGCCGCTGGGGGGCAGGGGGCTACTGGTGGCTCACCTACCAGGCCGCAACCGATCCGAACCACAGGCTCTCATCTGGAAGGGCCTACGTCTTCCTCCCGCTGAAGCACCAGCCCTACGAGCCGAGGCTTCTCGCCCTCCTTAGAATCGAGCACCCGAAGAGGGGGGAGGTCATAGGGGGCCTTCTCCCGTTCGACTGCCCCTCTGGCTCCTTCTGCTATCCGCCGCGGGTGAAGGCAGGCTTCGAGGTCGGAAGCGGGAGCTTAGACTCCCCCATCTGGGTCAGGGACTTTTTCAACCTCTACATCGCCTACCACTCCACCCAGTCCGAACTTGGTGAGTACCAGGCCCACCCCTTCCCCGACGAGCCGATAACCCTCGACCTCACGGACAGCCTGAGCGCCCTCTCAAACTCCTCTAAGGTTGACTCTCAGTACGTCCCCTTCTACATCAGGATCGCCGATAAGGATCAGGATGGGGTTACAGGTAGCCTCGACTCGTTCTCAATACTGGTGAACTCAACCTACCTCCACGCCGCCGCCAGTCCGCGGGTGAGCCTTCCCCTCCCAATACCCGAAAACGGGAGCTGGCTTAACGTGAGCGCCGAGGTTCCAGTTCTGGACTACACCGGCTCCACCCCACTCCAGGCGGAGATCATCGGCAACGACTGGGTCTACGTTGAAGTTGGGTCCGTGGTCAACATGAGCGGCGCCCTGCTAAGCTTCGCGGGCCGCTCTTACGCGATGACACTGGATGGCCCCTACCACGCTTTCTACAACGTTACCGGCCTCGATAACGGAACCTACGCCTACAGCGTAACGGTAACGCTGAAGAACGGGAACGAAGTGGTTCTCCCAGAGCGCACCGTCTACGTAAACACCGAGAAAGGCTCCCTAAGCGTCCCGATAGACTCAAGCCAGTGGGAGGACGAAGAAAGCCTTGCCCCAGGGGAGAAGGCCTACATCAACGGGACTTTCGTGTGGAAGGACTTAGAGGATAGCGGAGCCTCGCCCTTCACCGGCAGAGCCTACAACATACGCTCCCTTCAGGTCAGGTACGACCCATCGAGCGGGATGCTCTACATGAAGTTCAATTTAGGGCCTCTCGACGTCCTCGGGAGAGCCCCGGCTCCCCTGCTCAAGGTCTACTTTGACACCAACGGGGATGGAGCGTGGGACTACTACGCGGTGGCCGACCTCGCCAAGGAGGGCGTCTTGAACGGCGTTCCCGCGGTACTCGACCTCTACAACGGCGACGGTGCCCAGGTCGCTACCCCGCAGACTCTCTTCGTCCCGGTCAGGGGGGACTCCTCGGTCTTCATCCAGATCCCTGGGGACGTTCTCTCGATCTCGGGGGGCGAGTCAATCACAGTAAAAGCCGAGCTCTACGAGCACGACGACCTCTACGGCCCACTTGACGAGCTCAACGGAAGCGACGGGAGCGACACGGCAAGCGTTAACCTCCAGCAGGTCCCGCTCTTCTCCAAAGCGGGGATTATCGCGGTGGCTCTCCTGATCATCTTGGCATTGTTCAGAAGGCGCTGAGGCTTCTCTTCATATTTTTCCAAGAGGAAAACAAGAGACTAAAGGAAATCAGAGCCACCTCGGCTTGAGGCCGGCCCACATTCTGACCTTCTCGTGGGCTATTATGCGCGGTATGTTCTTCGCTTCCCTAGGTCCGGGGTTCTTCATATAGAAGGCGTTGACGTCGTAAACAGTTCCGAACTCCCCCCTCTCGACGGCCATCTTCCCGAGCCTGACGAGGTCAACGAGGAGTCCGGCCAAAGCCGGGCTGTCGTTTATCCTCCCTGTAACGACTATCTCATCGTGGGCGCCGTTGAAGCTTATGTACTCGATGTGCATCGCTATGAACTTCTTGTCGTCGAGGGGTTCGAGAAAGCCGGTCGGCTTGATGTAGTGCGGCGCGTTGTAGCCGAGCAGGTCCTCAACGATTGAGCTCTTTGTGAACTCCTTGCTCTTGTTGCGCTCCTTGTCTGTCAAAGCCAAGAAATCCTGGTTGCCGCCTATGTTGAACTGAGCCACGTCGAGGACATAGCGGTTCCTCTGGGCGAGGTGGCTGAGTATGTCAGCGGTGAGCGGTGTCGCGCCGGTGGCGCCGTCGTCGCCGAAGACGACGAGGTTGCTCTCCTTCGCGAGCTCGACGTAGACCGGGTCGTTGGCTATCAAAGTGGGGATGGCGTTTACGAAGGCGGCTCCACCAACTTCCCTGGCGTACTTTGCTGCCGCGTAGACGTAGAGCTGGGTAGCGGTCAGCCTCTCCTTCCTGTTCTCGACGATGGCCTTTTCAAGCTCCTCTCTACTCTCAAAGGGCACGAAAGCTTCTGTGGTACAGACGTTGACAAAGACATCGGGCTTGAGCTCCTTCCACTCGCTCACGAGCCTTTCAACCGCCTCGCTGAGAGTCATCTCGTCGTCGAGGCCAGTCGCTTGAATCGGGAGGTTCCTGAGGCTCCCGAGGTGGACGCCCTTCCTTATGGTTATCCCTCTGAGGCTCTCCGGGGCGTTCCCGTCGTAGAGTCTGACGACCTCGTAGAGATCCCTTCCGACCTTGCTGGAGTCCACGTCGTATGAGCCAACTATCTCTACGTCCTTTATCTTTATCGGGAGCTCGTCCGTCAGTGGAACGCCGTAGGGCTCGAGCTTTCCTGCCTTTATCTTCTCCAATCCACTCGCAAAGATGCTGGCAACGTAGCCCTGTCCGAGTACGACAACCCTTACCATTTTACCACCTCCTTTTCTGGTGTGATATATTTTACAGCAGTTAAATAGTTTTCGATTGAGAAACTTTCTTAGAAATGAAATATGCAGTGATGGCAACTCGAAGGTTCGTTATAAGTGCGAGCAACAGGAACAGGGCCTTTATGGAGGTCTGAACCGGATACAGGAGGAAGAGCATAGTAATGAAGACCCGCTCGTCCCTCTTTCCCGGCAGTTTTCTCAGCGCTGGGATTTCAGAGTAGGCGTCTCTGCAGAAGGCTCCCTTAAACCTTTCCGTGGAGTAGCTTACCATCACCGAGCCGAGTAGCGCCAAAAGGGCAACGGCATACCAGAGCGGTTCCCTCAGCGTCGAATACGCTAAAAAAGCCAGAAAGCTCCCGTCAACGTAGCGGTCGAGGAGGGAATCCACGTAACCGCCGAGTTTGCTCGCCCTCATCTGGGCCCTCGCTAGTTCGCCGTCAACGCCGTCGAGGATTGAGCTCACCTGATAGAGTATTCCGGCGAGGAGAGGGCTAACGAGGGTTAAGATTGCCGAGAGAAGACCGAGGAGGAACGTGAAAGCCGTCATCGCGTTTGGACTTACCCTCTCAACGAGGAGGGAGCTTATCTCGGTTGAGATTTTTCTGTTCAGGTGCCTGCTCACGAAACCATCACCGGTTCCCTTTACCGCGGTTTTGACGAGCATCTTCCCGGCCCTCTTGACGTCTTCCAGCGTATCAACGTCCGTCCATGCAAGGCCGTCCACGAAGGTTACTGGAAGCTTTGCCCTCTCAACAACCTCGCTTAGCGCGTAGTCGCCGTCCCTCTCCTCCTCAAGGGCGGAGGTAACGGCGAATATCCCATCATCGAGGACGAAGAAGCCGGTATCCACTGCGTCCCATTCCTTGAGGTTTTTCCCAATATGTTCAACACGGCCGTTTTTCACTTTCACCTTCGTGGCTTCATCGATGTCAACCCATCCCGGCTTTCTGTCCGCGATGAGGCCTTTTCCCTTTACTGCCCTCTCAACGAAGGCCTCGCTGTAAACGTGGTCGCTCATAACCAGAACGAACCTTCCAGAAACTTTTTCTCCAGCGAGGTGGAGGGAGTGCCCGTTCCCCTTCTCAGGTTCAGGGTTAATTACGAGCTCCGCATCGAAGCCGTGTTTTTCCAGAAACCCGCGGTATAGCGGAGCGTAGCGCTCGTTGGTTACTACCACGAACTTCTTTACACCGTTCCGCTGGAGAAGCGTTATCGTCCTGTAAAGAATCTCTCTCCCGGCTATTCTGAGGAGTCCCTTGGGCTTTCCGCCGAGCCTCGTCCCGAGGCCCGCTGCAAGGACTACTGCCGTTTTGGGAACCATTGGCATCACCTTTTTAAGGCCCTTTGTGGCTTTGGAACTCCGGGGAGAAGTCCAAAATTAAATTAACCTTAAGTAATTTAAAGCTTTCGGTGGTGGAGATGCGCGTTGCCGTCCTGTACTCCGGCGGGAAGGACTCGAACTACGCCCTCTACTGGGCGCTGAAGCAGGGGTTTGAGGTCAAATACCTCGTCTCAATGGTTAGCGAGAGCGAGGAGAGCTACATGTACCACGTGCCGAACATACACCTCACCGAGTTGCAGGCCAAGGCAATAGGAATCCCCCTCGTCAAGGGTTTCACGAGCGGTGAAAAGGAGAAAGAGGTAGAGGACATGAAGGCAGTCCTTGAGGGGCTGAAGGTTGAGGGGATAGTGGCCGGTGCTTTAGCGAGCGAGTACCAGAAGAGGCGCGTGGACAGAGTGGCTAAAGAGCTCGGATTGAGGAGCCTCGCCCCTGCTTGGCACCGCGACCCGGTTGACTACATGAGGGAGATCATCGGGATCTTCGACGTTGTGATAGTTGGCACCGCCGCCTACGGCCTTGATCAGAGCTGGCTCGGCAGGAGGATAGACGAGAAGGCCTTGGATGAGCTGATAAAGCTCCACGAGAAGTACAAGATTCACGTCGCCGGCGAGGGGGGGGAATTCGAGACCTTCGTGAGAGACGCGCCATTTTTCAAAGCCCGAATAGTCTTCGACGAAGTGGAGAAGAAGTGGGACGGGTGCAGCTACTCGGGCGTTTTAGAGGTTAAGATGGCACACCTTGAGCCGAAGGGCAAAGCGTTATAGGATGTTGCGACGATGCACTTCGGTGGTGCCATGAGGAGGTCCCAGCTCTACGCGGGGCTTTTGGCTCCAATCGTGGCCTTCTGCGGCATAGGGGTTGCGGTCTACGTAAACCGCTCCTGGTGGAGGCTCACTGACAACGCGATAAGCGACCTCGGAAAGCTCGGACTGCCCCACAACTGGGTCTTAAACGGCTCGCTCATAGCGACCGCCGTCCTCGGGATCTACTACGCAACCGGCCTCCTTGAGAGGAGCAGAAACGGGGTCGAGCGCGCGGGGGTCTGGATCTTTATCACTGGCCTGGCTTTCTTGGCGGCGATAGGCCTCTTCCCGGAGGGAACATCACCGCACTACTACGTCAGCTGGGCCTTCTTCATAACGGCGGGCCTTGGGTTCCTTATAGCCGGTATTGGGGCTCTAAGCTCAGGAGACCGGTCCTTTGGATGGTTCAGCGTCGCCCTGTTCCTTACCGGATGGGCTTTGGCAACTTGGGCGAAGGCCCACTTCAGGGGCGTCGCCGCTGCCGAGCTCATCGGGGCGGTGACGATAGCCCTCTGGCACTACTCCATGCTCCTCAAAGTGGCTAAGAGCGCCCACTGACGCCCTCTTTAAGCAATCTTCATTCAGAATCGGTGGTGCGGGGGCGGGGATTTGAACCCCGGAACCCCTGCGGGACGGGACCCTGAATCCCGCGCCTTTGACCAGGCTCGGCAACCCCCGCGTCCAGATGAGAGAGGGAGGTGCCACTTATAAATTTAACGTTCGAGCCTCTTAACGCCCTCTTTTCCTCCAACTATCACGACGTCAGCTATATCCGCGAAGATCCCGTTCTCAACCACCCCCGGGATGGTGTTCAGCTCTACCTCCATGTCGAGGGGATCCTCTATCTTGGCGAACCTCGCATCGAGGATGAAGTTTCCGTTTTCGGTGACCACGGGCCCGTCCTTATTTTTGGCCATTCTGAGCTCTGCAGTGGCGTTAAAGATCTCGATTTCCTCAGCAATTGCCCTCCATGCCGCTGGGATGACTTCTATTGGGACGGCCGCCCTTTCACCGAGCCTCGAAACGAGCTTCCCCTCGTCCACGAGGACTATGAACGTGCCAGCCCTGTACTCTATTATCTTCTCCATCGTCAGGGCGGCGCCGCGGCCCTTTATCAGGTTCAGCTCCGGATCGACTTCGTCTGCTCCGTCCACAGCTATGTCTATGGCGTCCGCCTGATCGAGGCTGAGGAGGGGTATGCCGTTCTCTATGGCGAGCAGTCTGGACTGGTAGGAAGTGGGTATGCCGTAGACCTCCAGGCCCTCCTCCCGAACCCTCTTCCCGAGGAGCTCGATGAAGTAGGAGGCGGTCGACCCCGTCCCAAGGCCCACTACCATTTCGTCCTCCACGAACTTTAGGGCCTCCTCCGCGGCCGCCCGCTTCATTGCCTCGACGTCCATGCGATCACCCTCCCGTTGTGTTCAGGGACTGGGCTAAGAGGCTCTGGTTGCTGTAGGGCACCGGACTGAAGTGTATCCCGACGGTGTAAACGAGCATGGTGAAGTAGAGCCAGAACAGGAGCCAGCCCCAGAAAGCCTTCTTCAGAACCGCCCCCCGGAGCTTTGCTTTTTCGACTTCCCTGAGGTCCTCGGGCAGCTTCCCACCCATCAGGCGCAGCACGAAGGCGTCCGTCAGGAAGTACATGAGGGCCCCCACTATCCATGCGGGCTTTGAGTAAAGCGCGAGCCAGCCGCTTACCACCCCTGAAATCGTTCCCCAGAGGTAAACCAAGAGTGCGAACTTGTTGTCCTCTCTCACCCTTTCCACCCAAGATAGCTCAAACCTTCGCTTTAAAACCTTTGCCGGTTTTTCAATCTTTCCAGACCACAAAAGATAAAAGCCATTGTAACTTATGACTGCTATGGTGCACAGTATCGGCTATTACCTGGAATCACAATCAATACGGGAGGTGTAGCTCTTGGAGGGCCGTTCGATAGTTTTTGCCTCTGGAAAAGGGGGTACGGGTAAAACCACGACGGTAGCGAACCTCGGAGTTGCTCTGGCTCAGTTCGGCAAGGAAGTGATTCTAATCGATGCGGATATTACGATGGCCAACCTGAGCCTCGTCCTCGGGATGGAGGACATACCGATAACGCTCCACGACGTCTTAGCAAGGGAAGCGGATCTCAAGGACGCCATCTACGAGGGACCGGCCGGGGTTAAGGTCATACCCGGCGGTCTGAGCCTTGAGAAGATAAAGAAGGCCAAGCCAGAGAGGCTCAGGGAGGTTATAAGGGACATAAGTCAGATGGCGGACTTCATCCTCATAGACGCGCCGGCGGGCCTTGAGATGACGTCGGTCACGGCGCTTCTCATAGGGAAGGAGCTCATAATAGTCACAAACCCCGAGATATCCGCTATCACGGACTCCCTGAAGACGAAGCTCATAGCCGAGAAGCTCGGAACCCTGCCCCTCGGTGCCATACTCAACAGGGTCACCAACGAGAAGACCGAGCTCACCCAGGAGGAGATCGAGGCCATCCTCGAGGTGCCGGTGCTCGCGGTGATCCCGGAGGACCCGGAGGTTAAGCGCGCCTCGGCCTACGGCGTCCCCCTCGTCATCAAGAACCCGACAAGTCCCGCCGCCATCGCCATCAAACAGCTCGCGGCCAAGCTGGCAGGTATCAAATGGGAGCCTCCTCAGCCGGAAAGCCCGATAAAGAGGGTTTTCAAAGCTATATTCGGAGGAAAGAGGTGATGGGGATGCAGGCTATTGTGTGGGCAGCGATCCTCATCGTCCTGCTGTTCACCAACATAATATTCCTGATGCTCTACATCTCGGCAAAGAAGAACCCCTACTACGTTGTCTACGACGAGGAGACCAAATCCGCCTTAAAGCGGCGCGTCACCAACCTCAAGGAGGAGCTTGAGGAGGAGCTCGTGGACTTCGACGTGGACGAGTGGGAGAAGGAGCTCGAAAGCAGCATCGACGAGGAGGTCAAGAACCTCTGATCCCGCGTTAAATTTTTAAGTTACATTTTGTTCTTTAATCTGGGTGGGCGCCATGGTGCTCAGGCTGGCCTACCCGGATAGGGTGGTCATCGTCGAAGGTGGTGAAGTGCTCGTCTTCGACGGGAGGCTCCACAGCGCCCCCCTTGAAGATGTCCTGCGGAGCGCCCATGGAAGCTCTGCCCCCCTTCCCCCCGAGGTCAGAGAGGTGGCTGGGGACGTTGTACGCGCGTTGACTGGCCAGAGCCGGGTCCGCGGCGGTTCGAGAAATCCGCTGAAGGGCCTCGCATGCTGACTCTTCTTTTCTTGGGTTGATACTTGGCCCGTCCGTTTGCGAAGAAGTTATAAAACCCCCTCACCTATTTACCTGATACCCACTTTGGGGGGATGAGAATGAAGGCGAAGGTTAGGATACTGGATGTGTACAGCGGTCGGTATTCGGTCTTTATAAACGAGGAGGAGGCAAGGAAGGCGAAACTGCACCCAGACGACCTCGTCAGGATAGAGTCTGGGAAGAAAGTAGCCTACGGAAGCCTCGTGGTGAGCAACCTTGTGAAGCCAGGAGAGGTCGGGATAAGCAGGGACATGCTCGACCTCCACAACCTATCGGAGGGGGAGTCAGTCCTCGTGCTTCCAGGGGGGCAGCCGGAGAGCGTCAGGTACATAAAGAAGAAGATGCACGGGGAGAAGCTCAGGAAGGTTGAGATAGAGGCCATAGTCAGGGACATCGTGGACAGAAAGCTCAGGGACATTGAAATAAGCTCTTTCGTAACCTCCCTTGAGATAAACGGCCTGGACATGGACGAGATAGCGGCTTTAACCATAGCGATGGCTGAGACGGGCGACATGCTCGACATAGACAGGAAGCCTATAATGGACGTCCACAGCATAGGCGGCGTCCCCGGCAACAAGACAAACATCCTCGTCGTGCCCATAGTGGCTGCCGCCGGCCTGACGATACCTAAGACGAGTTCGAGGGCGATAACCAGCGCCGCTGGAACCGCCGATGTGGTTGAGGTCTTCGCCAACGTCAGCTTTGAGCTCGACGAGATAAAGAGGATAGTCGAGAAAGTGGGAGCCTGCCTCGTCTGGGGAGGGGCTTTGAACCTCGCCCCCGCCGACGACATAACGATAAAATCGGAGCGTGCGCTGAGCGTTGACCCGACCGGTTTGATGCTCGCGAGCATAATGTCAAAGAAGTACGCGATGGGCAGCCAGTACGTCCTCATAGACATCCCCACAGGGAAAGGGGTTAAGGTCGAGACCGTTGACCAGGCGAGGGCCCTCTCAAGGGACTTCATAGAGCTCGGGAAGAGGCTCGGCCAGTACGTTGAGGTCGCGATAACCTACGGTGGCCAGCCGATAGGACACACCGTTGGGCCTGCACTTGAAGCCAGGGAAGCCCTTTCCGCCCTCCAGACTGGCAAAGGGCCGGGGAGTCTCATAGAGAAGGCCACGGGCCTGGCAGGGATCCTCCTTGAGATGGGCGGAGTTGCCCCGACTGGAATGGGAAAGAAGATGGCGAGGGAGATCCTTGAGAGCGGGAAGGCGTGGGAGAAGATGAAGGAGATAATAGAGGCCCAGGGCGGCAACCCGGAGGTAAAGCCGGAGGAGATACCGATTGGCGACAAGACCTACACCTTCACTGCCTCCACGAGCGGCTACGTAACCGGGATAGACAACAGGGGAATAACGGGCATAGCGAAGGCCGCGGGGGCACCCGAGGACAAGGGGGCCGGGATCGAGCTGTACGTCAAAGTCGGCGAGAAGGTCAAGGAAGGGGATCCCCTCTTTACAATCCACGCGGAGAGCGAGGCGAGGCTCGACCAGGCCATAGTGCAGGCCAGGAGAACCGAGCCCATAAGGATAGAGGGGATGGTTCTCCAGAGGATTGGAAATATCTGATTCCCTCTTTTTTTACCGTACCCTTAGCAGTTCGCTAACTCCTTTACGATGCAGTAGATGTCCCTCTCGAACTCAAGGACGGAGCAGCGGTTGCCCGCGATTTTTCCACAGTTCTCTCCCATCAGCTTTACGTGGACTATTAGATCCCCGCCTTCGCCCTTCAGGGTGTACCTGCGGTAGAGCGCGGTGCAATCGTCGCCCTCCGGTTCCTCAACGGACTTAACCTGGAACTCGGCCTTCAGAACGCGGTCGATGCCGTTCACGACCTCCATGGATGTGTCGTAGCTGCCGCCCCCGATGACGATAGGGACGCAGACGTGCTCAATGTCGTGCTTACCGAACTTGTGAAAGCTCTCCGGGATGACAACGACGTTGTACCCCATGCTATCACCCAATTAAAATTGATGGGGAGCTTAAAAAGATTAAGTGCTCGCCCACACCTCTATCCCGGCCTCTATGAGCTTCTTGAGCTCCCTGCCTATGGGGGTGCTCTTGCTGACCTTGACTATCCCCTTCTTGCTCGGTGCGGCCGTGAAGACGTACTGCTCGCCCCCGTAGAACTTCAGGGGCTTCCTCGCGTAGTCGGCGGGGACACGCAGTACTAAGGTCTTTTTCTTCTCCTCAACCTCCACTGGGATCTTTTCCTTCGGCTTCCCCGCCTCCCTCTCTTCAAAGCTCTTGACGTCAATGCTTATCCCTATCCTCTTTTCCAGCTCTGTGATGCGCTTCCCCCTCTTCCCTATTATGGTTGGGATGTCGAACTCATCGGCGTACACAACGGCCTTGTGCGGGCTCACTATCTCGACCTCCGTGTGGACGTCCGGCAGGAACTTCTTTATCTCCTGCTTGAGCCTCTTCTCGGCGAGTTTTAGGGCGGGGGCTTTCTTCGCTGCCCTCACCGGGACGACGCTGACTTCCTCGCCGTAGGTGTATATCTCGTACTCAAGCTCCCCCGTTTCAAAATCGCGGACCTCTATGACAGGCCTCGCGAGATCCTCCTCCCTCATCCCGCTCGGAACCTTGACGAGGTACTCTAAGGTTAGGACCTTGCTCACCTTCCCCCCCTTGATGAATATCACCGTGTCGACGACCTGGGGTATCATGCCAAGCTCGACCCTCCCGATCAGCCTCTGAACCGCGTCTATCGGCTTGGTTGCGTGGACAACCCCAATCATGCCAACCCCGGCCAATCTTAAATCGGAGTATATCTTGAAATCGTTCGTTTTCCTCATCTCGTCGAATATCGTGTAGTCGGGCCTGACCAGGAGGAGCAGGTCCCCTGTCAGCTCCATCTTTCCGTTCAAGGCCGTGTACTGGGTTATCTCCTCGCTCACCTGCAGGTCGCGCGGCTTCTCCATCGTCTTCACGATCTTGCCCATACCCGCGTACCACTCCGCTAAAGCCTGGGCGAAGGTGGAGTTGTGCACAATGACTGGAGCAAAGCCGGCCATGAAGTTGTGGTTGGGCACTGTTATGTCGTAGACCTCAAAGCCCCCTTCGATGACATCTACGGACTCAACCCCGTCCCACAGGATGTTAGGGTCGAGCATAACCCTCAGATGAGCTAAGTGCTCCTCGATGAGCTCGGCCCTGTGGTAGTACTCGGCAGCTACGTCCTCAATGACCTTAGCCAGACGCTCGACGTCGATTTCTGCCCCCCTCAGGAAAAAGCTGACCATTGACTGGGAAACAGCCTTTTGGAAGTTCTGGCCAAGGAAAGCAAAAGCAACGCTCAGGAGTTTTCTAACTTCAGCCGTTAGCTCATTCCATACCCTTGCCTCTTCAGCCAAAAGACCCGTTTCGGATGAAAAGGCGGAGAGCAGCTTGGCTATCGCCGATGGCATTGGCGTTCTCTCCCCTTTGAGCCACTTTGGAGGTGCGCTCGAATCCATACTGTGGCGGCGATAGAAGTCGTTGGAGACCCTCTCGTTGATGAACTTCACGAGCTCCCTCCAGCGGGATAGCTGTCCGGCGTAGCCCATAAGCTTCTTTATGGATCCCTCAAACGATGCGTACCCCCGGTAAAGAGTTAAGAAGTCTTCGTACACTTTCGAGAGCCTCCTCCTGGAATAGCTGTTCTTGTTCGCATCCTCGATTCTCCTGCCGGTCAGGATTCCAAGGGCCCTAACGAGCTCTCCAGCGGGGATAGCGTCGAGGTTCAGGCCTGAAGCCCTCTCAAGGCGCTCGTTAAAGCCTTCGACCTTGAACTTAGGTTTTACGGTCTCGTAGAACCTCCTGATTGACTCCGAATCCCTGATGAGGACGCGGTAGTAGGGCCTTCCCCTTACCTTCTTTTCCCTGACGATTGAAGGTATCCCGAGCCTGAGGAGGAGGTACTGCAGGCCGAGGGCGAAATCCCGACTGGCAGTGGCTATTTCGACCTCTTTTCCTATGCAACCGTTCCCCTCAAAAACTCCCCGGAGGAACGCGGCTATATTTCTCTCGTCGGCCCTCATCACTATTTCCGGAACCCTTATCGAGTGCGCCTTTCTCTTTTCGGGGTATCCGAGTGCCCTAAGGAGTTTTTCTATCGTCTTGGAGTTCCTGACCCTGAGCCTTCCGGGTGCCGCAAAGTAGAACTCGCCCTCAGAGACGCCGAACGTTTTCGAGACGAGTTCCTTAAAGCGCTCTATCAACATCTCATCGAAGCTGTTGAACTCGAAGTTGCTTCCCGAACCCTTGGCCCACATCAGCCCCAAGAACTCAAAGAAGTCCTCGTTTGCCTCAATGTAAGGCGGCATCTCCCTCGAAGCCCTGTGGTTCTTTCCCATGTAGAAGACCGACTCCACTTCCTCGGGCTTAGCCTCATTCAAAGGAATCTTTCTTCCGTCCATCGTTTTGGCGAAGAAGCCCTCACTAACGAGCTCCCCAACCCACAGCTTGTCCGGAAGGCTGCTCCTCACGGCTATTCTCCTGGGCACTGCTATAACCGAGCCCTCTCCGAGCTTCCCTGCGTCACTCCAGACAACAAAACCGCCCTTTATGGTCAGGACTGGGTGGTTTGGACTGAGGGATATCTCCCTCCCCGTGGAGGTTCTAATCCTCACCATGAACTTTTCAGACCTTTTGTAGACCCTGAGAACGGGCTGGGCCTCAAGTCTCTCGTGTGCAAGGGTTACCACCTTCATACCCGGCTTTACATCCCTGATCTGGACGAACGAACCGTCTTCGAGCAGTACTGGTGTTTCGGGGGGTAAGCACTTGCCCTCACCTGGCGCGCCAGCGATCAAAATGCCCTCCGCCTTGCTCTTGAGCCTCTCCAAAAGCTTCTCGCTCAGCTTGTAGTCCTCTATGCCCAGCTTCACTACGGGCCTCACCGCTGTTATCTCCACCCCGTCGGCGAAGGGGGGACGGGCTATGACTATGCGGTAGTTCCTGAGCTGAACGACGGTTGCCCCGGGTTCGTCCATCTCTATGAAGCTCTCTGGGTCCCGCTTTGCCCTCTCCACTATGTCGTCCGCTATCTCCTCGATCTCCTCACTCCTGAGGGCTTCGTTTCCTATTCTGACGAGCTTCCACTCTCCCGGTCTGCCTTTCTTGGCGAGTGGCACCACCCCGGCCTTCAGGTGGACGCTCATCGTCTCCTCGTCGAAGAAGTCCTCAAGGCGGTGCCTTATCTCCTTCCTCGCGGTCAGGTATATGACGCCTATACCCTTGGCCGCGGCGATATCGCGCTGAACCTGATCCCCGGTGATGAGGGTTGCTTTGAGCTCCCTCGCGGTCTCGCGCACCATGTTGTCAATCTCGCCAGCTGTTGCCCGCCTTATCTGCCAGAGCTCCGGCCTCTCACCGTAAAACTCTAAGAGGATGTCACCCCGATCCGCCATGGAGCGGAGCTTTTTCAATTCCTCAAGGCCTGTGTGGCCTATTGCCTTCCCCTCGTTGGCCTGATGTTCTATCTCTGCCACGACGGCCTCCGGAACGACGACCTTCACCCTCTCGTTCATCGTTGAGAGGAACTGCGTCAGGCGGCCGTCAACTATCACGCTCGTATCGGGGACGAAAACCTTCATCTCTCCCACCAAGTTGAGCCTTGGCTAAAGGTTCATAAAGGTTTAGGAAAAATAGGATGGGGTGGAATGATGGGCCGGCTCATCTCGATAGCCTCCGGGAAGGGTGGAACCGGGAAGACAACGACAACCGCCAACCTCTCGATAGCCCTCGGGAAGATGGGCAAGAAGGTCCTCGCGGTGGACGCCGACCTGACTATGGCGAACCTCAGCCTCGTCATGGGCATAGACGACGCCGAGACGACCATACACGACGTGCTCGCGGGCGATGCGGACATTGAGGGCTCCATCTACCACACCAGCTATGAAAACGTTGATCTAATCCCGGCTGCCATAGACTGGGAGCACGTCCGGAAGGCTGACCCGAGGAAGCTCCCGGGCACGATAAAACCCCTGAGGGGAGATTACGACTTCGTTATCATCGACTGCCCCGCAGGGCTCCAGATGGACGCTATGAACGCGATGCTCAGTGGCGACGAGGTGATCCTGATAACCAACCCTGAGATATCCTGCATAACCGACACCATGAAGGTTGGTATAGTCCTCAAAAAGGCAGGGCTTGCCGTCCTCGGCTTTGTTCTCAACCGCTACGGCAGGACTGACAACGACATACCCCCCGATGCCGCGGAAGACGTGATGGAGCTCCCCCTTCTCGTGGTGGTTCCTGAGGATCCGAAGGTCAGGGAGGCCACGCTTGAGGGCGTTCCGGTGGTTGAATACGACCCCGACTCAGAGGGCGCCAAGGCCTTTATGAAACTCGCCGAGGAGGTGCTCAAGATAGCGGGGCTCAAGGCGCGGGTCATGTATTGAACCGCCTGAGGCAGAGCTCCCGATTTCTCCAGGGTCGCTTTAGTTTCGATGCCGCGGGGCGATTTTTCAGGCGGGGGCACAAAGCATATATTCTCCCGGGCTGACTTTCAATGAGCATCTTAAAGCTCAGAGGGTGATGGGTAATGGGCAAACACTACCTTCCAAACCTCCCCCAGATGGAGGAGATGCTCCGGGAAATCGGCTTTTCTTCAATCGATGACCTGTTCTCCGATGTCCCTGAGGGAATGGTCAAGGAGTTCGATCTGCCGGAGGGCAAGAGCGAGTACGAGGTCTTCACCGAGATGAATGAAATCCTGAGCAGGAACAAGACAGTCCTTGATATGCCGAGCTTTCTCGGGGCTGGAGCGTACTTCCACTACGTTCCGGCTCACGTTAAGTACCTCATCGAGAGGAGCGAGTTCCTAACCGCTTACACCCCCTACCAGCCGGAGATAAGCCAGGGCATGCTCCAGGCCCTCTTCGAATACCAGAGTATGATGGCCGAGCTCTACGGTTTGCCGGTTGTCAACTCCTCGATGTACGACTGGGGAAGCGCCATAGCGGAAGCGGCTTTAATGACGGTCAGACTCCACAAGGGAAAGAGGAAGCGCTTCGTTATTCCAAAGGCCCTCAGTCCTGAAAGGAAGGCTGTCATAAGGACGTATACAAGAGGAGCGGGCCTTGAGATTGTAGAAGTTCCTTGGGACGAGAAGGGCCGGCTTGACCTTGAAGCTCTCAAGAACGTGGTTGAAGACGCGGCCGGTGTCTACGTTGAGATGAGCAACTTCTTCGGCCTGGTCGAGGAGAACGTGAGAGAGGTAGGTGAGATAGCGCACGATGCGGGGGCTTACTTCGTGGTCGGTGCAGACCCGACGATGCTCGGGATTTTTGAGGCACCGGGAGAGCTCGGAGCAGACATAGCGGTTGGGGAGGCCTCTTTCCTTGGGAGTCCGATGAACTTCGGCGGGCCCAGGGCCGGGGTCTTCGCCGTCAGGAACGACAGAAAGCTGGTAAGGCAGATGCCCGGCAGGATAATCGGCATGACGAAAGACGCCGACGGAAGGAGGGCCTTCGTGATGACCCTGCAAACGAGGGAGCAGCACATCAGGCGGGCAAAGGCGACATCGAACATCTGCTCGAACGAGGCTTTGGTCGCGGTCGCTTCTGCTATACACCTGGCCAGCCTCGGGCCGAAGGGACTGAGGGAGCTCGGTGAGGTCATACTCAAGAACACCTCCTATCTGAGGAAGCGCCTTTCTGAGGTTGCAGAGGTTCCCTTTGATGGGCTCTACTTTAAGGACGTGCCGGTTCGCTTCGACGTCCCATACGACGTCATCCACGAGAGACTCCTTGAGAGGGGAGTACACGGCGGCTACTACATAGGCGGGCACTTCCCGGAGCTCGGGGAGACGGCGCTCTTCGCGGCAACCGAAACGACGAGAAAGGAGTGGGTTGACGGCCTTATCAAGGCTCTCGGAGAGATAATAGGCGAGGCAGAGGTGTGAGGTGGTGGAGATGTTCATGCAGGCAAAATGGGACGAACCCCTTATCTTCGAGCTCTCCCGCCCGGGAAGGGTCGGGTATACACTTCCGAAGCCGATTGAAGACGTAGAAGTCGAGATCCCCGAGAAGCTGAGGAGGAAGAGCAGGCTCGACCTTCCCGAGCTGAGCGAGCCCGAGGTAGTCAAGCACTATACAAGGCTGAGCGAGATGAACTACGGCGTTGACTCCGGGATTTATCCCCTCGGTTCATGCACCATGAAGTACAACCCCAAGATAAACGAGGAGATAGCCTCTCACCCCGGCGTGGCCTACGTCCACCCATATCAGGACGAGAGGACAGTCCAGGGAGCGCTGAAGATAATGTGGGAGCTGGAGGGATGGCTGAGGGAGATAACAGGTATGGACCGCTTCACGCTCCAGCCTTCCGCCGGGGCCCACGGTGAGTTCACAGGTGTGAGCATAATAAGGGCATACCACCTCGACCGCGGCGACACTCAGAGGACGGAGATGATCGTTCCTGATTCAGCCCACGGGACGAATCCTGCTTCCTCGGCGATGGCGGGTTTCAGGGTCGTTGAAATACCTTCGAACGAGAACGGAACCGTTGATTTGGAGGCCCTTGAGAACGCCGTGAGCGAGAGAACCGCTGGGCTGATGCTCACCAACCCCAACACCCTCGGCATCTTCGAGGACGAGATACTCGAGATAGCGGAGATAGTCCACAAAGCTGGAGGCCTGCTCTACTACGACGGCGCAAACCTAAACGCCCTCCTCGGGAAGGCGAGGCCGGGGGACATGGGCTTCGACGTCGTCCACCTCAACCTCCACAAGACCTTCTCAACCCCGCACGGCGGGGGAGGCCCTGGAAGCGGGCCCGTCGGCGTCAAGGACTTCCTCAAGGACTACCTCCCAGTCCCGCTGGTGGGCTATGACGAGGAGAACGACCGCTATTACTTAGACTACGACGTGCCAAAGAGCATCGGCAAGGTGAAGGAGTTCTACGGCAACTTCGCCGTCCTCGTCAAGGCCCTCACCTACCTCAAGATCTTGGGGAGGGAAGGGCTAAGGAACACGAGCGAGGTGGCGGTGCTAAACGCCAACTACATAACGAGAAAGCTGAAAGGAACCAGAGGTTACGAGCTGCCTGGTAAGGAGCTGAGGAAGCACGAGACCGTCTTCTCGGCCGAGCCCATGAAGAAGGAAACCGGCGTCAAGGCCCTTGATATAGCGAAGAGGCTCCTCGACCTTGGAATGCACGCGCCAACTATTTACTTCCCGCTGATAGTGCACGAGGCCCTGATGATAGAGCCGACCGAGTCGGCGAGCAGGGAGGAGCTCGACGCCTACGTAGATGCGTTAAAGAGGATAAGCGAGGAGGCCTACAGCGATCCGGAGCTGGTTAAGGGCGCGCCCCACAGCACCGCCGTCAGAAGGGTGGACGACGTCTTAGCGGTCAAGAGGCCAGTAATCAGCTGGCGCATGTACCGCGAGCTGAAGGAGAGGGGCGGGATCGACATCTAATCCCCCTTCCCTTTTGGGTCCGCCAGTGCCAGTCTCATCATCCATCAGACCGGTAAACGCTCTTCATCCCCTCCGCCGTTTCGGAGGTTGATTTTTAAAAGGTTCCCCCTATCCAGGAGGGGCCGATGACGAGCGTTAGCCACGCTGACCGGTGAGGAGAAGAGGGTTAGCCGAGGCCTCAGTAGAGCTTCCCTCCCTCCTCCCTAAGCTTTTCGCGCTCCCTTTCAAGCTTCTTCTTGTCCTCAAAGACCTTGGCCCTGTAGTGGTAGCCCACCCTGCTCGCTATCGTTGTGAGGGTGTTCATGAACCTGCCGAAGTAGGCGGCTATTACGCTGGCGATCACAAGGATGAGCAGGAACGTCAGCAGCTCCTCCCTCGTAAAGTGCCCCATCTTTACGAGGTTGTAGCCCAAGAGTGCGAAGATGCCGACTATAGACCCGGCTCCCAAAACTATCAGGAGAACTGTGTAGCCGTACCTCTCCATAAAGAGGTCGAAGTCCATTCTATCACCGGATTATCATTCACCGTGGGATATTTATGCTTTTTGGGAGAATAACAACAGGGGGTCGTCCATCTTAAGTTTCTCTATCCTGTTTACTCTGAATTCCAGAGTTTCACGGGGCTTTATATCCTTTGGGAGCGTAGTGTATAGTGGTGAAGTTGATGAGGGCCATTGAAGTTAGGGGCCTGAGGAAGAGCTACGGGAACTTCATTGCGCTCAACGGAATAAACCTCGACGTCGATGAGGGGGAGGTGTTCGCGCTCCTCGGGCCCAACGGTGCCGGAAAAACAACGCTCATAAGGATCCTCGCCGAGGGACTCTCCTACGACTCAGGCGAGATAAGGGTCTTTGGGGAATCCCTCTCAAAGAAGACCGCCCGTCTCATCGGCTATGCCCCCCAGGAGAGTTTGGCCTACGACGACCTGACAGTCAGGGAAAACCTTGAGTTCTACGCCGACCTCTACGACGTCCCTGGAAAGAGGGTGGACGAGCTCATCGAGAGGTTTAAGCTCCCGGCCAAAAAGAAGGCTAAGGAGCTGAGCGGTGGCTTCAAAAAGAGGTTGAACCTCGCGGTTGCCCTCCTCTACGACCCGAGGGTACTGGTTCTCGACGAGCCTTCAACAGGCCTTGACGTGCCCTCTAAAAGGGAGCTGTGGGAGCTGATAAAGGAGTTTAGAGAGGAGGGGAAAACTGTTCTGCTGGCGACTCATTACATGGAGGAGGCGGAAGCTTTGGCCGACAGGGTGGCGATAATGAACGAGGGGCAGGTGATAGCGGTCGGAACCCCCGAGGAGCTCAAAAGGCTCGCTGGCAACGAGAGCGTTATCCACGTCGAGGGGATTCTTCGGGGAACTGAGGCAATACTCAGGGAGTTCAGGGCCATAGAGAGGGAAAACGTTCTCAGGGTCTCCGTTGAGGATGCAAGAAAGGCACTGCCTAAAGTAGTCGAGGCCCTAGTGGAGGGCGGGAGCGAGATCAGGAGTATTCGGATTGAGGAGCCGAGCCTTGAGGACGTGTTCCTCAAGCTGACCGGGAGGGGATTGGAATGAAGGCGAGGGCCGTTAAGGGCATAGTCGTGAAGGACTTGAGGGAGACGAGAAGGGACAGAATGGCCGTGTTCTGGATATTCGTCTTCCCGCTCATGTGGGTGACCCTGCTCGGGGCCATATGGGGCGGTTCGAGTCCCCCGGTGGTGGTTCACGTTGGGGCAGTTTACTTCAACGAGAGCGCCCCCTTCACGGCGTCAACGCTGATCGGCATAATGGAGAACGTGAGCGTTGACGGCCAGAGGATTTTCCGCATAACCAGGTATCCAGACGAGAGCGCCGGACTGAAAGCCGTAAAAGCAGGAAGGGTTGACGTTCTGTTGCTTTTCCCTCAGGGATTCGGTGAGAACGTGAGCAGTGGTTTACAGGGAAAGGTTTACGCTTACTTCGACAGGAGCGACCCCCAGAAGTACCAGATAGCGAGCGGGGTCGTGAAGGGCTTCTTCTCGGAGTTCGAGAGGGAAATGGCCTACAGAAAGCTCAACATCACTCTCGGATACGTTGAAGCTTATCTGCCAAAGAACCTCTCCGCAAACCTCTCGCCTTCCATGCTAAGGGCGTACATGATGGGGCTGATAGACCCCATAAGCCTCAGGGAGGAGGCGGTCAAGGGGGAGAGGCCATCACCGATAAAGTTCTACGTGACGAGCTTCATAGGCATCCAGTTCCTATTCGCAACGATGCTGACGGTTTCGAACCTTCTATTCGAGGAGATCGAGAAGGGAACGCTGAGGAGGATCGCCGCCTCACCCGCCACCGCCTGGGACTTCCTCGTGGGCAAGATGCTCTCGACCTTCATAGTGATAACGGCGAGCATACTGATAGGGATAGGCTACTCCAAGGCGGTGTTTAAGGAGACTGTCTTCCCCGGCCCCACGGGATGGCTCATAATAGCTCTTTCAGCGGTCTTCTCGATGAGCCTGGGTCTGGCGATAGCGATGGGAACAAGGAGCATGAAGGCAACGAACGCCCTCGTGAACCTGCTCTCGATGCCCCTGCTCTTCTTAGCTGCCATAGTCATTCCAGAAAGCATACTGCCCAGGTGGGCGAGGCCGATAGCGGACTACTTCCCGCTCGGCACGGCAGTCAAGGATCTCCGGCTCCTGGAGATCTACCACAGGCCTCCGAGTGAGGTCTTTCCGGATGTCGTGTGGATTGCAATAAACTCCCTGGTGATGCTCCTGATAGTGGTGCTCCTGTACAACTGGGCAATTAAGAGGCTCCAGTGACCTTTTTCACCCCAATAAAAGGACTTGGGAACCTCCAAAAAAGATGAGGGCTCAAGTGCCCCTCAGAGGTATTTCCTGAAGAACTCTCCCACTTTGGCCTTCCATTCCTCAGGGTGGAGCTTGAGCGTCCTCACGTGGGGGGCATCAGTGACCCAGAGCTCGACGTCCGGGTTGACCCCCCTGTTTTTCTCGTAGAAGGCCCTAACCTCATCCACTTTAATGAGGGGGTCGCTGTCGCCCTGTATCAGGAGGAGCGGTTTTCTGACCTTATCGGCGTAGTCCATTACGTTGAGCTCTCTTGCACCGCTGACGAGCTTTGTGAGGGGCTTGACGAAGGTGTAGAGCCACTCCGGGAGGTTTGCAAAGTACTTCAGGCCCCTCGCCCCCGTCCTGTCCATGTCTATTGGGGGTGAATCGGCGACGCCGCAGCAGACCCCGTTTATCTCAGCGAGGGCCCTTATCGTCAGCACCGCGCCCATGGAGAAGCCAACGAGTCCTATCCTCTTCGCCCTCTCCGGGTGGTTCTCGACCAGCCACTCAACGGCCCCCCTAACGTCCTCGATTTCCCTATCGCCGACCGTCGTGTAGTTTCCCTCGCTCTTTCCGTGGGCACGGAAGTCGAAGGTCAGGACGTTGTAGCCCTCCTTCAGCAGGAACTCGGTGACGGGCTTCATGTAGACGTCGTCCCACCTGCTCCTCGTGTAGCCGTGGAGAGGTATAACCGTCTTCTCGCTCCCGTTGTCTATCCACCAGCCACTGAGCTTGAGCCCGTCCCCGCTCTCGAAGGTTACGTCCTCGTAGTCGAAGCCAAGATCTTTAGGCGTCCAGTCCCCTATAAAGCGCGGGGGCTTGACCATCTTGTAAGCGACGAAGATCACGAATAGGAAGAATAGCAAAACGAGGATTATCACGATCTGTGCAATCATCTCTCATCACCCTCCCCTTTGGGGATCTTCTTGAGCGCATCCTTCAGCGGAGGAAGATCCTTGACGACGGTTATCCAGACGGTTTTGGGGTTTACACCAAAATATCCATGAATCAGCCGGTCTCTCCTCCCGGCTATTGCCCTCCAGGGTATCTCGGGGTACTTTTCACGAACCTCTGGAGGCACGGCTTTTGCGGCTTGATCGCAGCGTCTCATATCCCCACTGCCTCCCTCTTCACGCTCTTCCACAGCTCCCGTCTTAGGGAGTCCTGGGGGATGACGTCCACTTCAATCCCGAGCAGGTCTGAGAGGTAAACCTGGAGCATCGAAATCGTCAATAACCCCGCAGGTTTTTCGAACTCGACGAGAAGGTCGAGGTCGCCGTCTTTTCCCTGCTCTCCTCGGGCATAGGACCCGAAAATCTCAATGGTGCGAACGCCGTACTTCGATTTTAGTTCGTCCATGTGCTCCCGGAGGATTTCCCTTATCTCTTTAAGGATTCTCACCTTCTTCACCCAAAGAAATTGTGGGGGAGAGATATTTAACCCTTCTCAACGTCGAGGTGCTTCATGCTCCATATCAGGGGGAGGGCGATTATTATGAAGAGGGCACCCACTGGGAAGAGGATCCTGTAGTTGAAGTTGGCCTCGGTGAAGCTTGCCCCGCCGGTCAAGTAGACTATGATGCCGCCGGTTATTGCCGCGATGAAGACCGGGAAGGATTTTGCGGCCTCAAAGACGCCGTAGTAGATGCCGTTGAGCTCCTCGCGCTGGTACTTGCTGAGCATGTCGCCGACCACGGGCCATGAGGTCGCCACGAAGATGCCCCATCCTATGCCCCCCAGTCCAATGAGGACCATCATCTGGCCGAAGGTGTGGACGAACCAGCCAATGAGGAAGGGCACGAGGAACACCACGCCCCCGACGAGTATTGACTTCCTCCTCCCGATCCTGTCGTAGAGGGGCCCGCCGGTGACCGCACCTATGAGAACGGTAACGTTGAAGAGGGCCATGAGGACGTTGCCGGCTGCCGTGACCTTCTCGGTGTTGAGGACCGACCTGAGGATACCGAACATGAAGACGGCTATGAATTCAAAGCTCAGCCAGAACAGTATCTGAACTAGGTAGAAGTTGGTGAACTCCCTGTCCCTGAAGATCTCCCCTAAATAGCTCCAGAGGCTTATCTCAGCCTGAGCCGCCGGTTTCTCTGGCTCCTTTATGTAGAAGTATATGTACGCCGCCGAGATGAGGAGCATGAGGCCGACGACTATGAAGGGTATCACGAGGTAGTTGGCCTCTATCATTGCCTCTATCTGATCCCCTGCTTTGGGGTACAGGTGTGAGGCCTTGGCGGCGAGGAAGGCTATCGAGCCGAAGAGGACGAGGTTGCCCATCCACTCGAATAGCGTTATTACCCCGCTGGCAGTCCCCCTGGCACCGCTGTGAACCACCTCTGGAAGGAGGGCGCGGTAGAGCGGTGAGTAGAAGTACAGCGAGAAGAAGAAGAACGCCAACGCGAGTGCAAAGACCACTATGCTGGCGTGGGCTATGTAGACGGTGTATATGGTGGCGGTCGCCAAAGCGCCGAGGATGCCGCCGACGAGTATCAGGGGCTTTCTCTTGCCGTGCTTTGAGCTGTGAACGTCGCTGTAGTAGCCGGAGAGTATGGGGACTATGCTTCCTATGAGACCCTGAAGGGACAGGATGGTTCCGATGATCAGGGGGGAGTAGGTGTAGGAGTGCTCTATCAGTTTAAAGGAGTACCCCTTGTTCAGCGCCCAGCCGGTGCTCATGCTGAAGCCCAAGAACGCGAGGCCCAAGATAACGCTCCATTTAAACCTCTTCTCATCGTTGGACACAGGGATCACCCCACGGTATAAATTATAGCATAACAGGTTTGGGCGGGGAAGCTTTTAAGGGTTTTCAGCCCATCTTTGGGCGGCAGGGGAGATGCCACCTATGGACAGTGAAAAACTTTTCATACTCGGTCACAGGGGCTTTAGGGGAGAACTTGAGAACACGATTCCGGCTTTTCGAAGGGCGCTGAGGTACGCAGACGGAGTGGAGTTCGACGTCAGGATGACTGCTGACGGAAAGCTCGTCGTCCACCACGATGAGGGCTTTCGCTCAGGTGGCAGAACCTACCGGCTTAGGAACCTCACCCTCGCGGAGCTCAGGCGGCTTCACCCCCTCGGGAAGATGATACCCACCGTTGACGGCGTTGTGAGGAGCTTTCCAAGTGCTGTCTTTGACGTGGACGTTAAGGAAGCGGAAACGTCTGAGGGGGTAGTAAGAACTCTCGAACGGGCTGGGGCTGTTGAACGGGCCATTTTCTCGGCGGATTCACCTGAGATAATCCTCTCCCTTCTCCGTGAGTGCCCAGACTGCAGGGTGGGCTTCTCCATAGTCGGCTACTCTTCCATTCCCTGGATCCCGAGACTTAAGGGCTTGCACTCCCTCCACGTACCCATCGACGCTGTCTCCTATATAGGCTACAACGCCGTGGTCTCGCTCATGAGAGTCCTCCGAAAGCGCGGGCTTCGGATCTACCTCTGGAACTACGAGATGGACGAGCTTTCGTGGGTTCCGAGGTTCCTCCCCTTCGTCGACGCCGTAATCTCCGACGACCCGGCGAGGCTAAGAAAGGTTTTTTACGGCGAGCGAGAAGGTCACTACGGTGATCTGCATGGGAGGCAAGATCTTGGTGCTCGGTCACAGGGGGTACTCAGCCAAATACCCTGAGAACACCCTCTTGGCCTTCAAAAAGGCCATCGAGGCAGGAGCCGATGGAGTCGAGCTCGACGTCTGGCTCACGAAGGACGGGGAAGTCGTTGTAATCCACGACGAGACCGTTGACAGGACGAGCAACGGGAGCGGTAGAGTCAAGGAGATGACCTTGGAAGAGCTTAAAGGGCTCGACTTCGGAAACGGGGAGAGGATACCAACTTTGGAGGAGGTCTTTGAGGCCCTTCCCAGGGAGGCAATCATAAACGTCGAGATTAAGGACGCGGATGCCGTCGAGAGAACTGCTGAGATAGTAAGGGCCCACAGCCCGGAGAGGGTTGTAGTTTCATCGTTCCATCTCGATGCCCTTGAAAAGTACAGAAAGCTCGACCCGGAAACGAGGATAGGAATACTCATCGACCGCGAGGAGACGATAGCAAAACTGCCGGAGCTGATGCCCAGGGTAAGCCCCTGGTCAATCAACGCGCCGATAGACGCTTTAGCCATCCTCGGCGTCGAGAAGACCGTTGGGGCCCTCCAGATGGTCAAGAAAGCTGGCTTAAAGGTTCTCCTCTGGCCACTCAACGAGGAGCTCTACTACCAGAACGACAACCTCATCAGGCTGGGCGGGCTCTTCGATGGGGTTATAGCCAACGACGTCGAGAGGATGATCAGCTACCTCAGTTCCCTTGGTCTCAGGTGAGACCGAATCCCTAATATATCCTCCCGCCTTTCTTAATTCTTGGTGGTGGCATGGAGAAGTTCGTACTCTCACTCGACGAGGGGACTACCTCAGCTCGGGCGATACTCTTCGACAGGGAGAGCAACGTCCTCGGACTCGGTCAGTACGAGTTTCCGCAGCACTATCCAAAGCCCGGCTGGGTGGAGCACGACCCGGAGGAGATATGGGAGGCGCAGCTGAGGGCGATAAGGACGGCCATTGAGAGGGCAAAGATTGAGCCGGCGCAGATAACCGCCATGGGCGTTACCAACCAGCGCGAGACGACGATAGTCTGGGACAAAAGCGGAAGGCCGCTCTACAACGCCATAGTCTGGCAGTGCAGGAGGACGGCTGAGATGGTGGAGGAGGTAAAGCGCGAGTACGGAAGCCTCATCAAGGAGAAGACCGGTCTCGTGCCCGATGCATACTTTTCCGCGAGCAAGCTCAAGTGGCTCCTCGACAACGTGCCCGGCCTGAGGGAGAAAGCTGAGAGGGGTGAGGCCCTCTTCGGGACGGTGGATACCTTCCTAATCTACCGCCTCACCGGTGAGCACGTCACCGACTACTCCAACGCCTCCAGGACGATGCTCTTCAACATCAAAAAGCTGGAGTGGGACGACGAGCTACTTGAGCTCTTCGACATTCCGGAGGGCGTTCTCCCTGAGGTGAGGGAGTCGAGCGAGGTCTACGGCTACACGAAGAGGGGCGTAATCGGTGCCGAAATCCCGGTGGGCGGAGACGCCGGCGACCAGCAGGCCGCGCTCTTCGGACAGGCGGCTTTCGAGACTGGAATGGTGAAGGCAACCTACGGGACCGGGAGCTTCATCCTCGCAAACACAGGGAAGACCGTCCGCTATTCCGACAACCTGCTCACAACTATTGCATGGGGCCTCAACGGGAAGGTCACCTACGCCCTCGAAGGGAGCGTTTTCGTAACAGGCGCCGCGGTTCAGTGGCTCAGGGACGGAATAAGGATAATCAAACACGCCTCCGAAACGGAAGGGCTCGCAAGAAAGCTGAGGAGCAACGAGGGGGTTTACTTCGTGCCGGCCTTCGTCGGCCTCGGGGCACCCTACTGGGATCAGTTCGCGCGCGGGCTGATAATCGGCATAACGCGCGGAACGGGCAGGGAGCACCTCGCCAGGGCCACCCTCGAGGCCATAGCATACCTTACGCGCGACGTTATCGAGGAGATGGAGAAACTCGTTGGCATAAAGGAGCTCCGCGTTGATGGCGGTGCAACCTCAAACGATTTCCTGATGCAGTTCCAGGCGGACGTACTGAAGAGGCGCGTCGTCAGGCCCGTGGTTAAGGAAACAACTGCTTTGGGGGCCGCCTACTTGGCCGGCCTTGCCGTTGGCTACTGGGAAAGCTTGGCGGAGATAAAGGAGCTCTGGAGGGCGGAGAAAGTCTTTGAGCCGAAGATGGACGATGAGACAAGGGAGAAGCTCTACCGCGGGTGGAAGGAAGCTGTGAGGAGGGCCATGGGCTGGGCGAAGGTGGTTGGCCGCTGATTCCCACTTCATGCTCCTTCATTTTCATAGTTCACCTATGTGCATTTGTTAGATGTTCAGGGCTGTCCTGCCTTTTTATGTCTAAAACCGTTCTCTCGCTCCTTTTAGACCAAACTAAAGGTTAAAGAAAGCTTTAAAACATGCAAAGCCCTTTCTAATACTCAGTTTGGGGTGGTAACGATGAAGAGAAAGGTCGCCGTAATAGGCGCTGGAATAAGCGGGGCAAGCATAGCGCGGGTTCTCAGTAAATACGGGAACCTGGAGGTTCATCTCATCGAGAGGGCCCCCGATGTGGGCTGGGGCGTGAGCAAGGCCAACACAGCTTTGATCCACGGTGGCTACGACGACGACCCGGACAAGTACCCGACGAGGGCGAGGCTCTGCATAAGAGGGAACCGGCTCTGGCACCGCTGGGTCAAGGAGCTCCAGATAGCCCACGTCTGGAACGGAGCTTTAATAGTGGCAACCAGGGAGGAAGACTTTGACGAGCTGGAGAAGCTTTTGGAGCGCGGGAGAAGGAACGGCGTTCCGGAGATGAGGATCGTTGAGGGGGACGAGCTCTTCCACCTTGAGCCCGGCCTCACGAGGGAAGCTCTTGGAGCACTCTGGGTTCCCATAGTCGGCCAGATAGCGCCGATTCCAGCGGTTATAGCGCTCGTCGAGAACGCCGTAGCGAACGGCGTAAAGACCCACCTTGAAACCGAGGTTAGGGGAATTAAGGTCGAGAACGGCGAGGTTAAAGGTGTTGAAACCAACAACGGCTTCATAGAGGCAGATGTGGTAATCAACGCAGCCGGCCTCTACGCGGACGAGATAGCGAGGATGGCGGGAATAGACTACTTCGAGATCCGCCCGAGGAAAGGAGAGTACTGGATCTTTGACGACGACGTTCCCGGCCCGAGAAGGGTTCTCTTTCCAACCCCGACCCCGATAAGCAAGGGAATCGTCGTTACGACCGAGGTGAGTGGGCACCTCATGATAGGACCGAACGCTCAAGACTTACCCCCGGAAGAGAAGGACAACTTAGCAACAACAAAGGAGGGCCTTGAGGGGGTCTGGGAGGGGGCAAAGAAGCTCTGGCCACAGCTACCTCCGAGGAGCAAGGTGATAAGAACCTTTGCCGGCTTAAGGCCAGAACCGACCGGCGGAGACTTCATCATAAAGGCGGAAGAAGGGGTCTGGGGGTTCATAAACGTCGCCGGAATACGCTCCCCGGGACTCACGAGCGCCCCTGCCATAGCCTACGAGGTTGCAGAGATAATCCAGCGCGACCTCGGTATTAAGCTGGTCGAGAAGTCCAACTGGAACCCATACAGGAGGGAGATAACCCACTTCTTCATGCTACCGCCCGAGAAGGCGAACGAGCTCGTAAAGCGGAACCCGACCTACGGAAAGATAGTCTGCAGGTGCAACAGCGTCAGCGAGGGGGACATCTTAGAGGCCATTGAGAGGATGAAGTTCATAGGCGTTAAGACGCCGAGCGTCGATTCCGTGAAGTTCAGGACGAAAGCTACCACCGGAACATGTCAGGGGAGCTTCTGCAGGCCGAGGATAGTCCAGCTTTTAGCGAGGGAATACGGCGTCGAGCCATGGAAGGTCACGCTGAAGGGCAGGGGAAGCGAGATTGGAATAGGCGATGTGAAGGCTCTCCTGAGGGGGGATGAGGCATGATGAAGCCCTTCCCGGAGGTTCCAATGCTGAGTTACGACGTGGTCGTCATCGGGGGCGGACCGGCGGGCATGGCCTCGGCAATAAAAGCGAAGGAGCTCGGTTTGAAAGTTCTCCTGCTCGATGAGAACGACTACCTCGGGGGTATTTTACCGCAGTGCATCCATCCGGGCTTTGGGATACACTACTTCAGGGAAGAGCTCACCGGGCCGGAGTTCGCAGCAAGGCTGGCGAAGAGGCTCGTTGAGCTCGGCGTCGAATACAGAACCTCGGCGAGGGTTCTCGAAATCAGGAACTACTCCGACCTCGAAAAGTTCGTGCTCTTCACGTCTCCAAGTGGGATCTATGGGGTCTGGGCGAAGGCAGTAATCTACGCGGCTGGAGCCCGCGAAAGGCACGCCTTCGAGATCGGAATCGTGGGCGATAGGGTTTCGGGAATCTACACCGCGGGAGAGGCGCAGACGCTCATGGACATCTACGGCGTTCTGCCCGGGAAAGAGATAGTCATAGTCGGCTCCGGCGACGTCGGCCTGATAATGGCGCGCCGTTTTGCCCTTGAGGGGGCGAAGGTGAAGGCCGTGATAGAGCTCATGCCCTATCCAGGCGGTTTGGCGAGGAACGTCATGATACTCCGCGATTTCAACATTCCGCTCTACCTGAGCCACAAGGTAGTGGAAGTCAGGGGAAAGGGAAGGGTGGAGCGCGTTAAGGTTGTCAGGGTCGACGAAAACCTGAAAGAAATCCCGGGAAGCGAGTTCTGGATCGAGGCAGACACGCTCGTAATCTCGGCGGGCTTGGTTCCCGCAGTGAAGAAGCTGAAGAAGATTGGCGTTGAAATAGACCCTGCAACCGCTGGTCCAGTGGTCAACGACAGGCTTGAGACGAGCGTCCCTGGGATATTCGTTGCAGGAAACTCACTCGTTATCAACGACCTCGTTGATTACGTTGCCGAGCAGGGTGAGCTTGCCGCCGAAGGAGCTAAAGAGTTCATAGAGAACGGTGGGATCGAGAGCAGGAAGTGGATAAAGGTCGAGACGGGCGAAAACGTCCGCCTCGTAGTTCCTCACTACCTGAGCGGTGAAAGAGACGTCCACCTCTACCTCCGCGTTTCGAAACCTATGGAAGACGTTGAGCTGAGGATTCCCGAGATAGGCAAGAGACTCAAGCTCCCGGTCGTCAAGCCGGCCGAGATGATAAGGCTCAAGCTGAAGGCAGAGGAGATCAGAAACGCCGAGAAGCTCACAGTGGAGGTGGTGAGGCCATGAAGGAGATCTACCGCTTCACCTGC
Organism: Thermococcus sp.; assembly: GCF_026991495.1. Classification (GTDB taxonomy): domain Archaea; phylum Methanobacteriota_B; class Thermococci; order Thermococcales; family Thermococcaceae; genus Thermococcus. The sequence continues at coordinate 25,275 of NZ_JALXBJ010000012.1, read as the reverse complement.
ATCGTCTGCCCGCTCGGCTGTTCAATTGAGGTCGAGGTTGAGGACGGAAAAGTCCTTGAGGTCAGGGGGCACACCTGTCCGCGCGGTGAGGAGTGGGCCGTCCAGGAGGTCATAAGTCCGAAGAGGGTCGTGATGACGGTCATTCCGGTCGAGAACGGGGCACTGCCGACTGTGAGCGTGAAAACAGCTGAGCCGATCCCAAAGGAGAAGATACCTGAGCTGATGAGGTTCTTGGCGGAGATAAAGATAAAGGCGCCTGTAAATATCGGCGACGTCGTTGCCGAGTGGGACGGGGTAAAGATAGTGGCGACGAGGGGCGCTTAGCCCCTCACTCAAATATTTCCTCAAAGTCCTTTGCGCTTTCTATTCCCTTGGGCGCCTTGATTTCAACGGGCTTGTTGATGTCCGAGAGGGAAACCTTCTCGTGTACTGTCATGAAGAGGGCGTCCTTGCCCCCGTTGAGGCCCTTCCCCGTTATGACGAGCTTCATGTAAGTCTCGATGGAAGTCGGCGTCCCGTCATCCCTGAAGTGGACTTCTACCCAGCCCGACTTCGTGGTGACGTTCACAATCCTCTCGCCGTTGACGTCCCAGAGCTTCTCTAAGTATCCCGTCTGGTTGGTGGCGTTCGCGAACTCCCAGAAAGTAACGTTTACCCTGAAGGCGTAGCCGTTGGAGAGCTTCTCTATGGTGACGTCCTTCTCCTTGAGGAGGTCGTTGATGTAGTTCAGGTTGAGAGAGGCCCTGATCCGGGAGTAGAGGTCGTTGGCATGGGAGACGTTGTACCACCTCCCGTCCACCCTGAAGTAGGCCCTGGAGCCGTTGATGAAGTAGGGCCAGTTCATGCCGATGTCAAAGCCCATCATGTGGGTCTTTATGCTCATGTTGCCCTCTTCGAGCCCGGCTGTGGTGTTGAAGAGGCCGATGAGCTGCCCCGATACCGTAATGTTAACCGTTCTGTTGGTCTTTGGGTCGGGGAAGTGCATTCTTATCGAGAACTCATCATTATAGTGGGCCGTTTCTATGTTCTGGAGGGCGTTGAGGACCTTTTCCTTGGTGAGGCCGACCTGATTCCCTATGCATCCGCTTGCAAGTACCACGATGCCGACGAAGAGCAACGCCAGCAGCTTCCTCACTTTTCCACCTCCGGCGTCATGAACTCCCGGCAGCCCTTTAAATACTTTTCCCCTTCAAATTTTGCGTACGATTTGTTGAAGTTTGCAAAAGATGAAAAAGTAACCGTTGATAAGCACTCAAAGGCCCCACCTAAAATTCCAACCCAATAGAGTCTCTCGATTCTGGCTTTGGCATCGTGAAAAGAAAAAGGCGAAAAGCTCACCCGGACGGCCTTGGGAGCTTCACCTTGGCGTTGACGTCCCAGAACCTTCCCAGCAGATCATAGCTGACCGAGAGCTCTGTGAGCCCCGTCTGTACCGTGTAGACCTTGTAGGAGGCGTGAATTCTGTAGGAAATGGGGAGGAGGTTCTTTGTAAAGTTGGCGTCAATATAACCCTCAAAGCCGGAGATGCCTGTGTTTCCTGTCCCAATCTGTATCTGTATCGCACCCACCGTTGTCTTGCCGGAGTAGGGGTTGAAGGGGAGGAAGGTCATTGAGGTGTTCGTCAGGTTCATGTGGATCCTGTACCCGCTCCCCGTCTTCTCAAGGGTGAAGTTTGAATGGAGGAGCACGGCAGTCAGGATGCTCTGGCCCAGGTGGGGGTACCTGAGGTATCCTCTCTCCAGCGGGCTTAGGTTTTCAATGCTCACCTCTAAGGATGGAAGGAACGAAACTCCGGAAACGACTTTGAGGATTCCGTTCTCATCGTAGATCGTGTAGTTCATTGCCTTCATTTCGCCCAGTACGGGGTTGTGGATGGAAGCAAGGACGCGCGAGACGGAGCCGTTGCCGTTTACCCAGCTTGAGACCCTGACTGAGCACACAGTGTTAATGGTTTCGTTTGTCAGGAGAGTAGCCGTCCCGTTCGTCAAAAGATAGCTGCCCAAGCCCTGGGAGTAGGTCACGTTTAGGGTGAGCTCTGACCTGTAGGATCTCATGCCCTCCAGCTGGGCCAGGAGCCTCTCCCTATTGAGGAGCAGTTTAAGGCCCTTCGGCTGGGTTATCCTCACGGGTTCGTTTACCTTCGTGAGCTTGAGGGACTCGTCCGCCGTCATGTTCAGGGAAAAGCCTCCCCGTGAGGCCGAAAGGCTTAAGTGCTCCCTGATCAGGTAGGGGGTTCCGTTCTCGGTCAGGTTGACCTCGATCCATCCTCCCACCAGCTTTGCACTCATTCCCATTGGCTTGATCCAGGAGGCATTGGTTAAGTACCCGGTGGTAACGTTCATGCGGAAGTAGTAGCCCTTCCCGTTCTTCTCTATCTTCACGCTCTTGTTTTTCAGAAGATCCTCGATGTACTGGAGCTCCAGTAGAATGTTGCTCCCGCCGGTGACCCCGGTGCCGAGGCTGATCTTCTCGTTTCCTTCCAAAGCGCTGACGTTGGCCTTCTGCCATCCGTCCGGGAGCTTCAGGTAAAGCCTGCTCCCGTTGAGGAAGTAGGGCATGGAGGAGCTCAGGTTTACCCCGGGGGGTGTTGCGCGCACGTTGAAGCTGATGTTGCCCACTGAAAGCCCCCTGGTCCTGTCGAACAGCCCCCGCATCCTTATAACCCCACTCTCCCTTCCGCTGAGGTTAAAATTGGGGTAGCTGTAGGAGGCGTTTATGAAGACCGAGGCTGAGTACTCGCCGGTTTTGAGGTTGTGGATGGCCTTCAGGACTTTGTCCTGCGACAGGCTGGTTCCGCTTCCGACGCAGCCCCCGGCTAGGACTACAGAGAGGATCAGCAGGGCAGCCACGAGACGCCTCATGTTATCATCCTCCATGTTTTCCGTGAATACTTCTGGGAGGGCACTTAAATATTTTTCCTGTTCATATTTTGAATACGATCTTTTGTCGTACGCAAAAATTGAAGGGGAGCCTCGATGGAGTCAGGTGCCTGCCAGCGAGTCCAGCTTCTGGAGGAATATCCTGATGTCAGTCCTGAAGGGTTCCCCAGCTCCCCTGCCGATCTCCTCAATCCTAAGGCGCAGTTCCTCGACGTCGGAGACGGCTTTCAGCAGGGGCATGATCTCCTCCCTGAGCCTGTCGTAGTACTCCACGTAGGGTCTGGCCTCAAAGAGCGCTTCCTCAACGAGCTCCCTCAGATCGTCCACGCGATCACCCCCGCAGCTTTCCCAAGGCTCACCTCACCACCCCCACCTGAAGACGTAGTAGAGGCGCTTCTTTATATCCTCCTCGATGCCGAGAAGGGTGAGGTAGCGGAGGATGGCGAGGTTCATGAGCAGGAGGAAGATCAGGATCACGTTGTAAGCAGGAACTGCCATGCTCAGGAAGGCGAAGTAGTCCCAGAGGAAGTGGAGGAACATTGCCGTTGTGAGGAAGCCCCAGATGCCCTCAGCCCTGCCCTCAGACATCAGTCCGTAGCCGACCCCGACTATGGCCGTCCAGGTTGCATGGGCGAGGGGGGTTAGAAAGGCCCTCAGCACGGTCGTCTCTAAGCCGTAGCCGAGACCGTAGAGGAGGTTCTCGGTGGCCGCGAATCCAAGTCCCGCGGCGACGCCGTACACCACACCGTCCATTATCCCGTCCATCTGGCCCCTCCTGAAGGGCAGGAGTATAGCGAGGGCCTTTGATGGTTCCTCCACAGTTCCCGCCACGAAGGCCATCCAGGTTATGCTCCCTGGGAACAGAAGCGCCATTCCCCCCCACTTCGGGGTCAGAACGCTCTCAATGATGAGCGCTATCCCCACCGAGAGCGTTGCACCCAGTATGAAGGTTCCTATCACGTACCTCCTCGGCTCGGGCTCCAGCCTGTCCTGATGGTAGAAGTACCACAGGATGATGAGGGCCGGGACGTAGGCGAAGAAGACTATCGCGGCCAGTACGTTCATGCCACCACCTTACACCCTTTTCCCCGACCCCTTTTAACCCTTCCCGCAAAGTATATCTACCCCGATGATCAACTTCTCAAGGTGAGATGATGAGGGGGAAGGTGCTCGCGATATCTCTCATCCTCTTCGTCTCCTTTGCTCTCGTCTCCGTCTTCTGGAGTCAGATAGCCGAGAGGGCCAACCCTTCTCCCCCGAGGCTTGAGAACCTCACCCTGCGCCCCGGGCTTGTGGGAGGGCCCGAGGTTGACGGCGTCTACACCGTTGAGGGGCCGATAATAGACTCCTGCGCAGTTGCGTACACCTACACCACCACCGGGTCGGGGCAAGTCGAGGTCTACGAGCTGGACGATGCTGCGTACTCCTACCTGAGGACGGGCCGCCGCGGAAACGAGACCTGCCGGCAGGGGATGAAAGAGGGAACGGTAATCCTGAAGTTCGACCAGCCGATGGAGTCCCTCTCCGTCTCCGTCTGGATCGGAAGAACCGCGGAGGACGGGGACAGCGTCTACTTCCAGCTCCTCGGCACATGGCGCTTCGCCGACAACGCCTCGGCCGTCTTCATAAGGCCGTCGCCTGAGAAGGACTTCAAGCTGATGAGCCTGAAGGAGCTCTCCGCCCTCGTGAACTCCAGCGGCCTCTACGGTATCCCGGGGCGCAACCCTTAAAAACTGATCCTCCAACTCGGCTCGACTTGGCGGGGTAACCCGCGGGATGTTCCCGTAAGGGAGAACCACAAGCAGCGAAGGGGTGAAGGGAATGGGCATGTACAAGTACATTAGGGAAGCCTGGAAGAACCCCAAGGAGAGCTACGTTGGAGACCTCCTGAAGGTCAGGATGATAAGATGGCGCCGTGAGCCCGTTGTCGTGCGCGTCGAGAGACCGACGAGGCTCGACCGCGCGAGGAACCTCGGCTACCAGGCGAAGCAGGGCTACATCATAGCCCGCGTCCGCGTGAGGAAGGGCGGAAGGAAGAGGCCCAGGTGGAAGGGCGGAAGGAAGCCGAGCAAGATGGGTATGATCAAGTATTCGCCAAAGAAGAGCCTCCAGTGGATCGCTGAAGAGAAGGCCGCGAGGAAGTTCCCGAACCTTGAGGTTCTCAACTCCTACTGGGTTGGCGAGGACGGGATGTACAGGTGGTTTGAGGTCATTCTCGTTGACCCGCACCACCCGGTCGTAAAGAACGACCCGAAGATAGCCTGGATAGCCGGAAAGGCCCACAAGGGCAGGGTCTTCCGCGGTCTGACGAGCGCCGGAAAGAGGAGCCGCGGCCTGCTCAACAAGGGCAAGGGAGCCGAGAAGATAAGGCCCAGCATAAGGGCCAACAAGGGCAAGGGCAAGTGAGTCCTCATCCCCTTCTTTCCGGATTTCAATTGCCTACGATGGAGGCGTCCAGGAAAGCCATCGTAAAGGGACGGGGGGACAATATTGACGAGATCATCAAGCATGCCTTAGGGTCGGTAAAGTCTGATAAACCCGGGCATGTGCTGGGGGCCGAGCTTTATGAAACGTGGACGGGATTTTTGGGAGCTGGAACCCGGAGAGTCTGTGCTTCTTAGGCGCGGTCTTAAAAATCCTGGTCCCCTGGAGGAATCCCTATGAAATCCCGCGTCGTTGAGCGCTTCAAGTTCGAGGCGGCCCACGCGGTAAGCATAGACGGCCAGACCGAGGAGACACACGGGCACACCTTCAGGCTTGAGGTAGCGGTTGAGGGCCCGCTTAAAGACGGCTACGTCATGGACTTCCTCGGGCTGAGGGCTATCTTTGAGGAAGTCATCGAGAAGCTCGACCACCGGAACCTGAACGGGCTCTTCGAGAATCCCACGACGGAGAACATTGCCCTCTGGATAGCCGGGGAAGTAGAGAAGAAACTCCCCAAAGGGGTTAAGCTCCACCGCCTTGTGCTCTGGGAGGGTGAAGAGAACGGGGTGGAGTTTGAGTTTTAGGCGAAAGTCTTAAAAAGATTCTAATCAGAATCATTCTTATGAGAATCATTCCAAGAAGAATTGAGTTTGACAACCTAAAGGCGCCAGGCTGGAATCTTCGCAAACAGGAACGGAACCGTTATTGACATCAACTCTAAAAGGCAGCTCTCCTATGACGAATTCAGAATGGAGTTCATCAAGCGGCTTGGAGAAGGGGTTACCGTCATAGACGAGTTTCACAGACTGCCGAGGGAGTTTTTAGACACCCTCCACGCATACTCACCCGAGGGTGAGGTGATACTGATAACCTCAACCCTCTGGCTGGCGATGAGGCTTCTGGGCGAGAGGGAGAGCCCGCTCCTCGGCATAGTGGTTCCAGTAAGAATAGGCCTCATAGACGAGAGGGAAATCTTAGCGGAGCTCTCGAAGGAAATTGAAGGAAAAGAGCTGGTGGAAGCTTCGGTCTACCTCCGCGAACCGGTTTTGGTTCCGCTCTACCGACCATCGCTGAGGGAGTTCTTAACAGACTACTTTCACTCCTCAGGTGCCCTCGTGAGGGAGATAGTTGGGGAGGCCTTCTCCGAGGAGGAGCTGAGGCTCTCAGAGGTTTATCTGGCAGTCCTGCACTCAATAGCTGACGGGAAGTCTAAGAGCACCGAGATAGGAAACTACCTCCTATCCGGGGGGCTGATCGAGGCCCCGTCGAGCGTTCAAAAGTATTTGAAAGTTCTGACCGCCATGGGTTTGGTTAGAAAGAAGCCGATACACGGGAAGAAGAAGCGCTTCCGCTATTCCATAGCCTCTCCACTGCTCGACCTCCACTTCTACCTTGAGGCGAAATATGCCTACACGGAGCTTGAGACGCCGAGGGAGTTCATCAGAAGAGCGATAGACGAAAAGCTGCCCAGGCACGTGGAGGGCTTTGTCGAAAGCCTTCTCGCCAAAATCTACGGCCTAAGGCCGGTGAGCGTGGAAATGCCTGAGCTTGAGCTCGACATTGCCTTAGAGGGTTTCAAAAAGCTTGAACTCGTTGGGGAAGTTAAGTGGAAGAACCGCGTTAAGAGGGAGGAAGTGAGAAGGATAGAGGAAAAGCTTGGGAAGTTCAACTGCAGAAAAGTCCTCATCGTGCCAAGCGTTGAAGTCCTTGAAAGGGAACCGGAGGGGATTGATGTCCTGACACCGGAGGAGCTGCTGAAGCTGGCAAAGGAGAGCCTTAAAGGGAAGCCTTCATCCGGTTGAGGTATCTTTGAGTGCTCGAAGATCGTTAAAGTGTGACTGATTGGAAGAAAAAACTTTTTGGGAGTTTGGACTAATATTAGGCGATGACCATGTTGACCCTTGACGAAATCGAGAAGATCCTGAGGACACACCGGCGGGAGCTTGAGGAGAGATTTAGGATTAAGGAGATAGGGGTCTTTGGTTCCTACGTCCGTGGTGAAGCGACCGAGGAGAGCGATGTAGATATTCTCGTGGACTTTTACGAGGTTCCTTCTCTGCTGGAGTTCATTGAGCTTGAGGAGCACCTTGAGAAACTCCTCGGTATAAAGGTAGATCTCGTCATGAAGTCCGCCCTAAAGCCTAAGATTGGGGAGCACGTGAAGAGGGAGGTCATCTACGTATGAAGCGAACCCATGAGGATTACCTGAAAGATATGCTGGACGCCATTGCGTCCATAGAGGAGTTTACTTCAGACATGAGCTTTGAGGACTTTTTGAATGACAGAAAAACCCAGTTTGCAGTCATCAGGGCTCTTGAGATAATCGGGGAAGCGGCAAAGGCCATTCCTGAGGACTTCAAGAAGGAACATCCTGAAGTCCCGTGGAGGGAAATGGCAAGGATGAGGGACAAGCTGATACACGCCTACTTCGGCGTTGATCTTCGCGTCGTGTGGAAGACGCTAAAAGAAGACGTTCCGTTTCTGAAGAGGTTTCTCTCGGGACTTTAACATCCAATTTTCCAGTCCCCCGGAGGAAAAACCTTAAGTCCTCAAGTTCTTACCACTGGCCAAGGGGTGTAAAAAATGGTGCCGTTCCCGTATAGCGAAGTGTCCGAGGGAAAAGAGCATGATGCGTACCTCGCTGCAGAGGAACTTAGAACAAAACCTGACGGGAGAGGACTGTTACTGCCGCCCGTGAAAAAAGAGTCCGTAATAGGAATCCGAAGCATTTGGGACAAAATTGATAGTCCTGCAACACAAGATGCTGTAGGAGATATGTACGACAGCGTTCCCTACGGCATCCTTAGGCACTACATAAAGACGTGGCTCCAGCTGAAGCACAGGTCAGAGGCCGGAAACGTAATATTCGCGGCAGCAGTTAAACACAATGGCGAACCGCTGCTAGCAGGTGGGCGCCTGGGAATGTATCTCCACGACTGGGAGAACTTGGACCCGAAGAAGGCATTGGAAGACGCGAAACAGGCAATATTGCACGACTGGGCGTTTTCAGATGCACCTCTTGAGAAGAAGAAGCAGATGATACGTGAGCTGGAAATCCTGCTCCCGCACGCCATTGAAACGGCAGATCTCATCGGAAAGTATGCAAAACACGTGCATACACATATATACTGGAACGACAAACGGAAGAAATGGCAACTTACAGCTAGGCTCTTTATGAATCATATCAGCAGAGGAACTGCTGACCCGCGGATGGAGGTGTACCAGCTCTTCGGGCCGGAAGCGATAAAGAAGATACATAAGATGCACAGAATAATATACGAGCTGACGAAGCCTGTTTCCCGCGTGGTGTTTGAACGGCCCAGCGGAGTAGAAGAGTTCCTGGACGAAAGAGAAAAGGAAGAAGTAGAAAGAGAGGTACAGGAGCTCCTGAAAAGGCTTCAGGAGCCTGAAACAGCACCACAAAGACGAGAAGTACAGAAACCGCAGCCAGTGCAAACCACGACAAAGGTGACGCCACAAAGAGCGCCAGCACCGCCAGCAAAACGCAATCCGCTGGAGGTCAGAAGAGAGAAGGACGTAATTAGGATTGAGGACGTGGACTCGAAAAGAGCAGAGGTGCACCCGGAAACTGGCCTGCCAATAATAAGAAATGGAGAACAGATTGTGGTCTTGCCACCACACAAGCACCCGAAGGAGATACCGAACCTCTATCCTGAGGCAGTGCCACCCTACGCGATATACATGTTCCACGCGCTCGCAGATGAGGGCGTCACAGACCCGCACAAACTAAAAGAGGGCATCCAAAAGGCGAGAGAGCTACTCAAAGAATATAGAGAGGAACTACAGAAGAGTAAGGACGTGCGCACTGCGGCAGACAAAATTTTAAGTAAAATACGTGAAGAGAAAAGCAAAACAAACCAGAAGCACATACAAGAGGCTCTTGATATTCTTGCCCATTCAATCCGTAGCCACAAATTCGAGGTGATGCTCCACCTGCCAGACTACACCACAGATCATGCAGTAATTGACATTGCAGGGAGTGAGGTGCAGTTGGCAGAGGCAGAAAAACTGGTAGAAGACATGGCAAAGAATCCGGAGAAGTACGGTATAGACTGGAGCAAGGAAGAAGCCACCGAAAAAATGTACGAGCTCCTGAAAAAGCACTTCAGGCGCCCAGGATACAAGGTAGTCGGATTCACGCACGTGAAGAGAACGAGGGATCGGGTGTGAGGCCAAGGTATAAATAGGTCGAAGTAGTATTTGGAACAGTCTCTAAAGGTGGTGTGCATGACCCCCATATCCTCTGAGATAGCTCGAAAACAAGGTAACTCTGTGGATGGGAATCCTAACAAAGTGCACTTTGGATCTCAGGTAATTGGGAGGAGGCGTGGTAGAGTGCGCCCAATACGCCCCCTGGTAGCTCCCTGTCCTGATGGGTTTTTTGAGTAATTTCTAAAAACATATCTTATCCTCCTACTCCTCTTCAAGCAGGTGTGTTAGGGGGACCCTTACATTGGGATGAGCAGCCTCCACGCAAAGGCGGACAAGTACATAGACGTGAAAGGGAAGATAACAGACGGATTGACGATAGAGGTGAAAGCTGGAGCGAATACCTGGTCCGTGAAGGTGGGGTGATCCCACCCTTTCATTTTTATACCACCGGAGCGTAGTTAGAAGTAGTAGAGGTGGAGAAGAATGGTACCTTTTCCCGCAGAGAGGAAGTTTCCGCTTGATCGAGAAGCGCGAGGAAAGTCTATGAGCGCGATAAGGATCAGCCATGAGTTCAGCTACAATCCCGACGGCGGGGGGGTGCTCCTACCTCCCCTGAAGGACGAGTACAAGAAAAATAGGGGCTGGTGGAAAAAACGTTCACTACCCATGGGAAGGCACAAGTGTAGAGGATGAAGCAGTGGGGCTTGAGTATCACCCCATTACAACCATATACAGGCTAATCGGGACTATGACTAATCGGGACTATGAAGTATAAACTGCCGTCGTATAAGGCAGATGTAATTCAATACGCAATACTACCCTTCGAAAAAGATTATGAAGAGGAAGCCAAGAAAAAATGGAGAGATAGCCCAATTACGGAGATAAGAGAATTTGTGAATAACGACACCCTCACACGGCTCAAGAGCCTTGACGAGTTCTTACAGAATAAGGAAAAGATGAAAAGGTTCCAATATGAACTCGAAGATGAGCTGAAACGTTCTGGCATCCCAGAGGAGCATGCGAAGATGTTGGCAGATCTGGCACCCGTATTCGTGAAAGCTTCGAAAGCGTGGGCAGAGATAACGAAGAGGGCGTGGGAAGATATGCGGAGGAGGGGAGAAAAATTATCGCCGTATGAAGCGGCTGAAAAGATGTATGTGGATGACCCAGACCCGCTCGGCTATCTGGATCTCTACGCCAAGCCAGAAGAGATTGAAGCCATACACCAGGCGCACGTGGCGCTGTATCACCTTCTGCCAAGGATGTTCAAGGAGAAGAGCGGTGTAATGGATTACCTGGATGAGGAGAGGGCGAAGCGGCTGGAGGAGGAAGTCCTCCCCATAGTGCGGCGCTCAAAACCAGCCTAACCCGACTGCCGTTTCTTACCCGTTCTGGGCCCGTTCTGGGAAAACAGACTCCGCCCGGGCCTGAAAGTCAGAGCTCGTTGAAGTCTATCTCGTACGAAACCGAACCATTGAAGTTCTGGGCCTCCTTAAAGCGGGCTATGAGGGCGCTCAGTGTCTCCACAAGGGCCCCCCTAACCTCGCCCATGAGCTTCTCCGCCTCCTCCCTGCTCTGGAGCTCAAAGGTTCTCTCCCTGAGTTCGCTCAGCTTGATCTCCTCCCCCTTCACCCTGAGGGCCGGATCGACCCCCTGGAGGACGTTCTGGAGCTCCTCGTCGAACTCCAGCTCCCTCACCTTCACCCTGTAAGCTCCCGAGAGGAGGTCGTACTCCCTATCGAACACTATCCTCATCTTCATGCTACCACCGCACCTTCTTTGACCGAAAACTAAATAACGGTTTTGGCCGGCCGGTACCCCAACCTCACGGCCCTTCCGGGAAGGGCACGACGACCTCCCTTCCCTTAGGGCGCAGGTTGTAGTTGTTCGCCATAACGTAGCCGTATGCACCCGCGTTCAGGATGGCAAGGTAGTCCCCCTCCTCGACTTTTGGAAGGGGCCTGTCAACGGCGAATATGTCCCCGCTCTCGCATATGTTCCCAACCACGGTCGCGGTCACGGTCTCCTCAGCGGCCACCCTGTTGCAGACGACGACCTCGTGGTAGTAGTTGTAGAGGGCCGGGGAGTTGAAGACGTTGAGCCCCGCGTCCACCCCGACGAATATTCTGCCGTTCTTCTCCTCCACGGTGTTTACCTGGACTACTAAGATCCCGGCGTCGCTCACTAAGTATGTTCCGGGCTCAACGATCACCTTCGCCCTTCCGAAGCCGCGCTCATCCAGGTGCTCTTTAACGCGGGAGAAGAAATCGTAAAGCGGGAACTCCGGTTCGTCTTCGCTGTGGGGAACCCCGTAGCCCCCGCCCAAGTCTATTGTCTCGATCCGGTAGCCGAGCCTTTCCTCGGCGCGCGCGGCAACGTCAAGCAGGTTCCTCAGGGCAGGGAAGTACCTCTCGACCTTGGGCCCGGTCCAGTCCGAGCCAACGTGATGGTGGAGGCACGAGAGGGTGTAGTCCTTCTCCTCGATCAGATCGAAGGCCTCGTCCACCCTGTTCAGGGGTATCCCGAACTTAACGGGCAGGCTCCCTATCTCGCTCCCCCCGGTGGTTGTCTTTTCAACGCGGCCGATGCCTACCCCGGTGTTTACCCTGAGGCCCACCTTCCTGAAGGGCTCCCCCCTGAACCTCCTGATGGACGAGAGGGAGTCGAAGTTGACGAGTATCTCGGTGCCGGAGAGGAATTCGAGGTCACCGTTGCTGAGGGACGTACCCGTGAAGATTATGTCCCCGTCCCCGAACCCCACCTCCCACGCCAACTTCACCTCGCCGGGGGACGTGGCGTCTATCTTTCCACCGAGTTCCCGTATTGTCTCAAGGACGTGGACGTTGTTGTTGGCCTTCATCGCGTAGTGGATCTCCCACTCCTTAAAGCCGGCCTTTCTCAGCGCGTCGGCCATCCTGAGGTAGTTGTCCTCTACCCTCTTCAGGTTGTAGACGTAAACTGGAGTGCCGTACTTCCTCGCCAGCTCAACGACCGGCTCCTCCCCAATGAACAGTTCGTTTCCCCTAACCGTCAGGTGGCCCATTCTCTCCCACCACATCACAGCTCCCTCCCTTTCCGTACTGAAAAGAAGGTCACCGCAAAAATGAGCGCCAGGAGAACGGATGAGAGCCCGTAGTAGGCCCAGATCCTGCCGAAGTAGAACCCAAAGAAGGACGAGAGGTAGAGACCCACGAACAGGCCGACTATGTAGTGCATTTGGGGCCTGCTCACGTACCTCTCGAGTATCGAGTACCCCATGTGGTGGTAGAACCAGAAGCCGGCGGAGTCAAGGAGGACTATAACGAGGGCCAGAACCCTGTCGGGCGAATAGCCCAAGATGGCCAGCGGTATGGCAAAGACGAGGCAGTACACGCCGAGGTACTCGGAGATTATGTTGCCCATGGTGATCTGGTCATCGAACTCGTGCTTTCTCAGCCTCGCGAGCTCCCCGCTTGCGTTTGCGTATATGATGGTTGAGTACAGGAAGCCCATGGCGCTGATGAAGAGGAACACTAAGGGGATCCTCAGCCTGACCTGGACTTCTGGGCTCCCCGTCAGGAGCAGACCTATGAAGAAGAAAACCACCGCCGCCATAAAGGATGTGAAGTCAACGCTTATCGAGGTCTCCTCCATGTAGAGGTCCTCTCCAAACCCCCGGCCGCGGTCACCCTCCGTTTCCACCTTGCTCTCACCGACACGATAACGTTCGTACTGATGTTTAAATAATTAACTCCCTTCCTCACCCTCCTCTCGCACCTGCTCCATGATGTAGCCGATCAGGTTGTGAACCCCCAAGAAGTCGAGGATGGCGGTGATTCCCTGGAGGTAGACCCCGGCCATCAGGTAGAATATCGCGAGGAAGAGGTCTATGCCGAGGTAGACGAGGGCCACCTTGATGGCCGGCCGGTTCTCCTTCCAGACCCCGAGGGCGAGGATGAGGTCGAGGGCGACGAAGGGAAGGTACACCCAGGGAGATTTCATGGACTGATAGGAGTTCACCGCCGCCTGAAAGAGCAGGACGCCGGCCGCGAGCTTGAGTCTGGCCATTTGAACCACCTAATAGACGTGGGCCTTAGAGCTTTCGAGGAGCTTCATGAGCTTCATCAGCCCTTCGAGCTCCTCCTTCGAGAGGTGCTCCTCCGCCTCGTCCTCGGGGTTCAGGCTGGAGAGCCGTTCCCTGATCTTCAGCAGGTCGTCGAGATCCTCCTGGAGCTCGTTCGCGCGCTGTATGAATTCGAGCATTGTGTACGGTGATTCGAAGGACCGGCTCTGGTTGGCGACTATGGCCACCTTTAGATCCGCTATCGTCCCGTCCAGCATGTCGAGGAGTTCCTTCACCTTCATGTTTCAGACTCCCGGGAACCCGTTAATAAGGGTTGTCTCCCATTGAAAAACGGGCCTCAAAGAACGGGGAAAGAGAAAGGGAAACTCGGGGTTAGGCTCAGCCCTCCCTCGTCACCGTCACCAGCTTGTACCTGCGTCCGTTGCACTCGACGTCGTCGAGAATCTCCTTCACCTTCACGTGGTCTCCCTCGAAGAGCCCCTCCGGCCTCGCGAGCTCGGCCTTTTTCGGGTCGTCGCAGTCCACGAACTTAAGGGTGAGCATTGAGCCGGGTATGGCTGCGCGGGGCTCCACAAGAACCTGTATCGGCGGTTCAACGACCTCGACGACGCGGACCTTCCCCTCGTGGAGCGGACAGGAGTGCTCTATGTTCCTAACCCTCAGTATGCGGTACCTCCTTCCGGGTTCGAGGTTTCCGACGCACACCCTTGCCAGCTTGCAGCTCTTGCACGGTTCAGCGGGTCCGTAATAGATGAACTCAAGACCCGGTTTCGCCAGTTTTTCACCAACCAGTGTGATGACCAATTCAAACACCTCCGTGAAGTATGATCGTCATATCACTCCCGTAATCCGGGCCGCCTCCTCGGCGGCCTCCCAAGTGAGCCCGTCCTTCCCGAGTATCGTGTAGCGCTCGGGCCTTATCGTGTGGGCTATCGTGAGGGCCTTTATCACGATCTCGGGTTCCACCCCGAGTTCGTACGCAGTGGTTGGAGCGCCCACCTTCTTTAATGTTTCCCTGATGCGCTCCCACTTGAGGCCGTGGAGGTAGGCGGTTATTATGGCTCCCACGCCGACCTGCTCGCCGTGCAGGGCCGGCTTCTCAAGGAGCATGTCGAGGGCGTGGCTGAACAGGTGCTCGGCACCGCTGGCGGGCCTTGAAGAGCCCGCTATGCTCATCGCGACGCCGCTGGAAATGAGACCCTTCACCACTTTCCTCACGGACTCCTCGTTGCCGAGCCTTATTATGTCGGCGTTCTTTATGACCATCTTGGCGCTCATGAGGGAGAGCGAAGCGGCGTACTCGCTGTAGTACTCGCCCTTAAGCCTGTGGGCTAACTGCCAGTCCTTTACCGCTGTGAGGTTGCTTATTATGTCCCCCACACCAGCCGCGAGGTAGCGGTAGGGTGCGGTTTTGATAACCCTCACATCCGCTATGACCGCTATCGGGGGCCTCGCCTTCACCGAGGTCTTCGAGCCGAGGTCTTTTATGGACGCGTTGGCGCTCGCTATACCGTCGTGGGAAGCCGTCGTCGGGAAGCTGATGAAGGGCAGCTTCAGACGGTAGGAGGCTAACTTGGCGACGTCTATTATGCTCCCGCCGCCGACCGCTATGAGCCAGTCGGCTTTGAGCTCCCTCGCAAGCCCCATAACCCTCCCGACTTCCCCCATCGTGGCCCCCCTAACGACAACTCCAGAAGCCTCGAACTCCTGGGAGAGGTTCTCCTCAACCTCCTCCCCGGCTATCTTTCTTGTCTTGGGGCCGTAGAGAACGAGAACTTTTTTCCCCAGCTTGAGCCTCTTCGCAACGTTCACGGCTTCTCCAGCTAAGTTCTCACCGAGGAGGACTTCCCGCGGTAGCTCCATCAGGTGCACCTTTCTCACCTTAACTTAGCTAAGGCGCCCGAGCTTAAAAATTGATTGGAAGATGGGTGTGAGGATGGCCCGCCACCTCTCAGAACGTCCTCCATATCCCAGACGGTGTAACCCCTGCTCCTGAGTTCCTCCTTCCCCTCGACTTTCCTCGCGATGAGTCCGAGTTTAAACCCCCCATCGAACCTAACGAGCTTTGATTTCCTTTCGAGTGCCTTTAAAACCCTTCCTGCGTCCTTCCTGCCCAGATCCTTCCACGTGGCCTCTACCAAATAGGCGGTTCTCCCGTCTATCGCCACGATGTCTATCTCCTCCCCCTTATACCACCACCTGCCGATTTTCTCAAACTCAATTGGCCTCTTTACGACTAAGAACTCCCTCGCAAGTTCCTCGAAGCGAACCGGGAAGACCTTATAGAGGTCATCTAACTTAGCAGTCCCGAGGGAAATCTGATCGAGCTGGGGATAGGTGAGAGTGAACCACGTGAGCAGAGAGGGATCGGCTATGCTGTAGAGGGTTGCCTTCCTGCTTCCCAAGATGGGGGTTTCCTTCTCAATCAGCCCGAGCCGCATGAGGGTCTCCACGTAGGGGTAGACACTCCCCGCGGGGAGGCCTACGAAGTTGGCAATCTCCTCAAGGCGTCTGTTTCCACTCGCCATTGCCCGGAGAATGGAGAAGTAGGTTTTCAGCTCCCTAAGTTCCTCAGTGAGGATGACGTAGGGTTCGTCGTAGAAGAAGCCGTAGTCGCTCAGGAACTCCTCCTTTACAAAGGCTTCGACGCTTTCGTAGCGCGAGGCGAGTCTCAGGTAAGGTGGAATCCCGCCGACGAGCATGTAAGCTTTAATCCCGTACTCAGGGTCTTTGAAGAACTTTAGGGCGCTGGTGTAGCCGAGGGGATTTAAATGGATGCTCCTCGTCCTCCTGCCGTAGAGCGGTGAGGCGTGGCTTAGAACGTCGTCCCACATCATTCCAAGGAGCGAGCCAGAAAGGACGAGCATGACGTTTTTCTCGCTCAAAATCCCATCCCAGACCCTCTGGAGATCGCTGAGGATCTTTCTGTCGGATTTTATCGCATAGGTGAACTCGTCGAGGACTACGAGCGAGTCATCAATCCTTTCGGCGAGGTAAATGAGAAGGTCGAGCCAGTTGTCCGTTTCAAGCTTGAGGATAAGTCCATCTCCCAGGAACTCCGAGAGGGCCTTCTTGAACTCGGCCATCTGAACGGTTTTAACCGCCTCCGGAAAGGTGAAGAAGAAAGTCCTCTTTCCCTTTGAGAATTCCCTTAAGAGCCTCGTCTTTCCGATCCTCCTCCTGCCGTAGAGCACCACAAAGGACGGCCTGTTTTCCCACTCCCTCTCAAGAATCTCCATCTCTCGCTCGCGGTCTATGAACTTCATCTAACCACCATTATATCTAAGCACGATTATATATAAATGCGTTTCGATTAAAGGAAGCAACAGAATGGGAGCCTTGCGCCTAACCGAAATTTCTAAATACCTCGATGCCCAAGATTGAAGGACAATCACCGGTGGTGGTCATCGTGTCGTACTGGGTGAAGACATACAACTGGGTGGCTGTCCATGATGCCACAATGTATAAAGGGGACGTATTAATAGCTGGTGGAGATGTCATTGGGGGCTGTATAACACGCCTTACCACAAAAGGAGAAGTCAAATGGCAAAAGTCATACAGGGGGAGCAATTTTTACTCCCTTGCAGTGGCCCCAAAGGGGGATATAATTGTATCTGGTTCCATTAGGGATTCCAATGATAACTACACCGTTGGGGTTCTGAGGCTTGATGAGGAGGGAAATGTAAAATGGGCTAAAACCTACGGGCTTGGAGAAGCTAAGGCAGTTGTCATGGGTAGGAACGGCGATGTAATCGTCGCGGGCTACGTGGAGAAGAAAGACAAAAAGGACGCCTTCGTCGCCCGCTTAGACGGGGACGGGAAAGTTAAGTGGTTCAAGACCTACGGCGGTGAAAAAGACGACGGCTTCAACGACGTGAAGATTGCTCCCAACGGTGATGTTATCGTGGCCGGTTACACTCGGAGCTTCGGCGCTGGTGGTAGGGATGCTTGGGTTCTTAGGCTGGATAAAGAGGGTAACGTGAAGTGGCAGAAGACTTACGGAGGAAGCTACTTGGATGAGGCTAACGCGGTTGCAATCGCTCCTAATGGTGACGTTATCGTGGCCGGCTCCACTCGGAGCTTCGGCCCTGGTTTGGGAGACGTTTGGGTTCTCAGGCTTGACGCTGATGGGAACGTGAAGTGGCAGAAAACCTACGGAGGAAGCGATAATGAGTGGGCCAATGCAATTGCTATCGCTGATAATGGTGATATTATCGTAGCTGGAGGGACTTACAGCTTCGGCGCTGGTGACAGGGACGCTTGGGTTCTCAGGCTTGACGAGAACGGGAACGTTAAATGGCAGAAAACCTATGGAGGAAGCCGTAATGATGAGGCTGCATCTGTCCTCTTGGATGAGGGAGGCAATATTATAATAGCGGGCAATACAGCAAGTTTTGGGTCAAAATGGTGGGATATCTGGGTTCTCCGTCTCCCGCCGGATGGAGATTTGGAGGGGTTCTCCCGTGATTCAAACGCAATAGTAATGGAGAGCAATGCAAAAGTTGCTGACTCGGACGTTACGGTGACAGCATCCGGAATAGAGAAAGAGATCGAGGTTGAAGAAGAGACTTTTAAGGAGGAGACAATCTACGAAGAGAAAGAAGTCTGGGAAACGGTTGGCTTACTCAGGAAGAAGAAAGTCAAAAAGACTGTGAAAGTCCCGAAGACGATTAGAGTCCCCAAGAAAGTCAAGGTAAAGAAGAAGGTCTTTGAGCCAATAGAAGGCGTCCCTGTGAAAACTTCCATAGTGGAAGGGAGCACCAAGATCAGGGTTCAGTATGATTCTGAAGTTGAGGAACTCACAAACTTCTGGAGGGCCATTGGAAGGAGAGAGTACCAAAAAGTCTGGGATTACCTAACCAGAGCAAGGAAAAAGCTTGGGGAAGAGTTTGATACAACCCTGATTGATTTCATAATTGATTTTAGCGTCCTTATTTCAAAGGGGGATGAAAAAAAGAATGAAGCTGACGTCTTTATAGTTGCATCAAACCGCGGCATCCCCGACGTGGATATCAAAGTGAAGCCCGAAAATGATAGGCACTTTTCCTCCCCAGCGAATGAGATACCATTGAAGCTTAAAGCCGGTGAAAGTATTGTGAAGGTCATTCGAGCGCAGAAAAAAAGCGATTTAGGGTGGGGATGGTTTGATGTTGTATTTGAATTGCCAGCGATTGATTACAAGACAAAAGTAGATGCAAGGCTTGTCTCATCTGGAGAGCTTGGAGAGCTTTACTTAACCCTTGCAAGCAAAACAAGGGATTACAAAGAGAAGTTAAGGTTCTTGAATCAGGCTATTAAGGAGGGTTCAAAAGAGGCAAAGGAAGAAGCCAAGAAAGTTTTGGTCAATGTTATCCCAGGGGAGCTTTCCACCTCAGTCCCCAGATTTATTGAGGACTTGGAATCGACTGTCAAGCTTACCCTTACCAACAACCTCGCCGACTCCCTCAAGGCAACCCTTGACCTCTCCGGGAACGACTTCTTCGAGCTTGAGGAGGAAAACCTTGAGTTCCCCGAGCTCAAGAGGGGTCAAAAGGTCTCCAAGAGCATTACCGTAAAGCCCAAGTACGCCGGAAAATTCGACTTCAGAATCAAGATTAAAGCCATCGTAAACGGCCTCGAAATCGAGGCCGAGAAGGTTATCCCCGTTGAAGTTGAGGAAAAAGCTATTGCACCCCCTGTCCAGCCATCCACTCCGGCCGCTCCTGCCTACACCCCAGCCCAGTTCACACCATCCCCGACGACGCCCAAGACATTCCCGCTGGAGCTGGCTGAGCTCTACACCGACGTCGACTTCATAGGCAAAGGCGGCTTTGCGAGGGTCTTCAAGGCCAAGAGAAAGCGGGACGGAAAAGTTGTAGCGATAAAAATTCCGATAAGTCTCGACCCGGCAACTGGAAAGTCCTTCCTGCGCGAGATAGAGAACTGGACGAAGCTCAAGCACCCGAACATTGTGAGGGTCTACGACTACAACATTCTTCCAGTTCCGTTCTTCGAGATGGAGTACTGCGAGGACTCGCTTGAAAACCTCCTGAGGAGGAGGGGCTATCTCCCGCCAATGGAGGCCGCGAGAATCGTCTTTGACATCGCTGAAGGATTAAAGTACGCACACTCGAAGAGGGTAATCCACCGCGACCTCAAACCGAGCAACATCCTCCTCAAGAGCGGGATCCCGAAGATAAGCGACTGGGGGCTCAGCAAAGTCCTGAAGGAGAGCCGCTCGAGCACGTTCGCGAGCTTCACTCCCTACTACGCCGCCCCCGAGCAGATAAGCAAATCGAAGTTCGGCTCAACGGACGAGAGAACCGACATCTGGCAGTTGGGGGTTATCTTCTACCAGCTTGTGACGGGGAAGCTTCCCTTCGAGGGCGAGGACTTTGTGGAGGTCAGCTCCTCGATAGTCTATGAAACCCCCGAAAGGCCGAGCGAGCTCAACCCCGATGCTGAGCCCCTTGACGACATTATAATGCGTTGCCTCGCCAAGAGGAGGGAGGAGCGCTACGAGAGCACAGCCGAGCTTCAGGGTGAGCTCGCACTGTTCTTAGGAATGGAGTACAGGAGGAGCCTGAAGAAATCTGTCGGGGATAGGGATCTGTCGAGGAGCGCCTACTACACTGGGGAGCTGCTGCTCGTGAACCTCAAGATAGGCGACTTAGCGGGGGCCTACAAGTACGCCGGCGACCTCGCTCACTACGCGAGTGGGGAGGTGATCGAGGAAATCAAAGCGTTGAAGGACCAGATAAAGGCACGCCTTGAGGAGGGCCTCGACATTCCGCCGGAGCTCGTGGAGAAAGCTGACGTAATAGTCCACAAGGTTAAGCTCGGCTGGAGGGAGGTTTAAAAGCACCCCCAGTAACTGGTGCCCTCACTTAAACGCGAGCTCCACTAATGGGTCTGGAATGAAGTATCCCTCCACGGTCTTTTCGAGGTAGCCGTAGCGGACGAGGTTGTTGAGGACGTTGGAGAAGTTCTTGTCGTCTATTTTCTTGCCCTCGAGGAGTTCAACAGCCTCCTTGATTTCCCGCCAGCGGTGCCTGCCGTTTGCTACAGCCTTCATGGCCAGTTCGTAGCGGGGCGAAAGTTCTTTCAGCTTTGAGAACTCGCTGACTACGAGCCTCTTGGCATCTTCCTTGAGCTTTTTGAGGGCTTCCCTGTGGGAGAGGCCGAGGTAGCGGTTGTAGCCGTAGAGGGTGAGCCAGCCGACTATCCCATCGAGTTCGTCAACGGCCTCTTCGAGTTCTTCAGCCCTAACTTCGAGGCCTATCTCATCAAAGCCCTTCCTGAGGAAATCGAGGCTCTGGCGTCTCTCAAAACGCTTCAGCTTTATCTCCACGTGTGCCCTCCCGAAGAGGGCCGACTCCGGATCGTGGATGCGCAGGAAGTCCTCAAGAAGGCCAACTTCAGAACCGGTGAGGATAAAGCTGACGTTTTCAAGTTCATCGGTTGCCCACGCTATAAGCTCAGCGTACCTGGCGCTGGAGAACCTCAGGTACTGTGCCTCATCTATGGCTATAACAAACCTCCCACCGAGGGAGTTTATCCGCTCAAGAACTTCGGAAAGGTTCACCCCCTTTAGCCACGCTCAGTTCAAGGCCTGCTCCGGCAATACGGACGCCTCTGATTCCCTTTATTGCCTCCCTAATCCTCTCACAGGGGAAGGCCTTGAGGTAGCCTTTGAGGATAACTTCCGCGAGTGCGCTCTGGGGAACGCTCCCGAGCTGTGAATAAACCCTCCTGGCATCGATCTTGACACTTTTTACCGGGCTCTCGTTCAGGGTCACGTTCAGAAGTGAACTCTTCCCGAGGCGCCTTATCCCGAGGAGGACAACGAGGGGAACACCTTTTTTGATGGAACGCTCAACGGTTGAGAGCTCGTCCTCCCGGTCGTAGAGCTCTTCCCTCTTCCTCTTGGGCTTTGGATTGAAGAGCATACCCCCCACCAGTTACTGGTGGGGGATATTAGCTAATAGGCCTTACCTCACCCGCCGCTGTAGATCTCGTTGAGAACCTTGAGGAACTCGCTGGCAGTAACTACGTCCCTCACATCGATGTGCTCGTTCTTGGTGTGGGAGATGTCGAGGTTCCCGGGGCCGAAGACTATGGTTTTCGTCCCGTTGTACATGAAGTTTATCGCGTCCGTCCAGCTCCTCATTCCACCGAACTCGTCTATTTCAGTTCTCTCCATAGCCTTCTTGGCGAGCTGGACTATCTCCTCGTCCGGCTCAAGCTCGTAGCCGTCCCATATCTCGGTGTACTCGTATTTGAGTGTGTACTCGTCGAGTATCGGGTCGAGAAGGTCGAGTATGTCCTCAACTTCCTGGTTCGGGAGAAGCCTCGCCTCCAAGCGGCCCCTGCAGAGCGCTGGAATCAGATAGACCGGGTTCTCGCAGAGGAGCTCCTGAATGCCTATGTGCGGGTCAAAGTACTTCCCCTTCTGCTTGAAGGGTTCGAGGGCCTTGAGCTCCTCCAGCATCTTGTAGGTCTCGTCTATGGCGTTGACCCCGCTCTCGGGGCACGCTCCATGGGCCTCCTTCCCATCCACCTCGAAATAAGCTTCAATGTTGCCGGCGTGGGCTATGTGAACCTCCAAATCGGTCGGCTCAAGAACGACGGCCATCTTCGGCCGGTAGCGCTCCATGAAGAGGGCGCTTCCCCTTCCCCCTAACTCCTCGTCGCTGACGAAGACCACTCCGACGTTCAGGTCTTTGTTCTCCCTCCTCAGGCTCTCCATCATGAGGAGTATCGCGGCCGCGCCGCCCTTTATGTCGCTCGCCCCGGTTCCGTAGAGTATGTTGCCCCTGACGAACGGCTCGGCCCTTACCGGAATCGTGTCAACGTGAACCTCGTAGAAGAGCTCCGCGTCGGGGTTAACGACGAGGTCTATTACCTCCCCGTCGCTCTCGATGTGGACGTCGTAGTGGAGTCTGTGGAGGAACTCCATGATGTGGAGCATTATCCTGTCTTCCCTGCCGGAGGGTGAGGGGATTTTCAAAAGCTGAAGGAGTATGTCCTTAGCGCGCTCGGTCTTCATTCGGGTCACCTAACCCCCCTACCACCTCCCGCTTATAAACCTCTCCATGGCAAAGTTTAATATACTCTAACCCCAGTCTAAGGCAGGACGATTGGAGGTAAAGTTATGAGGAAATACGGCCTGTTGCTCGCTCTTCTCTTAGTGGCGGGGACTTTGACCGCCGGCCTCTCCGCCGCCGGTGGCTTTCAGGAGGGCCAGAGAAACGAGTACTGGATTCAATGGGATGGGGGGGCCAACGTAACCCTCAACACAACCCTCTACGGCCCGACAGATCTCCTGAACAAAACGAAGGAGAGCATCGTGCAGGCGGGGCTTGAAAAGGCCGAGAAGCTGTTCATCAGCCAGGCGACGCAGAAGCTCGCTGGAGAGGGCCTGACCCTCAAGAACGCGACGGCTGAGATAATAGGCTACAACTCCACCGGCCCATTGGAGACCGTGGTTAGGGGCTACGTCCCGAACTTCGCCAAGTACTACTCCTACGACGGCGTCTGGGAGGTGACCCTCGACGTCCTGCGGGTGGCCGATCTGGCCCAGATAGACCCAACCAAGCTCAACGGGAGCGTCATGCTCGAAAACACGTTCATCGTTCACCTGCCCCTGGGTGCCACCTTAAAGGTTCTCCCCGGAAACTACACGGCAAAATCGCACGGGAGCTACGTCAGCATAAACGTTACCAGAGAGGGGAACACGGTGACGATAAGGTCGACGATATACTTCGCGAAGGGCGTCACCTACGCGGACATCCAGGCTATATACGGGAAGCCGAGAACCTTTGTAATCCAGTACGCCGGGAGAAGCGGCTCCGAGAACTCGACGACGTGGAAGATGGCGATATTCAACAACATAACGGTGGAGAAGAACCAGACAGTCTTCGACAGCGTTGAGGAGTACAAGGAGCCCGAATCGTACATAAGCTACCTGAAGTTCCAGATAACCTACCAGGGTGTAGAGAAGGCTGAAAACAGCCTCTATCAGAAGTACGCCCAGCAGTTCCAGGAACAGGGCGTAACCGTGAAAGCTGGGAAGGTCAGGATACTGAACCTCAACTCCACCGGCCCGCTGGTCGTCAGGTACCACTTCATCCTCCAGAACTTCACTAAGGAAGTCAACGGGAGCTACGTCTACGCCTACGACCCAAAGCTTGAGCTCGGAACGATGCAGTTCCTCAACAGGCTCGACGCCAACCTCAACGAGACCAAGGTCACGAGGTTCACCCTTCCGGAGGGGGCGAAGTTCACCGAGCTTCCAGAGGACGTGCACGTCACCCTCAACGGGAACAGCGTCTCCATGACCGTGGAGAAGGTCAGCGACCGGGAGGTTGTCATCAGGAGCAGCGTCTTCCTCCGCTACGGGACGCCCTTAAAAGACTACCAGGCCCTAATGGGGAAGATCCCGGACAGGGTCGAGTTCAAGTACGAGCTTCCGAGCGGGGGAAAGAAGGGCATCTGCGGCCCGGCCTTTGCCGTTGCCCTGATAGTCCTGCCGGCTTTGCTGTACAGGAAGAGGTGAAGGAGGGGGTCAATCATCAGGGGCTGGCGTATACCAGCCTCGCCCTCCCGTTTTTCTCCAGCCATTCGAGGAGCTCCCGTGCAAAGGCGAACTTCTTCCTCTTGCTCTCCCAGGCCGGCGAGTGATCCTTCAGGAAGGGCTTGCTCCACTTCCCAACGGTCTCTCCAAAATCGAAGCCGACAAGGGTTATCTCCCTCGCCCCCAAGGCCTCCGCAAGGAAAGCCGCCCTGTCGCCGTCGGTGAAACCGCCGAAGTTGTAGACGATGTCGAGCGGTTCCGTCTGGCACGTCCCGAGGATCCTTGAGAAGAGCTGGACGTAGGCCTTGAGCTTGTTAACGTTGTCCCCGTGGGCATGGATTACCATGAAAGCCCCTCCCTCGTTCGCTATCTTGAGGTCGGGAACCCTGCCGTCGAGGTCTGTCACGATTACGTCGGGAGCTATGCCCTTCTCAAGAAGGGCCGAGGTCGCTCCATCCGCCGCTATAAGCGTCCCATCCAAGAAGTCGAACTCCTTCAAAGCCACCTCAAGGCTCGGGCCTGCGCCGAAGACGTAGGCTTTTTTCCCGATGACCGCCGAGAGCTCCTCCCTGAGGATGTACTCATCGCTTTCAAGGAGGAGAGCGCGAAGGAGGTGGGAAGCTTCCCTGTCCTTCTCGACCGAGTAACCCATTTCGCGGACTATCCTGAGGTAGAACGGCCTCCACTGCTCCCAGTTCATGAGGGGGGACTGGAAGGCGGACTTTATTAACCTTTGCCAGGCTAACACTTCGGAAAGATTTACATGGGAGTAAAATAAAAATCGTTGACGATTATACAAGGCTAATAACAAAATGTTTAAAACCCTGATATGCATAAAGAGACTTCGGGTGAAACCCGTGAAGAGGAGCAACGCTGCGGTTTTGATAGTGTTTTTAGTTCTTTTTTCGGTAGTGGCCAGCGGATGCCTCGGAGGAGGGGGCACCACGAGCTCAAGCCCATCAGCGAGTTCAAGCCCGAGCTCAAGCTCGTCATCGAGCTCAGCCTCCTCCAGTTCGAGCAGCTCAACGTCGTCCACAACGACGTCCAGCGCGGTCTCAAGCACGATAATAATAGGGCTGACCTCCTCCCCGCCTTGAAAGGCGAGGGTTCCAACGGTTTAACCCCTCGCCAAGGGCGGTTCGGTTTACGGGCACTCATCCACCTACTTCTGTTACCGGTTT
>NZ_JALXBJ010000011.1 GCF_026991495.1 Thermococcus sp. | reverse complement strand
CACCGACGAAGAGTTCGGATTCCATATTGTTGGAGCAAAGAATCGAGGGTTCGCTCAGGACATGGGCGGCGCCGTCCTGCTGGAGAAGATCGATGTTGATCCCCAGGGCAAAGAGGGATTTGACGTCACCGAAGGAGAAGCCCGAGCTGGAGTTGCCCTCACCGTAATGCATAAGGCCCAGCAGTTTTTGGGAGAAATTGACCGCTTGGCCGCCCATGTTTCCGTTGACGGAGATCAATCCATGGGAGGTGAGCCATCCGCCGGTAATGCCGTATTTGGCCCCGATGGCCTGCGCCAGTTTGCTGTTGATTTCGACTACCCGGGCTTTGATGAAGACTTGAGGTTTTTCGACATCGATTCGCCGGATAACTTGCATAATATTGCGGTATTGCTCGCCCGTCGCCAAGAGAATCAAAGAATTGCGTTCGACGTCGGCGACGACCATCGCTTTGCTTGGAGCTTTGCCACCCTTCCGCATCGATCGATTTCTGGCGTTGAGGTTGTTCATTTGAGAAACCAGTTTGCCCAGGATCTTTTCCATATCTTCGACGTTGGAGTTTTTCAGAGGGATCACGTACATTTTCTGAGAAACGCTCTCTCCCTGTCGATCGAGCTGTTTGATGTACTTGGCCATTTGATCGACGTTTTTCTTCTTACCTACGATGATGATGGAGTTGCTCGATTTGTCTTTGAAAATCCCCACCTTTTCGCTGGGGATGCTCTGGGGAAAGAGATCCTTGGCCATATTCACCGCGTTGGAGAAGACGTCGTTGACGTCGGCGTGTTGCAGTTTGATGACCATCGAACCTTTGTGGCCTGCCGTTTCGATGGCGTCGATAAGCGCTTTGATCGATTGAAGTGTCTTGGGATAGGCGGTGATTGCCAACACGTTGTTTTCTTTGAAAGAGACCGCTTTGGCGTTGCGTCCTAGCAGAGGGCGGATTTTCGCTCGCATCACCGAAGCGTTGGTATTTTTCAGAGGGAAGAGGACGGTTTTCATTGTTTCACCGCTCACTTTGTTGCTCACCTTTACCCCCATACTAGCCGCTTCCGATGCTTTGACCACCTCCATAAAATCGCCATGGTCGATCAGAGCGTATCCTTTGCTGGCCAGGATGGAATTGGCCAAAGAGAAGAGGGATTCCTTTTTGATGGGATGATTGGCGATAAAGTTGATTTTCCCTTTTAGCTGGCCGTTGATGAGGATGTTTTTGTCGGTGATCTTTCCGATCATCTCGACGAATTTCTGAACACTCATATTGCGTATGTTGAGCTTGATGCCGTCGGCTGTCTGGGCCCGGATCAGGGAGCTCACAAGCAGGATGGCAAGCCATTTTTTATTGAATATCATAATCCAGTTCTACCTCTTTTTTTCCGCGTTTTATGTTCAGTGTCAAGCCCTCTAGATCGTCGATGGATTGGAAAAGTTCCATTACGGTCCCGTAATCGTTCAAGCGCTCTCCGTTGACCGCCGTAATCAAATCACCCCGCTTCAAACCCAGTTTGTCAAAGACGCTCCCCCGTCTGATGTATCGGATCCGAAAGCCCTGGATAGATCCCCCCCTTTTTTCGGGAACGATTCCGATATCTTTCCATATTTTATCGACATTTTTCGTGTACTTTTCGATTAGGCTGCGGGGGACGACGGTCGCCGTTCCTTCGTGGGAAATCTTATCGTTTTCGTTCGCCGTATTTTTTTTGGAAACGAGAGGCACCTGTTGGTAGCCTTTCAAGGCTTTCTGTTTGATTTCCAGACGATACTCCCTACCGTTTCGGCGCATAATTACCGCGTTGGAGAGCACCTGTTCGAGACGGTAGCCTGCGAGGCTATCCCCCAGGCCAAGGACTTTGGCTCTGGAGCCTTTCTCGATGACAGCCAGGGACTGCGAAGGCCCCTGATAGGTTGCTACAAGCTTCAGGTCCCGGATCGAGGCGAGGGATTGACTCGGCTTTTTGGCCAGAGCTTTGGGGAGAGCTTCATCGGATGCGAGGCGAAAACGGTGAGGCAGAAGTTTCGGGGAGGTGGCGCGTTCGTGTCGTACTCCGTGTATGGGAAGCAGAAAAAGTTCGATAAAAACCCAAGCGAGTTTGATGAAAGCCGCTATTAGAAAGAGCGGGAAGAACAAATGCAAGAGGGTACGAAGCTTAGAATTGTCGTTCATAGTACCACCCCTCTTTGTCGCGTTTCAGATAAGGTCGCAGATTTTCGATCTCTCCTATTCGGGTCCAACGCACGCGTAGCATCCTCTCTTTTATATCGTAAAAGCCGTGAATTTGACCGAAAGAGCCTTGTGCTTCCAAAACAAGATGTCGGGGATTCCAAAGACGATATCGGATCTTCAAGCGGTCGATCGAAAGTTGGACGAAGCGTTGCATCGCCGGGGAGATTTGAAAAGCGTATCCGTCAAGGCGGTTGTAGAGTAGGAAAGTCTCAGCATCCAGTGTTCGGAAAGTACCGAGTTCGATTCCCTGCCAGTAAATCGTGACTTCCTCGAGATGCAAGCCCAGAGGCTTTTCGATGATTTTACGTTGATCGAGGACAATTCCTTCTTGTTGCAATTTTTTTTGCAGAAGATAGTAGAGTTCCCGTTTGGGAGCGAAGAGAATGAACGCGATCAGAGCGGTCAATAGAAGAAGAATGGACTTTTTTACCACTTGCATCGGCACTCCATGCGATAGAGTCTTCCGACTCGTTCAATCGTCAAGTGTTCCATCTGCAGGGGAAGTGCCCCGATTTTACCGAGAAAGCGGTTGAGTTGTCGTCCTTCGAGTTTTTCGAGTTCGATGGTTAGACGATGGTTCCGGTGATCGAAACGTCGGATCTGTTCCGGGGAGATCGACGCTTTGAGGCGATTGATCTTCTCCTGCAGGCCACGGGTGTTCCAGAGCCGTTTCAAAGCACGGGTCTGTCGGATTTCCGTCAGGGCCGTTTCCGTTTCTATCCGAGCATCGAAGAGACTCTTTTGTATGGAGAATTTGTAAAAGTATCCCGCCACTGCGAAAAGAAAAGCGCTGAGAAGGATCGCCATTTTTCCCCGCATCGTCGTCATTGCCAGTTTCCTTCGATTTGGAGTTGCTTTCCGCTGATTTTAGCGGGAAGCTGCAATGAAGAAGCCCGCTCCTTCAAGGAAATGAGCAATGAAGGAGAGGCCTCGATGATCACATGGTATCCTCGCTCGTCTAGAGTAAGTTTTGACAGTTTCGAATCCCGGCCGAGAAGGGTACCGATCTTTTTCATCACATTTCGTATCTGACGCTGCTTTCGATCGAGCGATCGATAGTGGGAATAGATGTTTTTCCGGGTGATGGAGTCGGCCAGTGCGGGATGATCTTTCGTAGCTATGAGTAGCTTCTCCTGCAAAACACTTTGCATTCGATGATCACGGATCCCCTCCGCAAACCAGGAGATTCCCAGAAGTACGAGAGCGAGGGAGAGTCCTAAGGTCTCTCGACTTCCCAGCCAATGGTGTTCCCCTCTCCCGCGAAAGTGAAAGCCGGGATGAACCCGGGTCAAGGTAGGAAAGACGGTTTCGGGCTTCCGAGGATGTGTCTCCTTCGGTAGTAGCTTTTCCGGCATTAACGTCACAATGTCTCCTACGGTGACCAGAACATCTCCATTTTCCAGGAGTAGAGGATTTTTGAAACTCTCGGCAAATTCCTGGGCGAAATGAATTCGACCGATGTTTTCCTCTTCAAGTCCGCTTTCTTGAAGAAGGCGTTTGATTTTTTTGGGATCGTAGGAGAGGAGGACCCAATCATCGGCTTGTTTGAAAACTTCATAAGTCCAGTCGCTCTGTGCGCCCAGTTCTTCCAGAATGGAGGGAGCGAGACGACGGGCCTCGAACGCGAAACGGACGGGGAGTTTCTCACGTTTTAGTACAAAAAGCTGCGGAGTCAATAGAAGATCGTATTTTTCTTTTCGCTGCGGCTTGGAAAGCGGCGGCATTCCGGAGTAAAGAGGAAGGAGGGGACGTTTACGGCGTTTGAAATTCAAAGCGGGCGATCCTTCCATCGAGATAGTCAAAACCTATATTATACTGTCCCTCCCTAAAAGTGACCCTCCCTTCGCAGCGCATCGCCGGACTCTTTTGGGGCCTGAAAAGTCGACTGTAGCGTTTTTTGTCCGCTCCGACACTCTCGAGAAAGGTGTTCAGTTGGCCGGGGACATAGTCTGCTTCGACAAGGGTCGGTTCCAAATCATAGAGGTAAGCGACTACTTTGGGTGCGAGAAAATCACGATCGAGTCCTTGCCCGTATCCCTCGAGATTTTGTAGGAGGAAATATCCCTTCCAGTCGATCGTATAGACCGATGGATCATCGGCGAGGAAGCGATACTCGTCTAAAATTCTTTTAAAAGAGTGTTCGTTCATCGCTCCTTTGGGCGGCTGAAGCCACGCTTCCTCTCCAAACACAATCCGTGTGCCTCGTAGAGCGTTACGCAACATTTCATAGAGTCTACTCGGGTCACGTAGTTGTGCTTCGTCCGTCAAACGTTCGAAGAGAGTTTTGGCCAGCTCGTAGCGTTCTTTTCGCTTTGGATTTTCATCGAATCCAAGCCAAGAGATGGGTATCCGGTCAAACAAGGGACCGCATTGCGCCAAAAGGCCGAAATCTCCACCGTTTCCATAGAGGGGTAACGGGGTTGAGTAGAGGGTCTGAAGCGTGTTGACGGAGGGTTTGGATTTCAAGTACTTGTGCAAAAGGTTCGTCAGGTCTTCACGCAAAAGATCGGCTTGGAGGGTCGCGGCTTTCTCTTCGGCCTTCTTCCGTGCGCTCTCCAAAGAAGAGAAGAGTATTCCCAAGAGACCGAACATCGCCGCTATGACGGAGAGCGTAATCAACAGTGTGATACCTTTCCGCATTCTCAACCGTCTCAAAGTACTTTTCCCTTAGCATTTTGGTGTATTATAGTAAAAGTACCGAGAACGGATCGGTAGAGTATCGAAAAAATAGAGATGATATGATAGAAACAAAGGATATAAGGAATGAAAAGAGCTTTCAGTCTCTTGGAATTGTTGGTAGTTATCCTCATTCTCGGAATATTGGCGGCCTTCGTGGCTCCGAATCTCATCGGAGTAGGCGAGAAAGCGAAACGGGATTTGGTGTGTAGCCAGATGAGCAGTGTTGCCCAAGCACTCAAAATGTTCCGCTTGGATAACGGAATGTATCCCGATACGGAGGAGGGTCTCCAGGCATTGATGCACAATCCCGATAGGGAAAAGTATCCCAATTATTCATCCCAACCTTATTTGGAAAAAATGCCCAAGGATTCTTGGCGAACACCGATTGTTTACGTCAAAGAAGGTGATAAATTCGATTTGATCAGCTACGGCGCCGATCGAAAAGAGGGAGGTGAGGGA
The DNA here is from genome assembly GCF_026991495.1 of Thermococcus sp. Lineage (GTDB taxonomy): Archaea > Methanobacteriota_B > Thermococci > Thermococcales > Thermococcaceae > Thermococcus. The sequence goes on along the minus strand of NZ_JALXBJ010000011.1, from coordinate 2,997 downwards.
GAAGCGGCAGATATCTACTATAGCCGATGTCAAAAATAGGTCGAGAAGAGGGTGGAAGTGGCTCCAAGGCTTTTACACTGTTGGAATTGCTGATCGTGATTTTGCTTCTCTCTCTAATGGCGATGATGGTAGCCACCACTATTTCCAAGCGGAAAAAAACGCGAAACATTACCAATATTTCCCAGTTGAAATCGTTGCGTAGCTCTCTGCCTTCGGGGAGAGGCGAGCTGGTTTGCCTGGATGGTTGTACACACTGTTTTCTACAGGATGCAGAGAAAAAGGAACACCCCCTTTCCCAGGGCTTCAAAGGCCTTAAAGCCTATATACTTGATCGAAGGGGGGATGCCCACACTCCGGAGTTTGGTCGTTATGAGGACCATCCTGTCTGCCTGCGCTTTCGCTTTCGCCGGAACGGCAGTACCTCACAGATGATTCTCGAGAGGAAAGGTGTCTTCTATTTCGTTCCGGCGTATTTTGGAAAAGTGCGCAGTTTTCCTAGCCTGGAGGAGGCGCGGGCATATTGGTTGAGGAACAGAGAGCTTTTGCAAAACCGTTGGGACTATTACTGATGCGACGGAGAGTCGCTTTTACACTTATTGAAGTCCTGGTGTCGGTCGTTCTGATCTCGGTCGTGGTCGTGGGGATATTGAAGATCCGTGAGCGGAATATCGATGCGGCGCGGTATTTGAGTTCACGAATGGGAGAAGAGATGGCCAATTCGCTTTTTCTCGGTTCGGAATCCTTACGCTACAACGGAGAGAAGAAAGACGCTTATTCCCTTCTTCGGGGCTTTGGTGTGAGCAAAGACAAAAGCCGTGATATTCTGAAGAAAATGAGCCGCCGTCTTCGTATCGGTAATCCTCTGCCGATCGGAGATCTCCCTCTGCCGATCAAACTCAAGGCGATAATACTTGAAGGTAAATACCCTTCACGCTATTATCGAATTCTTTATTGAATGTCGAAAAGTCCATAGAGGATTCATTTATAAGGGGCTTCTGTCGAGTGTTTCGGATTACGAAGCTGGTATACTGAAAAAAACGGAGAAGAATATGTTCAAAGGCTTGCTGATCCTTGTAGTGGTGGGAATCGCTTTCGCCTATTTTGTTTTCAACTTTGTCGGAGATGTGGAACGTAATGATCCGCAAAGTTATATCAGTAAAAACGAAAGAAAGGCGAAGGAGTTCGCCCATTATTACGAAAAAGATGCGCTGGGGGAACCGGTCTTGGTTTTGCAAGGGGTTCCGATGTCCAAAGCCCGCGAAGTTTGGCGTGAGAGCCAGATGCCCAAAGAGATGCTCGAAAACTTTCCGGATTTCGAAGCGATTCGGACGTTTATCCACGATCGGATCAAACCCTCCCTGTTCCGAAAAAAACTTTTAGAACGAGTCGATGCCATCGAAAGCGATTATCTGGGAGGATCCATCGATTCGGATACTGCCCGAGAAAAACTTTCCAATTTATGAATCCGGATATTTTGCGGAGTTTTTAATGATGAGAGAGTTTTCGGTATCTCTCAGAAGAGTCGATCAAGAGGAGTTATCGGGATTTTTGCCGTTGGAGCGAATCTTCTGTTGCCACTCCATCAGGCGTTTTTCGAAACCGATTCCCTTACTTTCGTAAAATTTCATTTTTTTGGGCAGATACTCCTGCGCGACCCAGCCTCCGTGATCGTGGGGGTAGCAATAGCTTTTGCTGTGGGTTTTGATCTGAGGAGGGATCGGAAGGAGGGTGCCTTCTCGGATCGCCTTCTGTGCCCGATTGACGGCTTTGTAGGCACTGTTGGATTTGGGAGAGGAGGCGAGGTAGATGACCAACTGGGCCAGGGGGATCCGCGCCTCAGGATAGCCGATGTGTTCGACGATGGTGAGGGTGGAAGCGGCGAGATTCAGAGCGTTGGGATTGGCATTGCCGATATCTTCGGCGGCCAGGATCGCCAGACGTCTGGCCAGAAACTCGGGGGGTTCGCCTCCCTCGATGAGTCGGGCCAGCCAATAGAGCCCGGCATCCACGTCACTGCCTCGGATGCTTTTGATCATTGCCGAGGCAAGATCGTAATGGCTGTCGGCTTCGGCGGAGCCGGCCCGAATCGCCTGGGGGCGCAAAGAGCGCAGAGTGGGCAAGGTCACGGGCCGTTCGACGGCCGCGGCACTCTCCAGCAGTCCCAGCATCGCCCGCAGATCCCCGCTGCTGGAGTGGATGAGGTATTCGGCGGCCTCCGCTTCGACGGCGATTCCCTCTTCTTTCAGGACCCGTTCGAGCATCCGGCGCATCGCTGCATCGTCGATCGTTTTGAGTTCGAAAAGATGGCTGCGGGAACGGATGGCGGCGGTGAGGGCGTAGTAGGGGTTCTGCGTCGATGCTCCGATGATCAGGGCCCGCTGCTCCTCCATATAGGGCAGCAGCACCTCCTGCTGGGTCTTGCTCAGGCGGTGGACTTCGTCGATGAAGACCAGCGGCTTTTGCAGGGCGTTGGCATAATCCCGAAAAAGCTTGCGCAATTCGTCGATCTTGAGGGTCGTGGCGTTGAACTCATGAAAGGGGCGTCCCAGTTTGTTTGCCAGGATCCTGGCCAGCGTCGTCTTGCCGCAGCCGGGAGGACCGAAAAGCAGCGAGTGGGGCAGAGCGTCGGCCTCCACCAACTTTCGAAAGGGCGCGTCGGGTGCAAGCAGATGCTCCTGCCCCACCATCTCTTCAAGGGTTTTGGGGCGATATTTCAGAGCGAGCGATATCATAGACGGTGTTCTTTCAGCCCGTCAGGCAGATGGCGGAAATTGAGGATTGGATCTGCTGATAAATCCATGGCGTTCCAGACTTGATCCGGAATCAAAAGGTACCAATATCTATGAAACCGTGGATCCTGAATCAAGTTCAGGATGACGGAAGCGTATCCTTTCGGTTTTTCAGAAAACTCGATTGAGAATGGAGCATGGAGGAATTTGAATGAGAGCACCGAGAAAGATTTTAGCGGTGAAGCAAAGGATGGCAGGTTGTGCTCCC
>NZ_JALXBJ010000010.1 GCF_026991495.1 Thermococcus sp. | reverse complement strand
GATCAATTTTTCCAAATCATTATCATTTTGAACTTTGATACCGCTAATCATTTCGGCTTCCAAAAGATTGGTTTTTAAGATATGCAAATGCTTCAAAATAGATTTGGAACGAAGGGCTTTTTTACCTGAAACCGTATCTAATACAAATTTTTTATCGGGGTATTTTTCAACAATCTTTTGTAAAATTTTATCAGACAAATTCGTTTCTAAAATGATATATTCTGAATCGATTTGATGTGGCAAATTTGAAATGAACAAAGTGTTATCAAGATCATCATACAATTGCATAGCCGAAATACCGACTGCCAAATCATTTTGATGGTCGAGAATGGCAATAAATGTTGAAGCAGGCATGTTTTTGAGAAATAAACTGCGAGCAATTTTCAAGCCCTTGTTTTGACAATCGTTAATCAAGAAATCGCTCAATGGATCATCACCGAAAATACTGATGAGTTCCACATCAAACTCTAAATGTTTAAGATTTTCGGCTATGTTGCGCCCGACACCTCCTGCAGTCGATTTCATACTTCCGATATTGGCATCTTTATAGACCAGATTGCTCTCAGGAAATCCGGTGATATCGACATTGGCAGCACCAAAAACAGTAATTTTAGAAGCTTTGGACATTGGTTATAAAATATTTGATAAATTTACAAGATAAAACCCAAATAATGACACACAAATTTCAAAAAATATTCGGAAACAAAAAAGCCGTTATCGGCATGATTCATCTGCAAGCGCTTCCGGGGACGCCCAAATATGACGGCAGTACTAATCAAATCATAGAAAAAGCCCTTAACGAAGCTTGCACCTATCAACAAGCCGGTATCGATGCATTGATGATTGAAAACATGCACGATGTGCCTTATACCAAGAACGATGTAGGACATGAAATCAGCAGTTTGACGGCAATCATCGCTTATTTGATTAAACAGAAAACCGGCTTACCTTTAGGTATCCAGATTCTTGCGGGTGCCAATAAAGCCGCTTTAGCTACCGCGCTTAGCGCTGGTGCTAACTTTATTCGGGCTGAAGGATTCGTATTCGGGCATTTAGCTGATGAAGGTTATATTGATAGTCAAGCCGCAGAATTGCTCCGCTACCGGAAACAGATAGGGGCGGAACATATAGCCATTTTTACCGACATCAAAAAGAAACATAGTTCACATGCACTGACCTCCGATTTGGATATAGTCGAAATGGCACATGCCGCAGCCTTCTTTTTATCAGACGGTTTAATAGTTACTGGTATGCACACCGGTGATACAGCAGATTTAAACGAACTGAAAAAAGTTAAAACAGCTACGAATTTACCGGTTTTGGTCGGCTCAGGAGTTGATTTAGACAATGTTACTGACTATATGGCTGTTACCGATGCTTTGATTATCGGGTCCTATTTTAAAAAAGACGGCTATTGGGCAAATGATGTGGATGGTGATAAGGTGCGGGCACTAATGAAAAAAGTGAATTCTAATGGTTAGAACACAAATTTAACTTTTGAGCTCAATATTACTAATTCTCTTCCTCAAACTTTTTCAAAAAATCACAGAATTCCGAAATACTCATTTGATGCGCATCCAAAATGCGTAAAAAAGTTCTTATTGTAAAATTGGTGCCTTTTTCCATACGCCAATATTGCACGCGTGGGATACCGTGTTCCCGTGCAAAAAATTCGTGACTACCATAACCTTTATAAATACGCAATTGTTTGATTACTTTGGCAAAAAGCTCGATATGCAACGTATTATGCAAATCTGCCAAGATATTGGCATTATGTCTTTTATTGAATCTTTACCTGCCGGATTTAATACCTATCTCGGCGAAAACGGTGCGACCTTATCCGGCGGACAAAAACAGCGTATTGCCATAGCACGCGCCTTATATAAACAACTCGAAATATTGGTTTTGGACGAAGCCACTTCGTCACTTGACAGTACATCGGAAAACTATATACAAAGAACTATTAAACATTTACGCGAACAACAAAAAACCATTATTGTGATTGCTCACCGGTTGAGTACGGTGATTAATGCCGACAAAATTGTAGTACCGGATCAAGGGCAAGTAGTAGAACAAGGCAGTCATGCCGAATTGTATAACCGCCGGCAACATTATTATCGCTTATGGCAACAACTAATGCCCAAAATAGAAACTAACTTATAAAACTATAATTTTTGACTATTAAACAAATTGAACGACTACGCCGGTTACATCATTTTATCAAAACCCGCCAAACCGGTAGCTCCAAAGAATTGGCAAAGTGTTTGCTATCATTATTTGACACATAAGTTTACCGGCGAACTCAATATTACCTTTATGTTTAATAACATTAATAATTAGTATAAAAATTCTTACATTTGTTAAATTTCATAATTCTTTGGGGATACTTCATGTTAATTGATTATTAGATAAATTTAAATTAGTTAAATTAGTTAAATTTCATATTTCTGGAGGAATATTTCAAGTTAATCAAGAGCT
>NZ_JALXBJ010000009.1 GCF_026991495.1 Thermococcus sp. | reverse complement strand
CCCTGAGTCCTACCTCGTCGCCGTAAAAGAGCGCCGGAATGCCCTTGTACGTCATCAGGAAGGCGAGGGCGCAGAGGTAACTTCCCGCGTCGCCCTCAACGAGGTCGAGGAAGCGCGGGACGTCGTGGTTGTCGAGGAAGTTGTAGGTAAAGTACTCCGCCGGGCCGTAGTAGGTGCTCAGGAGGTTCAGCTCGTTCAGGAAGCCCCGCGCGTCTATCTCCCCCAAGACGAAGAACCTCAGCAACGCATCGTAGAGCCGGTAGTTCATGACCCCGTGGAAGGCATCGAAGAGCCAGGGCCTCCCGTCGTCCATAACCTCACCGAAGAGGTAAGCTTCCGCGGGAAGCCTTCTCCTGACCTCACGCCACACCTCAGGGGGAACGCCGTGGGCGACGTCGAGGCGCCAGCCGTCGGCACCCTTCCCGAGCCAGTGGTTCATGACCTCAGCTATGAGATCAACTACCTCGGGGTTGTCGTGGTTTAAGCGGGGCATCAGCCAGACCGAGAAGAAGGCCTCGTAGTCCCAGCCAAGCCCCTTGAGGACGCGGTACTTCTCCCTCCAGGGCATGTCCTCCTCAAGGGTGTTAAGGAACTCCCGGGTAACGACCGGGAACTTAAGGGGCCGGTAGAAATCCCTGTACCTGCTGTTTTCTCCGTTTCTGATGAGATCTTGGAAGTAGGGGTGGAAGAAGCTCGTGTGGTGGAAGACGCCGTCGAGGATGAGCCTCACATCAAACCCCTCCAGCTCTCTAACGAGGGCGTCAAACTCACCGTCCCCACCGAGCCTCTCAGCGGTGTGGAAGTAGTCCGTCACATCGTAACCGTGGTAGGTCATGGACTCGAAGATCGGCGTCAGGTAAATCGCGTTGATCCCGAGGCCCTTCAGGTGGTCGAGGTGCTCCCTGAGCCCCCTGAGGTCGCCCCCGTAAAAGGACTCTCCCTTCAGGGGCAGTTCTTTTTCCGCGATGCCCACCGCGAACCTGTCGGGCATCACCTGATAGAAGACCCTCTCAAGAACCCAAGCCGGTGCCTCCAGGCTTTCAGGAACGGCCGAAAAGGGGCCGAGCTTCTCAAAACCCTCAGCCGTTTCAACTTCGAAGGAGTATTCCAACGCGCCCTCCCCCGGCAGGACGGCCTCCCAGTACTCGAAGAGCTCATCCCTCGCCTTGGGCCTCATTTCCACCTTTTCTCCAGTGAAGCTGAGTGTGGCCGAGGTTGCCGAGTTCCTCGCCGTTCTCAGGATAACGTGAGTCCGCCCGGCGAAGGAGTAGAGGTACGTGAGCGATGGGCGGTGAAAGAGCCTTCCTGGGCCCCGAACCTCGGCGACGCTTGCCTCGCGTTCGAACTTGTAGGATGGCCTCTTGTACCCCCTCTTCACCGGGTTCTCAGAATCCACCTTGAACTCCCCGCCGAGCGAGAAGGCGTAGTACCAGACCCCCTCCGGAAGCCTCACCTTGATCTTCCACCTGTCGTCAGATCTCACCATCCGGAAGGAGCCCTCGTTGAAGGCGTTGAAGCTGCCCAAGAGGTAGGCGTAGGGCTCCCCCTTCGCGGGGGTCGAAAACTCCACCATAGCCACCCTCCCGAAGCGCCTGTCGCGTTCGAACCCGAAAATTTTATACACCCTGACCACCCAAGTATCACCATTGATGAGTAAACTAAAGCGAGTGAAACTTAAACCTTTGGGAGGTCAGGAGATGAGGGAAGAGGAGATCATGGAAAAACTTCAAAGGATAGGTCTGACGAAGTACGAGAGCTTGGCGTACATAACCCTTCTCAAGCTCGGGCCGAGCAAGGCCACGGATATAACGAAGGAAAGCGGAATCCCGCACACCAGGGTCTACGACGTCCTGAGCTCACTCCACAGGAAGGGCTTTGTGGACGTGATGCAGGGGACTCCAAGGCTGTACAAACCTGTTAACCCCGAGCTCGTCTTAGAGAAGATAAAGGAGGACATAATAGAGGACATAGAGGCCCTGAAAAAGGCTTTTCTTGAGCTCTACAGGCAGGCCCACGGCGAGGAACTGCCCGAGATATGGACGATACAGGGTTTTGACAACACCCTTGAGAGGGCGGAGTACGTGATCAGGAGCTCCAGGCACGAGGTTCTTATAAACACGCCCATGGAGTTCCTAAAGCTCCTGAGGAGAGAGATAAAGGCAAGAAGGGACGTGGTCTTCATCATCATAAGCAACTTTGAGGAGGTCCCAGACTGGCTCAGGGGAGACAACGTAATACTCGCGAGGAGCGGCGGTGCACCGTGGCTCATGGCCAGCTGGATAATCGGGGACATCGAGTACGCCCTCTTCTTCGGGGCGTTGCCGAAGGACAGGAGGAGGGAGAAGTTCTACTCCTTCTGGGCCAAGAGCCCCAAGATAATCCAGAACTACATGCACTGGTTCTACACGATATACTTCGACAACAGCGAGGTCATAAAACCGCCCGACTACGAAAAGCTCCCGAAGCCGCTCTCCCTGGTCAATATAAGGACCCTGATAACGCTCCTCAAGTTCACGGAGCTCCCGAAGGAGGCCGAGATAGTCGGCAGGATGGTGGAGACCAAGGACCCGGTGAACCTCAGGGGGCAGATAATCGACTACGAGTACACCCCGCTAACGGCCAACATAACCTTCAGGTACAACGGCAGCGAGCTGAAGGTCGGGGGTATAGGGAGCTACTTCGAAGACGTCGAGGGGGAGAAGTTCATACTCCTGGACTGAGCCCAAGTTTATTAACTCCCCCTTCAACGGTATCCCGGTGGTATAGTATGAGAATACTGCTCTTGGGCTTTGAGTACCTGCCCGTTAAGGTCGGGGGCCTCGCGGAGGCGATAACTCACATAGCCGAGGGGCTCGCGGCCCTTGGAAACGAGGTCGTGGCCTTCACGCCTGACCACGGAAAGAACCTTGGAGAACCGGTTAGGAAGTTCAAACTAACCGCCTTCGGGGAAGAGGTTGAGGTGGAGGCAAGAAAGCGGGAGCAGAACGGTGTGACGGTTTACTCCCTGAGTGGAAGCCTTTTAAGCAACGAGGACATATACGGGCCCGGCTGGGAAGGCATGCTTCGGAAGGCCGTCCTGTTTGGCAAAGCAAGTGCCGGCCTTCTAAACGAAATGATAGAAGAGTTCAGGCCGGACGTCGTCCACGCCCACGACTGGCACACCGTCTTCGCACTCGGCCTCATCAGGAAGTACTTTGGTGTGAGGACGGTCTTCACGATCCACAGGCTCAACAAGGGAAAGCTGCCGGCCGAGTACTTCAGGGAGGCCAACCTGGCCGAGCTCGCACCCTACCCGGACATAGACCCGGAGCACACCGCGGCCTACATCGCCGATGCCGTAACCACGGTCAGCAGGAGCTACCTCTGGGAGGAATGGGGCTTCTTCGGGCACTTCGACGGCAAGGTCACGCACGTCTTCAACGGCATAGACTGCTCGTTCTGGAACGAAGATCTCCTAAAAAACGCAGAACTCTCGCGGAAGGAGAGGAGAAAGCTCATCCTTGAGCACTTCGGTCTCTCAGACGGCAAAGCCTTCATGTTCATCGGCCGCTTCGACAAGGCCCAGAAGGGCGTTGATACACTGCTGAGGGCGATAGAGATACTCTCAAACGACCCCTCCTTCCGGGAGATGAGGTTCATCATAATCGGGAAGGGACATCCGGAGCTTGAGGCCTGGGCCAGGGCCATAGCAAACCGCTTCCCTGAGAACGTGAGAACGGTAACCGAAGTCCTTCCAAGGGAGACCGTGAGGGAGCTCTACGGCTCCGTTGACTTCGTGGTGATCCCGTCCAACTTCGAGCCCTTCGGCCTGGTTCAGCTTGAGGCGATGTGCTTAGGTGCGGTCCCGATAGGGAGCGCCGTCGGCGGCATAAGGGACACGATCATAGACCTCAGAGACGATCCCGAGGGGGCAACGGGAATCCTCGTTCCTCCCAGGGACGCCTTCGCCCTCGCAAAGACCATAATAAGCGCGGGCTACCTCGATGAGAAGACACTCCAGAGGCTCAGGGAAAACGGAAGGAGGCGCGCGAGGGTGGACTTCACATGGGAGAAGGCCTGCAGGAGGTACCTCAACCTCTACCTGGGCTCGGTTGACAAGGCCATCCCCTTCCTCCGCTAACGCCATCCGAACTCGCTCAAAAACTTCCTCTTCAGCCTTTTTATCGTCCCTGAAACACCAAGGGTTCTAAAGATTGCCCTCGACCCGTTTATCTCTGTGACGAGCATCAAAGCAAAGCGGAGCTCTTCGACGTGCTTCCTGTCAACCCTCACGATGCCGGTCTGGGTTTTCTCGTCGAACTTTATGAACCACGGCTTCGCCTTGGCAGAACCGAGAACGCCGAGCGTTGAGAGTGAAGCCTCCCAGATTGCCCTTTTTATCTCGTCCTTCATGAAGGCCCTCTCCCCGATAACCTGAAAGGCTATGTAGCGGTGCTTGTCCCTTAAAGTTGGTGGTAGGTACTTCGGCTTCTCCCTCATGTTCCCAACTCTGTCCGCCAACCTTTTTAAGTCCTTTCCAGAGCCTTCGAGTGGTGAGAGCTTTGGTCTGGGAGACGCCTTACTTCTCATACGCCGTGCGAGAGTTGCCGAGGGGCTGTCAGCTCTGCGTTAGAGGCGAGAAGCTCGTCCTCTTCACCACAGGAAAATGCCCGCGGGACTGCTTCTACTGTCCGCTCAGCCCCTGGAGAAAGGAGGACGTTGTCTACGCCAACGAGAGGCCGGTTAAGAGCGTTGATGACATCATTGAGGAAGCTCTAATCCAGGAGGCAAAAGGGGCCGGCGTCACCGGCGGTGACCCGCTCGCTAGGCTTGACAGGACGGTTGAATACATCCGGGCCCTCAAGGAGGCCTTCGGAGAGGGCTTCCACGTCCATCTCTACACCACCGGCGCCCTGGCGAGCAAAAAGAACCTCGAAAAGCTCCACGATGCCGGTTTGGACGAAATACGCTTCCACCCCGACCTCTTCAACCCCAACTCAAAGCTCTTCAACGTCGAGATAGAGAACATAAAGAACGCCTTCGACTTCGACTGGGACGTCGGCGGCGAGATACCCTCAATTCCGGGCCAGTTCGAGAGGATGAGATGGTACGCCGGGTTTCTCGACAAGCTCGGCGCGAAGTTCCTCAACGTCAACGAGCTTGAGTTCAGCGAGACGACGCTCAAGACGCTTTTGGACATGGGCTACCAGCCGGTGAGCGACGAGAGCTCGGCCATAAAGGGCTCCCTTGAGTTGGGCCTTAGGCTGCTTGAATGGGGAGAAGAAAACACCTCCCTGAGCTACCACCTCTGCACGGCGAAGCTGAAGGACGCTGTCCAACTGAGAAACAGGCTGAGGAGAACCGCGAGGAAGGTTGCAAAACCCTATATGGAAATCACGGAGGACGGAACGCTCCGCTTTGGAATAGCTGAATACGACGACTTAGATGAGCTTTACAGCTTCCTCGTGGAGGAGGCGGAGGTACCAGAGGAGTGGCTCTACATCAACCGCGAGAAGGGCAGGATAGAGATGCCGGAGGAAGTAGCGGTCGAGCTCGCTGAGGCAATAGAGGGGGCCGTTAGGTTCTTCATCGTGGAGGAGTACCCGACCTGGGACCACCTCGAGGTGGAGCGGATTCCGCTACCGTGATTTTACTTTCCGGAGTTGTTGTCCCTGGGGGCGTAAGTAACTTACGGGGGCATAAGTCAGTCGGTAAGGGCGGCCTTTATTAATGGGTCCGTTAACTGGTAAGTTTCATTCTTTTTCGTGATCCAGCCCATTTTCATAAGGTTCTTTAAGAGTTCGTAAAGCCTCGGCTCAGGGGTTCGCATACCCTTCACATTAAGATAGTCCCTCAGAAGGCTCCACCTGTTGTAGCCAAGGGCTATTCCCCTGAGTATCTCAACGTAGCGGGGCGCTCTCCTCTCGAGTTCCTTAAGCTCTCCCAATATCAGTCCTCTTGCCGTCTCGAGGGTTCTTTCGATGGCTTCTTCAAAGTCTCCACTCCTGAGGTATTCAACACCGAAGAGCACGAGCCAGCCGGGAATGCCATCCAGCGTCTCAACGGCGCGGTTTACGATGTCTCCTGAGACTTCGACTCCAGCTTCCCTAAATCCCGTCTTCAGGAACTCCTTTGAGACATCAGGGGTGAAGGGTTCAACGTACACCTCCCCAGCGATTCTTCCGTAGAGGGGACTTTCGTAGTCGTCTATTCCAAGGAAGTCGTGGAGGAGACCGACCTCAGAACCGGTGAGGATGATCCGCAGGTTTGGAAGGCTGTCGTAGGCATGGGCAAATAGCGCCAACAGTTCCTTCCCTCCCCTCGAACCGTAGAAGCGGAGGTACTGGGCTTCGTCAAAGGCTATGACAAACTTCCCGGTTTTTTCGCCGATTTCGTTTAGTTCCCTGAAAATCTCCCTCAGCGATGCCTCCTTAGGTTCGAGTCTGAGGAACTTCAGGTCGAGGGATATTCTAAACTTTGAGAGAAGTCTCTGCAGTATAGTTCCTTTCAACTGAAGCTCCCTGATGAGGTCTTCCTTGGTAATGTGGCCGCTCTCCGCGTAGAGTTCCCGGCAGTCAATCAGTATTCCAGGGTTCACGCTGAGGTACGCCCTGAGAATCGAGCTTTTTCCAACCCTTCTAATGCCCAGGAGGAGGCTCAGAGGGTACGTTTCAACGCTTTTTTCAAGCTCTTCAAATTCCCTCTCCCTGTCAAAGATATCTTCTCTCCTCTGCTTGGGTCTCAGGTCGAACAGCACTTACGCCACCGTAAGTAACTTACGGGGGCATAAGTTATAAGGGTTTCGAGAGGTTTATTTATTTCATGCATGCACTTATAAGTGGTGTCCTTGGGCAAGACGATAACCATAGCCGATGACGTTTACTATGAACTTGTCAAGATGAAGGGTAAGAAGAGCTTCTCGGAACTCCTGAGGGAGCTGATAGGCAAGAAAAAGAAGGGCAACCTCGAGGTGCTCATGATAGCGTTCGGAACGAGAACTCCGGAAGAGGTCTAGGAACTTAGGAAAGATCTCAAGGAGGTCGAGGAATGGATGGACTCTTGGACACCAGCGTGGTGATTGAGATCTTTGGGGGAAACAGGAAGGTTATCGAGGGTCTTTCTCCCGGTGGAACCTACGCACTTCCAACCATAGTCGTCTTTGAGCTCTACTGCGGGCATTTGAAGGAGAGGGAGGAACTCATGCTTGAAATGATGCCGAAGGTCGAATTCAACGAGGAGGCCGCCAAGATAGCGGGGGCAATCTTCAGGGAGTTGATGAAGAAAGGCCAGAGGCCTCCCTTCAAGGAGTTACTTATCACGGCAACTGCAATAGCCCACAACATGACCCTCTTCACTTGCGACAGGGGTTTTGAAAGGTTCAGGGAGTACGGGCTTAAGGTGAAAATCCTGGAAAAGTAGCCCCGGTGCTCCTCCTTTGTGGAATGATGAACTTGGCTTCCCGAGGCGATGTGAAGTTGAAGGGAGAATATTTCCTCCTTCTAAGCTTCTTTGCCGGAGTCCTCTTTCTGACAGCCCTGTTCAGCTATGCACTCTCCATTTCGCCGGAAAAAGCCTTCCCTTTGCGGTTATCCTGGTGCTCCTCTATACTCTGGCCTATGTTGTCCGAAAGGAACCCGAATGGAGAAAGTCCGGGCCATTAAAATCCAGGGGTTTGAGGTATCTGATCTTTTTCATGGGCTCGTTTGGGTTTGGTGTGCTCCTCTTCGGGCTTTTGTATCTAGCTTTTTCAAAACCGGGAACTTCCTTCGCTTCCATCGTTAAAGCTCTTGGCATTCTCTTTGCAACGGGCACCTTCCTGATGTTCCTAGCATCGGCGTTTTATAGCAGGAGTAAGACACCTGAGAAAATCACCTACTCCTGGCTGGATTTTCTGAGAGAGCTTTCGGCGTCAATTCTTCTGTTCGTGATTTCTTACTTCTCCGGCGTTGGCCTTGAAAGGAGTGTTTCAATGGCTCTCTACGTTTTTGTTGTCGCCGGATGGTACTACTCCATGATGGCGCATAGGTATATAATACCCGGGTGGATACTCAAAATCCGGACAGTCGTTAATTTCGTTGCCGTCGGCTCGGGACTTTACCTGTTCGTAATCAAAAACGCGCTCATAAGTGTTTTAATGGGGGCACTGTTTGCGTTTGCCTTGGAGAGGGACTACGAGATAACAAGGAAGCTCATGGAAAAGGGACTGCTGGAGAGGAGATACGCCGAGAGCGGTACCTTTGGTGCCTTCTACGCCATCTTTTATCTGTTTGGAATGATGGTAGCTTTGACTGTTGTCACTGGAAATTATAACGTTTCTTTCATCAGGGAATCCCTGTTAACGATGTTCAGGCTACTCTATTTATTCACGGCGATTTTCCTTCCCTTCGGGACGCTTCTCGGGTGGGCGAGGCTGAGGGTTCATGGGGAATGAACTGGAAAATGGACCTTTGTGTTCTTTTGTTCGCTCTTTTACTCTTGCTTCTTTTGATTCGTTCTCATCGTTTTGATAC
>NZ_JALXBJ010000008.1 GCF_026991495.1 Thermococcus sp. | reverse complement strand
AAATCCTCCGCCAGAGTATCTATTGGGTTTGAGTCCTCAAGCAGTTCCCTCCTGTAGGCGCTGAAGGCTCCACTTGGTATGAGCATCCAACCTGTGTTTGCTCGAAGATGCTTGTTGTAGGCAAACCCGAGGAGATACTCTACCGTCTGCTGTCGCCCCAAGAATCCCCTTGATTCGGTTGGGATTAAAAAGCCACAGACAGCTCCAACGTTATCGTCCTGAAATTCGGAGGACAGGTATCTCAGGGCTCCTTTCTGGGGATAGGTATCGGCGTCAATGGTTATCACGATATCCCCCTTCGCGTTTTTTATTCCTTCATATATAGCCCCGCCCCGCCGGAGGTTTTTCTTGTTTCGTATGAGTCTCACAGGATATCTTGATGCTATTTCAGCAGTTTTATCGGTGCTGCCATCGTCAACGACTATAACCTCAAGTTTGTCCTTTGGGTAGTCATTTTCAAGTATGCACTCAATTGCCCGGCCTATTCCCCTTTCCTCGTTATAGGCCGGAACTACAACGGAAACCGTGGGAAGTTCATCATCTCCCGGTAATGGAGGGCGGTTTGTATCCGGGGGTTCAAAAACATAAACAAAAAAGAGAGTTAGGTTAAGGCTCATGAAAAAAGCCATACCCATTGTATAAAACTCAACCCACAGGAAGTGCCGGGAAAAGGGCAACCCAATAAGATTGAGCGTTCTCACTGCAATGAGGTTTATGAAATGGGCCGAGAGCACGCCCAATAGCAAACACGTTAGGTAGAATCGCTTTTTCTCTGTTTCCATCGTTCAACCACCCCGATCCAGAGAAGCCATGTCCACAATCCAATGGCTATGAGGGCTCCGCCAATTGATATCCAAAGGGCGTTCCAAACGTTGATGAGATAGCTGATCAGCGCACTCACAAGGAACGTTAAAATCACCCCTGAAATAAACCTGAATGTAAGGGGTCCCAATACGAGCGTAGTCAACGCCAGAATGAAAGAGGGGATTACACACGCGCAATCAAACAAATGGTTGCAGAGGGCGAGAAGTGATGAAGCCACGACAAGTGACAGGACAAAGCGCATTGAAGCGTGGCGAATCATCTTATTCTACCCCCACTCCCAATATCTGGAAAATATTTCATTTATAAATATTTCGTAGACTGCCCCAAATCTCTGAAGAGGATTAAAATCAAAACCCCGCTGAGCTAAAATTCCTCGGCAAAGAGCCTCTCGTGCTCCTGCTTTATGCAGCGGTGAGCGGCCGCGATTAATCCGGCTTCTTTGGCCTTCCTAAAGGCCTCCTCGCTGAACGTCCCGAACTGGAACCAGACGATCTTCGCGCCCTTCTTTATCGCCTGCTCCACGTAGTCCATCGTGAACTCTGGGCGAACGAAGAGGTCAACGATTTCAACCTCGTCCGGGATATCGAGGGCGCTGGGATAGCACTTCCTCCCGAGGATTTCGCCATAGCGCGGGTTCACCGGGTAGACCTCGTAGCCCTTCTCAAGGAGGTAACGCATCACCTGGTTCGAGTCGCGTTCCGGCTTTGGAGATGCGCCAACGAGGGCTATCTTCCTGTACTTCGTCAGGATTTCCCTGATTTCCTCATCGCTGAGCCCATCAACGGGGGTTGTCCTCACCATTCTACCACCCGGGGAGAATGGAAGTCAACCCTTAAATCTCTACCGAGTTATCTCTCGTTAGCTCCCGGCATTCCACGAGAGCCGTAGTCCCCCTAACGCCCGCGATTAAGACTTTATCCCCTTTACTGGCTTTTCCGTTCAGGCAGAGGGCACGCCAGAGCTCGCCCTCAACCTTGACGATGCCTTCAGGATCGAGGTCTTCAAGGACAACCGCGGTCTTCCCTATTAGACTCTCGGGGCCGACCTCAGGCTTTCTCTCAAGGCCTCCCCTGAGAACGTAGGGTGCAACCGCGATGTCTTTGGCAAGAAGAACTACAAGTAAGAGCAGAACTGCCCAGAGGGGAACTCTAAGGCCGAGCTGGGGGAAGAGCAGGAGGAAGAGAGCTATTGCCAGAACCTCATCCGCCAGCAGGGCGAGGAGCTTAAGTGCCCCCACCGAGCCACCTCCAGTAAGGGTTGAGCTCTATGATGCTCCACCACTTCCTCAGCTCTTCTCTGGCATCGCGGTAGTCGGGGTAAAAGCTCCCAACAAAATCCCAGAAGGCCTTTGAATGCTCCTGAAACTTCAGGTGGGCCAGCTCGTGGACCACGACGTACTCCCTCAGCTCCGGCGGAACGGAAACGAGGCGAACGTTGAAATTGAGGTTGCCCCTTGAAGAGCAACTCCCCCACCTGCTCCTCTGGTGCCTGATGAAGACCTTTTTGGGAGAAACGCCCATTCTCTGAGAATAATCACCGAGGAGCGCGAGTATCTTTGGCCTGAGATAGGCTTTAAGCTCAGCTAGGGTCTCGTCTGGATAGGCCGAGAAGACGACAGTCCTGAACCTCTCGTGAACCTTCGCTCTCCTCCCCCTGATGACCTGATAGAATTCCCCGTCTATGGGAAAGCCCTTTTCTGCCACTTCCCTTAGCCCGTCTATCTCGCCGAGCTTGGCCTCAAGCCAGCCCCTGTGGCGCTCGACGAAAGAGCCAACGTCATAACCTTTCGGGGCGGTAACGATAACCTTTCCGTCGGGCCTAACCTCAATGCGCGCGTATTTCACGGGCCTCCGGCGGACTTCGATGTCCATCCCATCACCTTTTAAGGAGTTTTGAGAATTTGGCCTTATGAACGTTAGGGTCATCGGGAAGAAGGCCAAGGGGCTCTACGCCCGCTCACGAATTCCCGGCGTTGACTGGAGCGTGAACCACTACGTTGGCTGTGCCTTCGCCTGCAGATACTGCTACGCGAAGTTCATCGCAAGGTGGAAGAACTACGGTGAGTGGGGAAGATGGGTGGAGGTGAAGATCAACGCACCCGAGCTGGCCAGAAAGCACGTTGAGGGAAAGGTCGTTATGTCCACCGTTAGCGACCCCTATCAGCCAATAGAGGCCCAGATGAAGCTCACGCGGCGGGTTCTTCAATACATGGACAAGAGGAACGAGCTCTCAATTCTCACAAGGTCGCCACTGGTTACGCGCGATGTTGACCTCTTTAAGCTCTTCCGTTCGATAGAGATTGGCATTACCATAAACGGCTTCATCGGGAAGGAAAAGGAGCTTTTTGAACCCCTGACCCCGGTTCACAGGGCGAGGGTGAGCGCGCTAAAAGAGCTCCACGATGAAGGATTAAAGACCTACGCCTTCGTCAGCCCGATAATCCCGGGGATAAGCGACGTTGGGGCAATGGTCGAGGAGACAAAAAGTTTCGCCGATTATTACTTCTTCGAGGTTCTCAACCTCCGCGCCTCAGGGAAGAACTTCCAGAGGCTTCTCCGCGATGAATACCCGGAGGGCTACGCCGTTCTTACCGACGAGGAAAAATTCCGGAAGTTCCTGAGGGAGCTGAGGGAGGAGATAAAAAGGCTTGGGGTGAAGGCTGAGGGAATAGAGACCCACCAGAGGGGCTGGGAGTTCGTTAAACTTCAGTCACCAGAAGGGGGAGAGCAGGGAACCGCCGTAAACGAGCCAGAGCAGGAAAGCCGTTGAGAAGGGGACCGTGAACTCATCGTAGGCCGATTGCAGGGGAAGGCTTTCGAGGAGCGTCGCCGTAAAGGCCGTGCCGGCGATTATCGTCCAAGAGGGGTCCAGGGAAAGAACCTTGTACGAACCCCAGAGGGCCAGAAGGGAAACCAAAAACATCGTCGAGCTCCCGGCGAGGGTCTTCCGCCCGTTCCATGGGATTTTGGGCCCTCCGACGGTCTGGCCAACTATCGCGTTGAAGCAGTCGCCGAAGGTGGAAACCCAGAGGGCCGAGAGGGCCATGAACTTGGGAAAGACCGTGCAGACGATTCCCATCGTGACCCAGAAGAGGAAGCTCCCGAGGAAGTTGTCCCCCTCGTCCTCCCTCGCCATCGTTCTGTAACTTAGATCCGCTATGGGAACCGTAAAGGCCCAGCCTCGGCGGAGCTTGAGGTGCTGGAGGGTGTAGGGAAGGGCCAGCGACCAGACGACGATGAGTGTTACCCACTTCGGCGTGAAAAGTATTATGGGCGCCCCGAGGATTCCCGGCAGAACATGCCAGAGCTTTCTGACGAGCTCCCGCCTTGGAACCGTCTCCATGATTTCACCGTTATAACTGGGCAAAGCTCATATTTATGGCTTCCTGATGGCCTTCCGGGCTCGGTCTCGGGTGAACAACCATGGCCAATCACATTTTTAAAACCCGTCCCTCACTTTACCTTAGGGGAGGGAATTAGGTGAGGCTAATGGCGATAGTCGTGAGGTCCAACCCGAACATGCCCGAGGAGATTGCCGGACTCTTCAGGAAACAGCACTACGAACTCGTTGGGAGGCACAGCGGGGTAAAGCTCTGCCACTGGTTGAAGGAGAGCCTTACCAAGGGCCGCTTCTGCTACAAGCAGAAGTTCTACGGCATAGCGAGCCACCGCTGCCTTCAGATGACGCCGGTTTTGGCTTGGTGCACCCACAACTGCATATTCTGCTGGCGCCCGATGGAGAGCTTCTTAGGAACGGAACTGCCCCAGCCCTGGGACGATCCGGCTTTCATCGTCGAGGAGAGCATAAAAGCCCAGAGGAAGCTTTTAGTTGGCTACAAGGGCAACCCGAAGGTTCCGAAGGAGAAGTTCGAGGAGGCGTGGAACCCGAGGCACGCGGCGATAAGCCTCTCGGGCGAGCCCATGCTCTACCCCTACATGGGCGACCTCGTTGAGGAGTTCCACAGGCACGGTTTCACAACATTCATAGTCACAAACGGAACCGTTCCCGAGAGGCTTGAGGAGATGATGAGGGAGGACAAGCTCCCGACCCAGCTCTACGTATCGCTCACGGCTCCGGACATAGAGACCTACAACAGGGTAAACGTCCCGATGATACCCGATGGCTGGGACAGGATAAAGGAGACGCTCAGGCTGATGAGAGAAGCGCAGATGAGGACGGTGATAAGGCTGACCCTCGTTAAGGGTGAGAACATGCACAATCCGAGGGGCTACGCTGAACTGATAAAGCTCGCCAACCCGATGTTCGTCGAGGCAAAGGCCTACATGTTCGTGGGCTTCTCGAGGCAGAGGCTGACCATCAACAACATGCCCAGGCACGAGGAGATAAAAGCCTTTGCAGAGGAGCTGGTGAAGCATCTCCCGGGCTATCACATCGAGGACGAGTACGAGCCCAGCAGGGTCGTCCTCATAATGCGCGACGACGTTGACCCGATGGGAAGGGGACTGAAAGGAAGGTTCGTTCCGAAGCTGACCTAAGAAAACTTTATTTATTCTCCCTCCCATTACCCTCTTAGGGGTGCCAACAATGGGAAAGGGTCTTAAACTCACCGGCGTTATCCTCGTAACCCTGTTCATCATCACACCGTTTGCCGTCGCCGTTCCGGTGAACGATGGCTCCGCGGCATTCTTGAGAAAGTTCGGCGACAGCGATGGGAGGATAGACCACATAAGCCTCTCGATAGTGGCCCTCTCGGAGGCAAACGGAAAGGTTAGGGACGACCTGACGCCGAGGATTAGGGAGTTCACGAGAGAGCTGCTCTCATACCAGAACCCCGATGGCGGCTGGGGCTACTTCCCGGGGAGCGTCAGCAACATAATGGACACCGCCTACGCCCTGATAGCGCTCAAAAGGGCCCTGCCCTTCTTCGAGGGCACGGCGGACTACTTCAAGGTTGAGGAGGCGAGGGAGAGGGGGATAGCCTTCCTGACCTCGTCTGCCACGGCGGACGGCTGGGGTTACGTGCCCGAAACCGTGCCGATGTTCTACCCAACGGTGCTCTCCCTCTGGGCGCTCGGGGAGAATGGCCTCAGGAACTACTCCTCCATCATCGGGAGGCTCGGCGACCTGCCTAAGCACATCGACGGGGAGAGCGCCTTAGCCCTCAAGCTGATAGCCATGCACGCGCTCAACGTAACCCCCTCCAAGGAGGAGATGGAAGAGCTGGTGAGCGATCTGAAGTCCCCCAACCTGAGCGTGGAGCAGAGGGCGATCCTGACCTACGCGCTTACGCTGTACTCCCAGCCCACCTTCGAGGTCGTCGCCCAGTTCGCGAAGCTGGATGAGATGAAGCACGTCGGTGGCAGTATGGTCTTCTGGGCGGACACGCCCAAGTACCCGATCTCGATAACGGACACCGTAACCCCAACGGCTTACGCCCTCCTCGCGGTTTCCAGGCTCGTGCCCCCCATACACCGGAGGAACATAAACACCGCCCCCTGCAGTGAGATAATCTCGGCCCAGAACCCCGATGGCGGCTGGGGAATCTTCAGGGGAGGGCCCTCAAATGAGAAGGCCACCTATTACGCGCTCCTGGCCGTAGAGTCATGCTACCCGGCCCCCGCGGTCGTTGAAAGGGGGGTGAACTGGACGAAGTCCAGGCTCCCAATGGACGAGAAGGAGGCCATCTCGACTGGGAGGCTGACGGTGGCTTACTACTACGCCCTTAAAACCCTGCTCCACTTCAATGCCCTCTCGCGTGACGAGGTGGAGCACGCGGTCTCGGTTGTGCGCTCCCTTGAGCTTGAGAGGGGAAGATGGGGTGTAAAGGGCCTCGGTCCACAGCCAGCGGAGACCGCGATGGCAGTTGACCTGCTCCTCTCCTTAGGTGTTCCCAAAACCGATCCGGACGTTCAGGCCGCCAAGGATTGGCTGCTCTCAATAAGCTCAACCGGTTGGGGCCTCTACGCTGAGGGGAAGCTCTACGGCTACATGCTCGACATGAACGTGCTCGACACCCTGACCGTCCTCTGGGCCCTCAAACCGATAGCGAGCGGGAGCCAGCTCGAACCCCACATCTCGTGGCTGATAGACCAGAGGGTTGACGGCGGCTGGCCCTACATGAGGGAGTACAAGGGGATGGACGATAAAGTCCACGTGGGAAAGCCGAGGCTTGACCTGACGGTCTCCGCAACCCTGCTCCTCCTCGACTTCGGTAAGGACTACACCGACGAAACCCTTTCCCTCGTCCAGAAGATGCTCCCTGAAGTCGTTAACGATACGATAGAGCTCTCCTCTGCGGTCATCTATCTTCAGAAGCTCAGGAGGATGCCCTCTGCGGATCTCTCTGACGTCAGGGCGGCGATGGAGAGCAGGTTCTTCACGGTGGCCTACGGGGCCGGAAAGCTCGACGATGCAACGGCGATCCTGAACTACCTCAGGAGGGACTTCGGCTTCCACTTTGACGTCCAGCCTCTCGGGAACCTCACCTCGGGAAACTACGTTGTTTTAGCCGGCTTCACTGAGGTAAACGTGAGCAGGTACAACCGCTACATAACTGTGGGTCTGAGAGGGGTCTCCGTGAGGGTCAACAACTCCACCTATCCCGCCGGCAGTACCGTGCTCCTCATCCCTGGAAGGACATCCAGGGGTTTTGTGCTCTTCGTCCTCTACAGCGGGGCATCTGACGTGGCGAGGCTTATCTTTAAGATAGGGTACGTGAAGTACATGCAGGGCAAGGCCGTTGCGGTAACCTTCACCGATCTCAACGGCGATGGAAAAGTACAGCTCGACGAGGTCAGGGCGCGGACAATAGGCTGAGGGGGAGATGTCGTGAGGGCTATAATAATCGGGGTCGGGCAGTGCGGGACGAAGATAGCCGACCTCTTTTCCCTCGTTGATTTTGAGGCAATCGCCGTGAACACCTCGCGGGGTGATCTCGACTACCTGAAGCACATCCCGGCCGAGAGGAGGATACTCATAGGCGAGAGCCTGACAGGCGGCAAGGGGGTGAACGCAAACCCCGTGCTCGGCAGGGAAGCGATGAAAAGGGATCTTCCCCTCGTCATGAGGAAGGTCTCCTCGATGGTCGGCTACGAGGACGTTGACATCTTTTTCCTGACCTTCGGCTTCGGCGGCGGAACAGGGGCTGGTGGAACGCCGGTCTTAGCCGCCGCGCTTAAGGAGGAGTACCCGGAGGCGCTGGTCGTGGCCGTTGGGGCCCTGCCGCTGAAGGAGGAGGGCATAAGGCCCACAATCAACGCGGCCATAACGATAGACAAGCTCTCCAAGGTCGCCGATTCTATAATAGCCATAGACAACAACAAGCTGAAGGAGAGCGATGAGGACATAGCGAGAGCCTATGAGAAGATAAACTACACGATAGTCGAGAGGATAGGCTCACTGCTCGCCCTCATAGACATCCCCGGGGAGCAGACTCTCGATGCAAGCGACCTGAAGTTCGTTCTGAAGGCCTTTGGGAGCTTTGCGACGGTCGGATACGCGAAGGCGAGGGCAGACCAGGTCAGGAGCCTCTCAAGGCTCATAGAGCGGTCGTTCGAGAGCGAGGGCCTTTACCTTGAGGCGAAGGTTGAGTCAGCCCTCTACGGCCTCGTTGCGATCCACGGGCCGCCGGAGGTTCTGAAGGCCAAGGAGATATTCGAGGCCCTCGACGAGCTAACCGGCAGGATAAAGGGTAAGCAGATATTCAGGGGGTTCTATCCGGATTCGAGAACCC
>NZ_JALXBJ010000007.1 GCF_026991495.1 Thermococcus sp. | reverse complement strand
GCCAGGAAGGTAGCGAAGAACTATGACTTCTTCATAGCGGCTGCACCTCTGATGCCGAAGATCGGTAGGTACCTCGGTAGGTACCTCGGTCCGAGGAACAAGATGCCGGTTGTCGTTCCGCCCACCATGACCAACCTCGAGCCGATAGTGAACAAGCTCAAGAAGACTGTCAGGATACAGCTCAAGAACAACCCCGTGATTCACACGAGGATCGGAACCGAGGAGATGGACGATGAGGAACTGGCCGAGAACGCGGAAGCTGTGCTCAGCAGCGTGATAAACAAACTCGAACGCGGCGAGAACCAGGTGAAGTCAGTGTACATCAAAACCACCATGGGCCCGGCCGTTAAGGTGGAGAGGTGAGGAAAATGGCCCACGTGGCAGAGTGGAAGAAGAAGGAAGTGGAGGAGCTTGCAGAGATCGTCAAGAGTTACCCCGTGGTGGCTTTGGTGGATGTGGCCGGTGTTCCAGCCTATCCGCTCAGCAGAATGCGCGACAAACTCCGCGGTAAGGCCCTTCTCCGGGTCAGCAGGAACACCCTCATCGAGCTCGCCATAAAAAAGGCCGCCAAGGATCTCGGAAAGCCCGAACTGGAAAAGCTCCTGGACTACATCCAGGGCGGTGCCGGGATACTCGCCACCGAGATGAACCCCTTCAAGCTCTACAAGCTCCTTGAGGAGAGCAAGACGCCCGCCCCCGCCAAGGCTGGGGTTCCGGTTCCCCATGATGTCACCATCCCGGCTGGACCAACGTCAATAGCCCCCGGTCCCCTCGTGGGTGAGATGCAGGCCCTTGGGATCCCAGCGAGGATCGAGAAGGGGAAGGTCAGCATACAGAAGGACTACACCGTTCTCAAAGCCGGCGAGGTCATCACGGAGCAGCTCGCGAGGATCCTCAACGCACTCGGGGTAGAGCCCCTTGAAGTGGGCCTGAACCTGCTCGCCGCCTACGAGGACGGCATCGTTTACACACCAGACGTCCTCGCCATCGACGAGAGCGAGTACATAAGCATGATTCAGAGGGCTTACACATACGCGTTCAACCTCTCCGTCAACACCGCCTACCCGACCAAGCAGACGATTGAGGCCATCATAGGGAAGGCGTTCCTCGGTGCAAAGAGCGTTGCCGTTGAGGCAGGCTACATCACTAAGGAGACGGTTGGGGACATCATAGGCAGGGCAGTTAGGGTTCTCCTGCTCATAGCCCAGGGACTTCCAGAAGAAGTGCTTGACGAGAAGACCAAAGAGCTTTTAAACGCCCAGGCTCAAGTTGCGGTTGCTGCTCCTCAGCCGGCTGAGGAGAAGGTTGAGGAGGCTGAGGAGGAAGAGGAAGAAGAGGAAGAGGAGAGGGAAGAGGAGGCCCTTGCGGGTCTCGGTGCCCTCTTCGGCTGATTCCATTTCCCGAATCCCGAGAACTCCGTTGAATGAGAAATGAGGATGATTGGAGGTGTGAAAGATGGAGTACGTGTATGCCGCTCTGCTGCTCCACGCAAGTGGTAAGGAGATAAACGAGGAGAACCTTAAGAAGGTGCTCGAAGCCGCCGGTGTTAGTGCCGACGAGGCCAGGATAAAGGCCCTTGTGGCGGCACTTGAGGGTGTCAACATCGACGAGGTCATAGAGAAGGCTGCCATGCCCGTGGCCGCTCCAGTTGCGGTTGCTGCTCCTCAGCCGGCTGAGGAGAAGGTTGAGGAGGCTGAGGAGGAAGAGGAAGAAGAGGAAGAGGAGAGGGAAGAGGAGGCCCTTGCGGGTCTCGGTGCCCTCTTCGGCTGATTCCATTTTTATTTTCTGCCCTTTGGCGGGTCAAGCTTCTCTGCCCCTGCCGGTCTTTCAGGCGTTTTGAGAAAGTGAAAGTCGGTCAGGCCTTTCCCCTCTTCGAGAAGACTATGCTTCTGCTGCCCTGGTAGCTCCCGCGGTAGGGGTTCTTCGCCGGCCCTTCAAGCCTTATAAAGGCTATCTGGGCAAACCTCTCCCCGTATTCAAGCTCAACCGCTCCGCTGGAGGCGTTGAAGATCATCAGGGTTAGGTTTCCATCCCATCCTGGGTCTACCCACGCGAAGGAACCGAGGAGACCCTCCCTCGCCAGGCTGCTTCTTATCTTCATGTCTCCCATGATGTCATCCGGGAGCTTCACCCTTTCGAGGGTGAGGATCAGGGCGTGCTCCTTTGGGGGAATTGCTATCGCTCCCTCTTCCCCGATGTCCACCATCCTTCCCCGGACGTAGCCCTCCCTTCCGACCCGGAGGTCATAGCCTGCTGGCTGCAGGGACTCCTCGGAGAAGGGTTCGATGAGAATCTCCTTCCTGATTTTCCAGTCAGGGAGCATCATCGGAACCACCGCAATGTTTATTTTATGGGGCTTTAAAACAGTTCCGAGGGCCCGTGGCCTAGGGGACATGGCGCCGGCCTTCGGAGCCGGTACCCCCGGGTTCGAATCCCGGCGGGCCCGCCACAGAAATTTTGCCTGCGCAAAGTTTCATCAAAGTTCGCATGTCGTTTTTTGGGATTCTCAGTTTTAGAGGGGTTTGCTCCTTCAACTG
>NZ_JALXBJ010000006.1 GCF_026991495.1 Thermococcus sp. | reverse complement strand
GGGCAGGGGGAAGAGCGTTTCCGTTGGCATAGCGGCCGTCGGCCTGGCCCTCGCCCTCGGGCGAGGGGCCAACATAATCGTAACCGCTCCGGAGCCTGAGAACGTCCAGTCGCTCTTCCGCTTTGCAAAAAAAGCTCTCGAAAGGCTCGGCTTAAATCCCGAGGCCGCTGGAGAGGGCGAGCTCATAACGGAGCTCCGCAGCGAAGCCGTGTCTCTCTGCTACTACCCGCCGGCTGAGGGCTACAAGGGGAGCGCCGACCTCTACGTGATTGACGAAGCTGCGGGGATCCACGTGCCCATCCTCCACAAATACCTGAGCAAACCCCGCGTCGTCTACTCCTCAACTGTGCACGGCTACGAAGGAGCGGGAAGGGGCTTTTCCGTGAAGTTCCTGAAGAAGGCCCGCGAAAAACGCGAGTTCACGGAACTCCACATGAACGAGCCGATCCGCTACGCCCCTGGCGACCCGATTGAGAGGTGGCTCTTCGACGTCCTCCTCCTCGACGCGGAGCCGGTCGAGCTCACCGAGGAGGACTACGAGCTGATAAAGAGAAAAGAAGTCTACTTAGAAAAGCCGGATCTGGACGACTGGTTCGAGAACGACAGGCCAGAGCTGAGGCACTTCGTCGGGATCTACATCTTAGCCCACTACCGCAACAGACCGAGCGACGTCGCGCTTCTGGCTGACGCTCCCCACCATGAGGCGCGCGTGCTCCGGCTGAAGAACGGCAAGATAGTGACGGCCGTGCAGATAGCCAGGGAAGGGAGCATCCCCAAGGGCGTCATAGAGAAGATGGCGAAGGGTTACAAGCCGAGGGGAAACATAATCCCGGACATGATGGTCAAGCACCACATCCTCAAGGAGTTCGCCAGGCTCAAAGGCTACAGGATAGTTAGGATAGCGACGCATCCGGACGCGATGGACATGGGGCTCGGGAGCAAGGCGCTGGAGCTCCTTGAGAAGGAGGCGAGGGAGAGGGGCCTCGACTGGATCGGCTCTGGCTTCGGGGCCAGTGAAGAGCTCGTCCGCTTCTGGATAAGGAACGGCTTTGCTGTAGTTCACCTCAGCCCTGCGAGGAACCCGGTCAGCGGGGAGTTCACCGCGATAGTCCTCAAGCCGATAAGCGAGAGGGCGAGAAAGCTCATCAGGAGGGCCAACGATGAGTTCAGGATAAGGTTTACTGAGTGGCTTGGCGACACGCACCGCGAGCTCGAACCTGGAATAGCGCGCTGGCTCTTCGAGACTCCCTTTGGAGAAGCCGTTGACTACCCCGTCTACCTGACGGAGATACAGAAGAAGAGGCTCGACGCCTTCACGGGCAAGGTTCTCACCTACGACACCGTCCTCGATGCGGTCAAGCCGATAGCGAAGCTCTACTTCCTCGACGGCTGGATGAAGCCCTACCTCGATGAGAGGCAGATACGGCTCCTCATCTACCGCGTTCTCCAGGCGCACAGCTGGGAGGAGACTGCAAAGCTCATAGAGAGAACCGGGACATTTACGATGATAGAGCTGAGGGACGTAATCAGGGGGCTGTGGTACTACTACAAGAGATTGCTTTAAACCGAGATTGAGGTAATTTTTTAACCCCTTCCCTCCAATAATACCTGTCAAATTCCAGCGGTGTCAGCGATGGCCGGAAAATGGGAGAAGATCATCTCGATAACAAAAAGCGGCATGAGGATTATCGGTCAGATGAAGAGAAAGGTGCGGAGGGGAAAGAGGATAGCCCTACTGATCGACGGGCCCAACATCCTAAGGAAGGAGTTCGGCATAAAGCTCGAGGATCTCGTGGAGGCCCTCTCGGAGATAGGTGACATAAGGGTCGCGAAGGTTATTCTGAACCAGTACGCCCCCCAGGGCCTCATCGAGGCAGTATCCAACCAGGGTTTTGAGCCGATAGTCGTTTCCGGCGAGACGGGTGTCAAGCTGGCCGTCGAGGCAATGAAGGAGATCTACAACCCGAACATAGACATCATAGCCATAGCGACGAGGAACGCCGAGTTCCTGCCGGTCATACTCAAGGCGAAGGAGAAGGGGAAGGAGACCATAGTCATAGGCGTTGAGCCCGGCTTCTCTGTGGCCCTGAAGCACGCCGCGGACTACACGATCACGATGGGCGGTGAGGCTCAATGAGGGAGAGGTTCCTCGGGATACTGAAGAGGGAGAAGGAAGAGAAGGAGGAGAGGCCCGAAAAGAAGATAGGATTAATCGTTGACGGGCCCAACATCCTAAGGAAGGAGTTCGGCATAAAGCTCGAGGACATAATGGAAGCGCTGAGCAGGATCGGGAACGTCAGGATAGCGAAGGTTATTCTGAACCAGTACGCCCCCCAGGGCCTCATCGAGGCCATCGTGAACCAGGGCCTTGAACCTGTCATCGTCGCCGGAGACACCGACGTGAGGGTGGCTATAGAGGCCATGGAGATGATATACAGCGCTGACGTCGACGTAATCGCCCTCGCCTCCAGGGACGCGGACTTCCTTCCGATCCTCATAGAGGCAAAGAGGAGGGGAAAGGAGACCGTTGTCATCGGTGTTGAGCCCGGCTTCTCGGTGGCGCTTCAGAACGCGGCCGACTACGTTATAAAGATGGAGTCCGCGAGGGAGGCGGGGGAGATCTAATGGACATCATCGTGACCTCCGTTATCTTCACCGCCGGCATCGTCTTCCTCATAAAGGGCAGCGACCTCTTTATTGGGGCCGCCACGAGGACGGCCCGGGATTTCGGGGTGAGCGAGTTCATAATAGCCCTCGTCTTGGCGAGCATAGCGACTACCCTCCCGGAGATGACGGTTTCCGCCCTCGCGGCCTACCGCGGTGAAAGCGGCATTGCAGTCGGCAACGGTGTGGGAAGTGCCTTAGCAAACATAGCCCTGATCCTCGGCGTTTCCTCCATGATAAAACCCCTCAGGGTGGACAGGATCGCCCTGAAGAACTCCCTCTTCCTCCTCGGGGTGACCGGTTACCTCGCCCTCCTCATGATGGACGGCACCATAAGCCGGCTTGACGGCCTCAGCCTAACTCTAATTTACGCGGCCTTCCTCTACTACCTCTACAAAAACCAGGTGTCCCTTGAGAGCCCGGAGGGCGAAAACGGCCCAAACCCATGGAGGGACACGGCAATAATGTTCGGCAGCGGCCTCCTCGTGGTGGCAGGTGCGGAGATGGTCATAAGGAGCGCAGTGGAGATAGCGAGGGCCGCTGGGATCCCGGAGGTCGTCATAGGCCTGACCCTGGTCTCAATAGGGACATCCCTGCCCGAGCTGACCAACTCCCTAATGGCAACCCTCAGGAACCTCCCGAACATAAGCGTCGGCAACATCATAGGAGCCGACATCCTCGACATCCTGATGGTGATAGGGATAGCGGCTCTGATAAGGCCCCTCCACGTCGGCGGGGACGTCCTCCGCGTTACAATGCCCCTCACACTCACTGTGATGCTGGCCTTGTCGGTCTCTCTGAAGAGGAACAGCAGCGTTGGTCGGCTGACCGGTGCGGTATTCCTCGCGGTGTACGCGGTCTTCCTGTACATCCAGTTCCTCTCCTGACGTTATTTTTTTAAGGTGCCCCCTCAACCCCAAGACCATGATAGTTGCCATCGTGGACGGCTACACCGACGAGCCCGCGGGCCTCGGCGTTCCCCCATACCTCGGCATCTACCCAAGGTACGCCTACGGGGCAATAAAAAAGGCCCGAAAGGACGCGGAAGTCTTCTACCTCACGATAGATGACCTCAGGGCAACTTTCGGGGGCGAAAGGGGAATAGCAACGAAAAACAAGACCCCCAACTTTCCAAACACCCGGAAGATTTTGAAGAAAGCGGGGGTAATAATCTACATCGGCGGCCTCCACACCCCCGGAAAGTACCTCTCCGCCGTCCCATCACAGGTGGAGGAGATAGCGAAATTCATAAAGGACTACAAGGCCGTGAAGATCCTCGGCGGGCCCGCGTTCATGGGCTCGGCCCACGGGGGCGGGACGAAGGTAAGCTCCCGCGAGCTTTCGCTGGCACAGGAGGTTTTCGACCACGTCGTCTACGGCGACTTAGAGGCCTTTCTTTTCGACTACCTGAGCAACCCAAAGGACGCAAACCCCTTCCGCTTCAGAAACTACGCCGAGCTCAGGGACTACGCGGTCATGGGCGCCGAGGTTGCGAGGCAGTTCCCGGACTTTCCGGACTTCGTCATAGTCGAGATCGAGACCCAGCGCGGCTGTCCCAAGGCGATGGGGGTAGGTGGCTGCTCCTTCTGCACCGAGCCCGTCAGGTACAGAACCGTTGAAGACAGGCCGGTTGAGGATGTAGTTGCCGAGGTCAAGGCCCTCTACAACCTGGGAGTGAGGCACTTCCGGGTCGGCAGGCAGAGCTGCATCTTCTCATACATGGCCAAGCCCGACGGTCGCGTCCCGGTTCCCAATCCAGAGGCCCTTGAGAGGCTCTTCCACGGGATACGGTCGGTTGCTCCCCATGTCAAAACCCTCCACGCGGACAACGCGAATCCAGCGGTCATAGCGAACTATCCCGAGGAGAGCATCAGGATAGCTAAGGCCCTCATTGAATACGGGACCCCCGGCAACGTCGTCGCCTTCGGGCTTGAGAGCGCCGATCCAAGAGTTACCAGGCTCAACAACCTGAACGCAACCGCCGAGGAAACCTACGAAGCCGTGAAAATCCTTAACGAGGTCGGCGGAAAGAGGGGCTACAACGGCATGCCCTGGCTCCTGCCCGGGATAAACGTAATATTCGGCCTTCCCGGCGAGACAAAGAGGAGCTACGAGCTGACGTTTCGGTTCTTAAAAGGGCTCCTCGACGACGGCCTGATGGTGAGGAGGATAAACATCCGTCAGGTGGTGGTCTTTCCGGGAACTCCCCTTTGGCACATGAGGGACAGGGTCAAGACCGAGAAGCACAGGAAGCTCATCCAGCACTACAAGTACAAGATCAGGCACGAGATCGATCTGCCGATGCTCAAACGAGTCGTCCCGGTCGGAACCGTGCTCAGGGGCGTCCGCGCCGAGATCTTCGAGAACAACCTCACTTACGGCAGGCAGATGGGGAGCTATCCCCTCATCGTTGGGATCCCCAAGGAGGTTCCCCTCAACCGCTTTTACGATGTGCTCATAGTTGGACACGGCTTCAGGAGCATAACAGGGATCCCGATACCGGTAAACGTGAACCGCGAGAGCCCCAAGGTCCTCCAGTACATTCCCGGGATAGGAAAGAAGAAGGCCGTGAGAATCCTCGCGAGGAGACCTTTCAGGAGCCGGGAGGAGTTTTTGGCCCTCCTCGGAGAGGAAGGGAGAAAAATCGGCGACTTCATTGAGCTCTGATCAGATGAGTTTCTTCTCCCCCAAAACCTTCTCCATCCTGTCCATCGCCTCCTCAAGCTTCTCGTAGGCTGTTGCGTAGCTTATCCTTATGTAGCCCTCGCCGGCTTTTCCAAAGGCGCTCCCCGGCACAACTGCCACCCTGGCCTCGTTGAGCATCAGCTCGCTGAACTGGTGGTCTGTCAAACCTGTGTCCCTGATGCGCGGGAAGATGTAGAAGGCCCCCTTTGGCTTAACCGTCGGCAGGCCCATCTCGTTCAAGCGCTTCCAGACGAGCTTCCTCCTCCTGTCGTACTCCCTTCTCATCCACTCAACTGCCTCCCAGCTCCTCGGGTCTCTGAGGGCTTTCGCAGCAGCGTACTGAACGAAGGTCACCGGGCAGGTGGCGTTGTACATCTGGAAGCGGGTCATCTTCTCTATTACCCACGCCGGTGCCGCGACGAAGCCGAGGCGCCAACCGGTCATCGCGAAGGTCTTGGAGAAGCCGTTTATCGTTATGGCCCTCTCAAACATTCCGTCGAGGGAGGCTATGCTGTGGTTCCTAGCGCCATCGTAAACGAAGTGCTCGTAGACCTCGTCGCTGAGCACCATCAGGTCGTGCTCCACGGCGAAGCCGGCTATCTCCTCAAGGTCTTTCTTCGTGAGAACCGCTCCAGTCGGGTTGTTGGGCGTGTTTATGATGAGCGCGCGGGTCTTCTCGGTGACGTGCTTCTCCAGGTCATCAACGCTCAGCCTGAAGTCGTTCTCCTCGTAGGTTGGAACCTCGACCGGCTTTCCGCCGGCGAGAACAACGGCCGGAGCGTAGCTGACGAACATCGGGGACGGTATGAGAACTTCCTCCCCATCCTTCAGGAACGTTGCCAGCCCCATGAGGAAGGCCTGGTTGGCCCCGACGAGTATCATGACCTCGCTCATCGGGTCAACTTCGATGCCGTTCTGCTCCCTCAGCTTCTCCGCCACGGCTTTCCTGAGCATTGGCAGGCCCGCGTTCGGACCGTAATGGGTCATCCCCCTGTCCAAGGCCTCCTTTGCGTACTCCCTTATGTGAGAGGGCGTGACGAAGTCCGGCTCGCCTATTCCGAGTGAGATGACGTTCTCCATACCGGCGGCGAGGTCGAAGAGCCTCCTTATCTCAGAGGGGTTGACGAGTTCAATCCTGTCGCTCAGCGCCATTAACACCACCGGGGAAGCTTCTCGCCGATGTTTATAACGTTACCTCAGCGAAAAAATGGACGTTGAAGCGCAGAAACAGGCATTAAAGCCCAGAAGAGCAGGATGGCTGGAGATAAGAAGTGAGGAGATTCCGCCAGAATGACTGATACGAGTTTCAATTCTCTCAGAGTCTTATTGCAACACAGGCTGGGACAAAGAAGAAATCAAGGCAAAAGACGTTTCAATTCTCTCAGAGTCTTATTGCAACCTGGCCGGAAGACTATTCTCTTCACGGGGAACGCTTTGTTTCAATTCTCTCAGAGTCTTATTGCAACGTAATCCGCGATCATGCGCAGCATGAAGTAGCTGAGGTTTCAATTCTCTCAGAGTCTTATTGCAACTAGAATGTTCCGATGTACCTCGAGGTGTGCTCGTTTATGTTTCAATTCTCTCAGAGTCTTATTGCAACTTCCTCAACGAGGCAACGCCTGTCGAGGCAGTCAAGTTTCAATTCTCTCAGAGTCTTATTGCAACCTTTCATGTTCATGACTTTCAATATGCCTGGCGTTGGTTTCAATTCTCTCAGAGTCTTATTGCAACGCTACAACCTCCTCGGGGTCAATGCCGCGTATCTCCGTTTCAATTCTCTCAGAGTCTTATTGCAACCGGAAGGCCACGACGTTGAGGTGCGCGTGTTGGTCAAGTTTCAATTCTCTCAGAGTCTTATTGCAACGAGCATTGAGTACGGGAGCTCAATCAAGCCGAGCATGGTTTCAATTCTCTCAGAGTCTTATTGCAACCCTTCCGCGAGGCCAACAGAACCATCGAGAAGTTCCGCGTTTCAATTCTCTCAGAGTCTTATTGCAACCAAAGCCCACGAGGCTGAATATCCACGCCGCACTCCAGTTTCAATTCTCTCAGAGTCTTATTGCAACTGGGTGTTTTTGGAGGTAATAGAGGTAGTCCCAGAGCGGTTTCAATTCTCTCAGAGTCTTATTGCAACTGCAAAAGGCTTATTAGGGTGGG
This sequence comes from Thermococcus sp., assembly GCF_026991495.1. Lineage (GTDB taxonomy): Archaea > Methanobacteriota_B > Thermococci > Thermococcales > Thermococcaceae > Thermococcus. Next base: position 1,124 of record NZ_JALXBJ010000006.1, on the reverse strand, counting down.
GAAAGAGAAAAGGGGTTTCAATTCTCTCAGAGTCTTATTGCAACATGAGTCTGATACCGTCTAATTTCGTCTATTTCAGCAAGTTTCAATTCTCTCAGAGTCTTATTGCAACGTGATTCGGCGCATATACGAAACGACAGCCTTCGACCGTTTCAATTCTCTCAGAGTCTTATTGCAACTCTTTATCGAGTAGTAGAACGTCGCAGTCTTCTTGAAGTTTCAATTCTCTCAGAGTCTTATTGCAACTGATGCGTGTGATGACGTAAATAAGGGCTCTGAGGTGTTTCAATTCTCTCAGAGTCTTATTGCAACCGAGCCCGATTATTGCCAATCCGAAGACGAGCCAACCCGTTTCAATTCTCTCAGAGTCTTATTGCAACTCTGGTTGATTGTGATGGTGAGGTTGTGGGGGAATGTTTCAATTCTCTCAGAGTCTTATTGCAACTTTATTCTCCGCTTTTTAGTCTTTTCGCTTTCTGTTCGTTTCAATTCTCTCAGAGTCTTATTGCAACTAGTTTGACTGTGAGGTTTATGGCTGTGGTGGTGATGGTTTCAATTCTCTCAGAGTCTTATTGCAACCCCAATCCTTGAGATTCTACTTCCACCAGCCCAGAGCAGTTTCAATTCTCTCAGAGTCTTATTGCAACAAAACCAGACCCGTAGAACGTGCTATTATTAGAAGGAGTTTCAATTCTCTCAGAGTCTTATTGCAACCCGTCTAAAAGGATAACAGACCACCACGAGTTATTAGCGTTTCAATTCTCTCAGAGTCTTATTGCAACAGGTAGTCCTTCTTAGTTCTCTCGCTAATCTCTTTCCGTTTCAATTCTCTCAGAGTCTTATTGCAACCTTTCCTCGTCCGCTTTCCAGGCTTCATCAGTCGAAGTTTCAATTCTCTCAGAGTCTTATTGCAACGAGCATTGAGTACGGGAGCTCAATCAAGCCGAGCATGGTTTCAATTCTCTCAGAGTCTTATTGCAACCCTTCCGCGAGGCCAACAGAACCATCGAGAAGTTCCGCGTTTCAATTCTCTCAGAGTCTTATTGCAACACGGCTTCAACCTTCAGAACTTCCCGATTGAAGTTCGTTTCAATTCTCTCAGAGTCTTATTGCAACACATATAG
>NZ_JALXBJ010000005.1 GCF_026991495.1 Thermococcus sp. | reverse complement strand
ACCGTGCCTTCGGGCTGAACCGAAACCGGTAACAGAAGTAGGTGGATGAGTGCCCGTAAACCGAACCGCCCTTGGCGAGGGGTTAAACCGTTGGAACCCTCGCCTTTCAAGGCGGGGAGGAGGTCAGGTGATGACTGCAGGTCAGTTCAGGACGTATATGAAGAACGCGCATCCTCAGATTGCCGAAAAGTGCAAAGGGAGAAAGAGTTAGTCGGTGAGTTGTATGGGTGAGAGAAAAATCTACAATCCCCTAACTGGAAAGTGGTATGTTGTGAGAGAATCTGAACGTGGGGAGCGTAAGGTCGTAGGCCTGTGGAACGTGCAGAGAAAACGGAAAAAGAAAAAGTCAATCTGGAGTTTGATCCGCTAAAGCTCCAAAATCCCGAGCTCTTCTTTCAGCTTATCGACCATGTAATAATAAATCCTCACAGCGTTCTTCACGTTCCAGCGGTAGTTTCTCCCACCAACGTTCTTCGGCGCTCTACCCTGAAGGAACTCAATGAGGTGCATGGCATCGGCCGGCGGGTTTGGAACCGTACTCATAACATTGTCGTTCATGAAGTTCTGGAAGAATTTCCTGAAAAGCGATAGATCCTTATGCCTCCCCGGATGGTTCAGCATCGTCCTCTTGTAAGTATTGTCCTTCCTCATCCTATACCCTGAGGCCTTGAACTTCACGAGGTCCTCAACAAGTTCCACAGGAAAGGCAGCGATATAACCCCTCTTCGTCTGATGCTTCCTGCGCGGCAACATCACCCGTTCCATGTCATAGACGGCTATCTTCTCCCGCCACTCCTCTGGAAGGCCAAAGGCTTTGAAAGTGTCATCAATCACCCTAGGATCAAACTGGTTCATCAGCGCTCTAACCTCATCAGCACGAAGGCCAGTGAAGGCAAGAAGCTTGAGGTAAAGCTTCCGCGCATGGACAATCTCTGGCTTTGAACCCTTTACGTCCTTGATGATTTCCCTGATGTCCTCAGCACTGATAACCTTGGCCGATTCAGGTCTGGCCTTGGTTCTTATGTTTGGGATCACAGCCTTGAAGTCAATGGCCTCGCTCTTCCTAATTCTTCCAGTCGCGACTAGGAAGTTGATGTAGCTCCTGATGGCGAGGTAAGCCTTCCTGTTAGGAGAACCGGATGAGGTTGGGGGGATTGACTCGACGATCCTCCTAAGCTCCTCGGGAGTGTTTGCCTTTTTCCCCCAGAGATATTTGTTGAGTCTGCTGATGTAATCTCTGGCCAAAGAAGGAGACTCCCTCTGTATCCATTTGGCGTATTCTTCGCGGTCACGACCGTAATGGATCTTGGCTGTGGAATCAATCAAAGCCTCTGTAAAAACATCTTGGGTTCCTGGCTCGCTTTTTGGCATTGCGTCGGTGGGAGGCCTTCTTTCGCCAAAATCCACCATCTCGAGTCCCGCGCCTTCCCAGGCTAGGCTACCCCGGCGCTCCAGTCAAATGACGAAAACCCGCAGGAGTTTATAAATTTTTAGGCCGAACGTTTAACCGCTTGATCACTCGGGAAACGAGCTTTTAATGCCTTTCCCTGAGCCCTAAAATCCGGCTGATGCTGAGTTCCGCTCGAAAGTGCGGCGTTTAATCGAACCGGCTTTGGCCGTGCTTAAATGCTCACGAGGGGAAGGGTTGCAAAGGTTTAAATTAAGGGCCGCCCTAATAGTGGATGAAGGGAGGTGACAGCATGGTTGGGATTCAGGTAAAGGAAGTCATGACAGACAGGTTCCGGAAAATAGGCGTGGACAGGCCGCTTTCTGAGGCGATAGGAATTTTTGAAAAGGAGGACCCTGACCTGATTCTGGTCTTCGATGAAAACGAGTACAGGGGAGTTCTCACGCAGGATCTCATAATAAGATCCCACCTCAAATGGGATCCCACGAAGGCGAAGGTGAGGGACGTATACAAGCCCGCCCCCGTTATAAAGCCCGAGGAGGATCTCAACAAGGCGGCGAAACTCATGCTCGAAGTTGACCTCAGGTCCCTTCCCGTGGGGAGCTCGAAAGGGGAGATAACGGGTGTTATAAGCGATATAGCCCTACTCAAGAGGGTAGCCGAGGGCGACTTTGGAAGGGAGAGGGTAGAGGCCTACATGACGAAGGACGTTATAACGATGAAGCCGGAGGAGACGGTGGCGAAAGCCCTCGCGACCATGCGCGACAACGCCATCTCCAGGATCCCCGTTGTAAACGATGAGGGGAAGCTTGAAGGCCTCGTAACCCTCCACGACCTCATAATCCGCTTCATAAAGCCGCGCTTCAAGGCCCAGTATGGGGAGGTTGCCGGCGAGAAGGTGCCACCCTTCAGTATGCCCCTCAGGGACGTGATGATAAGGGGGGTCATAACGATCTCCCCCGAGTCAAGCGTTAGAGCTGCCGTCGGGCTCATGGAAGAGAACGACATAGATGGCCTCGTCGTTACGGACTCTGAGGAGAGGGTTGTTGGGGTCCTCACAGTTAAAGACCTCCTGCTCCCGGTATCGAGGATGATAGAAAAGGAGGCGAGGTTCTACCTCCAGCTCGGCGGCGATGCCCAGATATTGAGCGACTTCACGAGGGAGAGGATCATAAAGGACATAAGGCGGTTTATAGACGGCTACGAAGACCTGCTCGGCCAGGAGGGCATGATCTACCTCCACATCAGGCGGTTCAGGGAGAAGTTCCGCGGTGTCCACCTCTACCAGGCCAGGATGAGGATAGTAACAGACAGGGGCGTCTTTGTCGCCACAGGGGAGACGTGGGGGGCCATTCAGGCGGTGCACGATGCCCTCAGGGCAATTGAAAGGCAGCTCCTCCAGAAGGCAGAGCTTGAGAAGGACGTTAGGTACGCTAAGAGGTTCCTTGAGAAGCTCGAATTCTGACTCATCTTCCATTTTTCGGTTTTAAACTTGGGGTTTAAGAAATACTTTTCTGCTTCTCTTCTCTAAAAGCACAAGGTGGTCGCATGATCTCTAGGACATACAAAGTTGAGTTACCCTACGGTTGGGAATCAATATCCTGGATTCTTGCCAAGCCTGAGAAGACCTTGCCATTCTTCCCCTACTTCAAGGAGTTCAAGGGAGAGAAGGTACGCTTTGAGGTGCCGAGATTCATCTTTAAATTTGGTTATGAGTTCACCCTTGACTACGGGGTACAAGGGAATAAGGCGGTTTATACATTTAGAGGTGACAGGGGCATACTGACGATAACCTTTGAGATGAAGGGGAGAAACCTCCTCGTAACGGCGAGCTGGTCAGGTTTTGGGGAGATACTCATGGGAAAACCGCTTGAAACCTTTACAAGGGGCATAGGGGAGGCCATAAGGGAGTTCTGCTCAGCAGCAAAGTGCCCAGTGCACATGCAGGAGAGGGTAGAGAATTTAACCCCTGAACTTTTAGTATCTATGATAAAAAAGACCGTACTGGAGGTTGGAAGGAGCTTTCTACTCGAGGGCTACTCTAAAGATGGCTCATATTTCTCAATAAAGGTTTCCAACGGTATTTTACAGGAGCTGAAGATTAGAGAAGATGAGAGTGAGTCGATAGTGGAGACCGAAGTACCCATCACCGCTCTGGAAAAAGAACTTCTCAATGGGATCCCCACCGGTAGATCTTTCCGGATAAGAGTCTCTAGGGATTAACCTATTCGATTGCCCTGTGATCACGGAAAGCTTTTAATCCGCGGCGTTTTAACCACTCTGGGTGATAGACATGAAGCAGAGGAAAGGACTGCTTGTAATCCTCGACGGCCTCGGCGACAGGCCTATCAAGGAGTTCGACGGGAAGACGCCGCTCGAGTACGCGGAAACTCCAAACATGGATAAGCTGGCCAAGACGGGGATCCTCGGCCAGCAGGACCCGATAAAGCCGGGTCAGCCCGCTGGCAGTGACACCGCTCACCTCAGCATATTCGGCTACGACCCCTACAAGGTCTACCGCGGGAGGGGTTTCCTTGAGGCCCTCGGGGTTGGGCTCGACCTCGACGAGGACGACTTAGCTTTCCGCGTTAACTTCGCCACAATCGAGAACGGGATAATAACTGACAGGCGCGCCGGAAGGATAAGCACGGAGGAAGCACATGAGCTCGCGAGGGCCATCCAGGATAACGTTAAACTACCGGTTGACTTCATCTTCGTTGGAGCGACCGGCCACAGGGCTGTCTTAGTTCTCAAGGGCATGGCTAAAGGCTACCGCGTTGGGGAGAACGACCCGCATGAAGCCGGCAAGCCTCCGCACAGGTTCACCTGGGGGGACGAGGAGAGCAGAAAGGTTGCAGAACTCCTTGAGGATTTCGTTAAAAAGGCCCGCGAAGTCCTTGAGAAGCACCCGGTGAACGAAAAACGCAGGAAAGTCGGAAAGCCGGTTGCGAACTACCTCCTCATCCGCGGTGCCGGAACTTACCCGAACATACCGATGAAGTTCACGGAGCAGTGGAAGGTTAAGGCTGGAGCAGTCATAGCGGTCTCCCTCGTCAAGGGCGTAGCGAGGGCGATAGGCCTTGACGTGTACACCCCTGAAGGAGCGACCGGGGAGTACGACACAGACGAAATGGCAAAGGCCAAGAAGACCGTCGAGCTTCTCGGGGACTACGACTTCGTCTTCCTGCACTTCAAGCCGACTGATGCAGCTGGCCACGACAACAATCCGAAGCTCAAGGCCGAGATGATTGAGAAGGCCGACAGAATGATAGGTTACATCATCGAGCACATCGACCTCGAGGACGTTGTGATAGCGATAACGGGCGACCACTCAACGCCCTGTGAAGTTATGAACCACAGCGGTGACCCGGTTCCGCTTCTCATAGCTGGCGGCGGCGTCAGAGCAGATCAGACGGAGGCCTTCGGCGAGCGCGAGTGCATGAGGGGAGGCCTCGGAAGGATAAGGGGCCACGATATAGTGCCGGTAATGATGGATCTAATGAACAGGAGCGAGAAGTTTGGGGCTTGAGCTGTCCCATTTTCCTTTCCACCATTCTGTCGTTGTGCCTGAGGTTTTTACAGGACAAAACTAACGCCTGATCCGTAAACCAGTATTCTTAGGCAGGTACATGGTTTGCTGTGGCCTGCTGTCCTTTTGAAATATGCTACCGAAAACTTTATAAACTCTGCATGCATATGTAATATTGAAGTTACATATGGAGAGGTGAAGACACATGAGGAAAAAGTTGGTAGGGTTTGGATTGCTGGTGCTGGGCCTCTTTGGTCTGGTGCTCGGAGGGGCCGCTGCCTACATGGGCACCCCCGGCCCCAACCCGGCTGTAGAAGAAACCGCCCAGAAGGGCTACGCGGACTACTACGCGCCGCTCAGCGACGACGAGGTCAGCGGCCTGCTTTACATGGTAGAGGAGGAGAAGCTCGCGAGGGACGTCTACTTGACGCTGTACAACGAGACTGGCCTTGAAGTTTTCGAGAAGATTGCACAAAGCGAGCAGAGGCACATGAATGCGGTACTTGGCCTTATCGAGAAGTACAACCTGACTGCACCGGACACCCTTAACGAGGTCGGGGTCTTTGAGAACCCGGAGCTTCAGTCCCTCTACGACCAGCTGGTCGAGCAGGGAAGCGGGAGCACCGTTGATGCGCTCAAAGTTGGGGCACTCATAGAGGAGACCGACATCAAGGACCTTGAAGACTGGATCGCCAAGACGGACAACGAGGACATCAAGGCGGTTTACAGCAACCTCATGAAGGGAAGCGAGAACCACCTAAGGGCCTTCGTGAGGAACCTCGAGGCTCAGGAAGTCAACTACACCGCCCAAGTTCTTCCTCAAGATCAGGTTGACGAGATACTCAGCGGCGAGAACTGCCACAGCGGACACGGAAGGAGGATGGCTGGAGAGAAGCACGGACACGGGAAAGGCATGGAGCACATGAGGGGTATGAAAGGCAAGGGCGGAGCACAGAAAGCTCAGAAAGGTGCACGGATGGGCCCAGCTGACGGTAGCGGACCCCTCCGCGATGGGAGTTGCGGGATGAACATTGGGGGCTGATGTCCCCCCATTATTTTCATCAATTCCGGAGGGTTGAGCATGGAGTCCGATGTTAAGATAATGCATCTTGTTGAGTACGGGGAACTTCCCGCTGAGGAGGTACCTATTGAGGAGGTAGCGGAGGACGCCTACAGGATGCTCGGCAGGATTACCGTTGAGGAGTATGAGACTCCACGGGGGAGGTTCCTCAAGTTACTCGATGAGTACGGCAACTACATCGGAAAGGTTCTCGGCTGTCCGCTGGAGAGGGTCTCCCTCGGAAGCGCCTATCAGACTGCCTTCGGCCTCAAGGTGACGTTGATCTGCGGCACTGAGGTGGTTGGATGGATATACCTGGAGGGATGAACATGCCGGGAGGGTTCGGAGGACCCGCTATGAGAGGTCCGTTCCTTGGGAGAAGGGGCTTTGGCTGGTGGTGGCTCGGTCCCCTTGCGTTCATCTTCATATTCGCGAGGATTGCCCCGCTGGCACTGCCGGTGATCGTGCTGGCGCTCCTGCTCTACGCCGTAGTTAGGAGGTGAAAAAGATGACACTCTGCATAGGAAAGTGCCCGCCGGAGGTGAGAGTGTGAAAGCGTCTGCTCTACTCAGGGGAGTTGTGGACTCCCTGTTGCTCGTAGTCTTCATAGTACTCGGAATAACCGGAATCGGACTTTACCTTGCCCCAAGCGGAAGGATAGCCAAGTCGATAGGGTGGACTTTCCTTGGACTTGACAAGGATACACTAACCGCGATCCATACGTACCTCGGGTTCGTCATGATTGGCCTGGTAGCGCTGCACCTCATAATAGGCTTCAAGAGCATGGTCACAATGCTGCGCATGGGTTTCAAGAAATCGAGGATCAAGGGAGTTGCAACATTGATAATACCTTTCCTGCTGATTGGAGCGGGGTACCAGGTCTTTGCGTACTACACTGGGGAAGGTAACTCTGAAATCGGCACCACTGACGACTATTACACCGTGGAGAACAGCACGGCCGTCTACATAACGGGCACGATGATGAAGTACTACACAGTCCAAGAGCTGGCGGACAACTACGGTGTTTCCGTTGATGCCCTGATTGAAGAGCTATCCAAGAGGGGAATAAAAGCCTCTCCCGACGAGAAGCTCGCCGAGATAGAATACGAGTACGGCCTTGATAGGGAGGAGTTCAAGGCCATGCTGGAGGAGATCATAACTTCCCTAAAGGGTGATGGAGGATGAAAAGGCTAAGCGCTTTGATAGTTATGGCCCTTGCCCTTGGGGCCGTTGTTGTGGGAGGATGCATAACCGGTACGGAGACGGGAACTACCGAGACCGGGACACCGTCCCAGGGACCGCCTGAGGACAGGGGATATGGCCAGGGAGTGGCCTCACCGATGGATACGCTTGATGTCTCCACTCTGCCCGCGGAAAACTTAAGTCCAGACGAAATAGATGGTATACTATACATGCGTGAGGAGGAGAAGCTCGCGGGGGACGTTTACCTCACCCTCTACAACGCCACGGGGCTGAGGGTATTCGAAAACATAGCGAGGAGCGAGCAGACTCACATGGACGCTGTATTGAACCTCATCGAGAAGTACAACCTTACTGACCCGGCGGAGGATAAAGGAATAGGAGAATTCACAAACCCTGAGATACAGGCTCTTTACGATCAGCTCGTTTCCAGAGGCGAGACGAGTAACATTGAAGCCCTCAAGGTTGGCGCCCTGATCGAGGAGGTTGACATAAAAGACCTTGAGGAGTGGCTCTCAAAGACTGACAACGAGGACATAAAGCTCGTATTCGAGAGTCTGATGGCCGGCAGCGAGAACCACCTGAGAGCATTTACGAGGGTGCTGGTTAACAGCTACGGTGTCGAGTACTCGCCTCAGGTCCTGAGTGAGGGGGAGTATCGCTCCATCGCCGGGGGCTAACGGAAAGCTTTTATCTCCTTCACCTTTCTATTGTAGAGTCTTGCTCAGGTTGCGTCAGCGTGATAGTCATGGTACAGAGCATCGAAGAGCTTGTAAGAATCGGTGAGGCCCTTGGGAATCCGGTCAGAGTTAGGATACTTAAGATGCTCTGCGAAAAGGAGTGGTACGTCTACGAGCTTGCCAAAGAACTCGGGATTTCGAGGCAGTTGCTCTACCTTCACCTGAAAAAGCTCGAAAAGGCGGGACTCGTTGAGAGCGAGCTTCGCCTCGAACCCGGAGACCCAAGGGCCAAGAAATACTACAGGGCAAAGCAGTTTCGGATAATCATTGACAACGGGATGATAATGAGGTTGGAGGGATGAAAGGTGCCTTGGGGAGGTGAACACATGTCATCGCCCAGCGGGTGGATAAGCATAATCCTTGGATTGATAATTTTGGTTGTCCTCGTGTTTGCATTCTACCAAGTGAATAGAGCCCTTAACGACTTTAGAGTTGAGGTCGAGAAGCTTAAAAGCGGCCTTGAAGAAACGCGGAAGAATACAGAGGAAATAAGAAAGAAGCTTGAGGAGGTTTAGCTATTAGATTGGGCCGGTATGAAAGTTTCCTCAGCTTTTCTTTATTCATTAACACTCAAAGCCCCCGTGGATCGACAGGAGGTTCGCTGGGTTTCCCCGCACCCAACTATGGGGGAGGATGACATGAAGGTTACTTTTTGTTTTTAGCTTGGCCCTGAAATCACCCTCGGATAAGCTTAATTAAGGTTGGTCCGAAATCGCATTAGGTGATGTTATGCACGTTCCGATTTTTGAAGACCTCAAGAGGATAGGCGGGGACAAGGTTACCGCGGTAGGCATGGGCACGTGGGGGATAGGCGGAAAGGAGAACCCGGACTACTCCCGCGAAGGGGAGAGCGTTGAGGCCCTCAGACACGGCCTCAACCTCGGGATGAACCTCATTGATACCGCCGAGTTCTACGGCGCCGGCCACAGCGAAGAGCTCGTTGGTGAGGCCATAAAGGGGTTCGAGCGCGAGGAGCTCTTCATTATCAGCAAGGTCTGGCCGACCCACTTCGGTTACGAGAGCGCAAAGAAGGCGGCGAGGGCGAGTGCGAGGAGGCTCGGCACGTACATAGACCTCTACCTCCTTCACTGGCCAGTCGAGGACTTCAGGAGAATAGAGGAGACGCTCCACGCCCTCGAGGAGCTCGTTGACGAGGGACTTGTAAGGTACATAGGGGTCAGCAACTTCGACCTTGGGCTCCTTAAGAGAAGCCAGGAGGCGATGCGGAAGTACGAGATAGTCGCCAACGAGGTCAAGTACTCGCTCCGCGATAGGTGGCCGGAATCCAGCGGACTGCTCGACTACATGAAGCGGGAGAGGATAGCTTTGATAGCCTACACCCCGCTCGAAAAGGGAGCCCTCGCCAGAGACGAGTGCCTGTCCGGGATAGGGCGGGGGTACGGGAAAACAGCCGCCCAGGTTGCCCTCAACTACCTGATCTGGGAGGACAACGTGGTAGCGATTCCAAAGGCAAGCAGAAAGGAGCACGTTGACGAGAACTTCGGGGCGATGGGCTGGAGGCTTTCAAAGGAGGACAGGGAGAAGGCGGTGGAATGCGTTAGTTAACCTCTCAGTTTACCTATCCATTGTTTGCAAACGGTTCCTTTTGCGAAGACCTTATATCCTCTCCCCCGAAAATCCTTCGAGGTGATTCTGATGGAGGCGACAGGCGGTTACTGGGGTAGGGTTCTCAGGGTGAACCTCACGACTGGAGAAGTCAAGGTCGAGCCCCTCCCAGAGGACTTCCCGCGGAAGTACCTCGGCGGCGTAGGCTTCGGAACCAGGGTTCTCTACGACGAGGTTCCGGCCGGGGCCGACCCGCTTGGAGAGAAGAACAAGATGATCATCACGCCGGGCCTGTTCGTTGATACAGGCATTGGAACCGGCTCAAAGACGGCCTTCAACTTCAAGAGCCCGCTGACCGGTGCCTACGGCAGGTCTATGGCCGGTGCTGAGCTCGGCGTCCAGCTCAAGAGGGCCGGCTACGACATGCTCATCATCGAGGGCAAGAGCGAGGAACCGGTTCTCCTCGTCATAAACGACGACGATGTTAAGATAGTCCCGGCAGATGCCTACTGGGGCCTCACCACCGGTGAGGCGAGGAGCAGGGCGAAAGAGGAGTACCCCGGCTACGCAACGGCCTTCATAGGGCCGGCTGGTGAGAGGCTCAGCTTAATCTCGATCATCGAGACCGACGACAGGCAGGCGTCGAGGGGCGGCCCCGGGGCAGTTCTCGGGAGCAAGAGGCTCAAGGGAATCCTCGCCAAGGGGAGCAAGAGAATCCCGATAGCGAACCCTGAAAAGCTCCGCGAGCTGATAAAGAAGTGGGCTTTGGTGTTTAAGGACCACCCGGCTACAAAGGCCGACATGGGCTACGGAAGCGGTGAGTTCCTCGACTGGATGAACCGCGAGCGCGGTACCTTCCCGACCAGGAACTGGCAGATGGGCTTCTTCAAGAAGGCCTACGAGAGGGCCAAGGCTGAGGGAAGGGAGCACATCTACATAGACCCCTACTACTGGGCGCCGAAGTACAGGAAGGGAAGGAAGGCATGCCCCGGATGTAACAAGCCCTGCAGCCAGTACGTTCACGTCGAGAGCAAGAAGTGGGGCACCTTCGAGGTCGACGGCCCGGAGTACGAGACCCTCTACTCCTTCGGTGGCGTCCTTGAGATTGACGACTTCGAGACGGTAGCTTACCTCAACTACCTCGCCGACCAGCTCGGCCTCGACAGCATCTCCGCAGGAGTCACGATAGCGTGGGCGATGGAAGCTTACGAGCGTGGCCTGCTCACCAAGGAAGACACAGACGGCATTGAACTGACCTTCGGCAACGGCGAAGCGGCTGTTGAAGCGCTCAGGAGGATGGCCTACCGCGAGGGCAACCTCGGAAAGCTCTTAGCGGATGGCGTCAAGAGGGCCAGCGAACGCTTGGGTAAGGGAAGCGAGAAGTTCGCGATGCACGTCAAGGGAATGGAACCACCGGCTTACGACGTTAGGGGAATCAAGGGAATGGCCTTAGCCTTTGCCGTCAGCGTCCGCGGTGCGGATCACCTCACTGCCGGAGCCTACGGAACCGAGCTCGTCGGCAGGTGGTGGAAGTTCGACAACATCGACAGGACGAAGGGCGAGAACAAGGGCTTCGAGATAGCAATCCACGAGAACCTCATGGCAGTTTACGATGCAACAGGCGTCTGTAAGTTCTCAAGGCACATGTACTACCTTGAGGGCTTCCCGGAGCTCATCGAAGCCGTAACAGGAATGCGCATGGGCGACGCTGAGGTAATAACCGCCGGCGAGAGGATAATGAACGTCGCGAGGGCCTTCAACGTCCGCGAGGGCTTCAGCAGGAAGGACGACACTCTGCCATACAGAATCATGTGGGAGCCGATTCCGGAGGGAGTCAGCAAAGGCCTCCACGTCCCGCCGTGGGAGCTCGACAGGATGCTGGATGAGTACTATCAGGCCCGCGGATGGAGCAGGGATGGAATCCCGACCAAGGCCAAGCTCGTTGCCCTTGACCTCCCGGACATCGCCGAGGACATCGGGGCCGGAATCTGAGGTTTTTGTCTCTCTTCTCCTTTCTTCTCAAGTGGTCGGGCATGGAAGAAAGGCTCAAGGCCTGCAGGATTGCGGTGGTTCGGATCCATTGACTCGTGCCTCCCCGGGTACGGGCTGTGCAGGAAGCACATGAAGACCGTCCGCATGAACTTCGTTTGTGACGGCTGGGAGCCGCTCTGGGCATTCACCGCTTGTAGTCTCCCGCACCCACAACAGCGTGCCGCACAGCCGGGGCGTAGGCTTGATGTGCCTTCGGGCCCTCTGTATTTTTCCTTGCTCCCTCTAAAGTGGAGCCGGCAGTTTTAAATACACCAATGAGAATTTCATCTTAGCGAAAAGATAGGGTTCTGGGGGGTTTGTTATGTACGGCTACCACAATAGGATCGCGCGCGTTAACCTGACCAGGGGAAGGGCTACCTACGAGGAGCTTCCAGATGAGATCATAGAGAAATTCATAGGCGGGAAGGGCCTCGGCTACTACTTGATCTACCGGGAGGTTCCGCCGGGAACCGACCCGCTCAGCCCGGCCAACAAGTTCGTCTTCGCCCCGGGTGGAATGACGGGTTTGGTGCCGGGTTCGAGCAAGGTCATAGCGGTGAGCAAGAGCCCGGAGACGAGGCTGATAAGCGACTCAAGCGGCGGCGATGCCTTCGGGCCCAAGCTGAAGGGCCACTTCGATGCGCTGATAATCGAGGGGCGGAGCGAGGAGCCGGTCTACCTGTACGTCCACGATGGGGAAGTTGAGATCCTTCCAGCGGGGCATCTGTGGGGCAGGGGAAACTACGAGGTGGCGAAGGAGCTCTGGAGGGAACACCCGAAGGCGAGCATGGCTTTGATAGGTCCCGCCGGCGAGAGGCTGTGCAGGATAGCGAACGTAATATACGACACGGAGAGGGCGAGCGGAAGGGGGGGGCTTGGGAGCCGTCCTCGGGAGCAAAAGGGTCAAGGCCGTTGTCGTAGAGCCCGGTCAGAAACCCAAGGTTGCCAGTCCGGAGGAATTCCAGAGGCTGTGGCAGGCCTTCTATGACGAGTTCTCGACCAACCCCAAGTACGAGCACACGAGGAACTACGGGACGAGCGACGCCCTCAGGAGCGCCGCTTCCCTTGGAATGAGCCCTGCCTACAACTTCTCAAGGCCCCACATCCCCGACGAACTCGCGAGCAGACTGGCCGGAGACGAGGTAAAGAAGTACGAGATAGAGCCCGAGTGGTTCGTCCACGGTAAGAGCTGCCCGATAAAGTGCGCCCGATACGTTGAGGTGGAATACAAGGGCAGGAAATTCCGCGTAAAGCCAGAGTACGAGAGCATGGCGATGCTCGGTGCTGCAACGGGGGTCTTCAACTTTCCAGCCGTTGCTTACTTCAACTGGCTCGTCAACAACCTCGGCTTGGACAGCATAGCAACTGGGAACACGATAGCGTGGCTCTTCGAGATGGTCGAACGCGGACTTATCGGTGAGGACGAGATCGGCTTCCCTGTCAAGGGCTTCGGTGATGAGGAGGCGGAGGAGAGGCTCATCAAGCTGATGGCGGAGAGGAAGGGCTTTGGGGCTATTCTCGCGGACGGCGTGAAGAGGGCCTGTGAGAGGCTTGGCAGGGGTTGCAACTTAGCCGTCCACGTCAAGGGGATGGAGGCACCGGCCTGGGATCCAAGGGGCAGAAGAACCTACGCGTTGAGCTACGCCACCGCCGATGTGGGAGCGAGCCATCTCCGTGGCTGGCCTGGGCCCCACCAGCTCCCCAACCAGGGCCCTGCTAAGGAGCTGGTCCCGTCTATGGTAGAGGGCAGGGATGAGAGCTACATCACGGACATGCTCGGAACCTGCAAGTTCGTGCCCTACAAGATGGAAGACCTCGCTAAGCTCTACTCCCTTGTTACCGGCGATGAATGGACTGTTGAAGAGCTCAGGAGAAGGGCCTGGGCCGTTGAGAGCATCGCCAGAATCCACGACGTTCTCGACTGGGTTACTCCCCCGCTCGACGACACTATCCCTGACCGCTGGTGGGAGCCCGAACTGGATGGGCCTGCGGAGGGCAATAAGGCTTTCATAGACTACAACGACTTCATTGAGGCCAGAAGGGAGTTCTACAGGCTTAGGGGATGGGATGAGGAGCTTGGCGTGCCGCTGCCCGAGACGATGGAAGCGCTTGGCTTCCCTGAGCTCAGGGAAGATGCGGAGAGGGCTTTGAAAACGGTGAGGGAGAGGATGGCCCTTTAATCTTCTCCCTCTTCGACCTTCTCACCCGCAACCTTTCTGAGTCTGTCGAGGTCGGATCCAACGGCTATGAGGACGTCCCCCTCGTAGATCACGTCGTCCTTGCCCGGGTTGTAGATGTACCTGCTGCCCCTCTTTATCGCGAGGATCCTCGCGCCGATCTTGCTCGGCAGCTTCAGCTGTGCCAGCGTTTTCCCGTGGAGAACGGAGCCCCTGTGAACCTTCACCCTGCCGAGCTCCTCCTCTGTGTCCTCCATTATCTCCTGGATTATTGGGTGCGGCTCTATGTCCCTCAGGATTATGTCGGAAACCCCGTAGGCGGCATCGCTTATGCGCTCGTTTATATCCGCTAAGTCTATTATGCTCAGGAGGGTCTCCGGGTCTTTCTCGTGCTTTGCCGCCCTCAGGGCGAGGCGTTTGACCTTAACAGTGAGATCGTCCATCTTCTCCTCCAAGAGGTAGACCTCCTCGGCTATGTCCTCGCTGTTGTACATGACGGATGAGAAGGCGAGGTCTATCATGAGGGCCGAGAGATCCTTCATCTCAACGAGGCAGTTCCTGATCTCCTCGAACTCATCCATTGGGCATCACCTTGATTATGCCCCTCGCTATCTCCTTCAGGTAGTCCAGCGCCGTCCTCGTTCCCCTGCCTATGATTATGTCCCCGGGCAGTATCTTGACGTCCTCGTCTGGGTCGAAGATCCAGCGCTTTCCGCGCCTTATCGCCACCACCCAGACGCCGGTGTTGGTGGGGAGGTCGAGCTCCTCAAGGCTTTTGCCCACGAGTATTGACTCGGGGGAAACAACGACCCTGCCTATGGTCTCCTCGCTCTCAAGTATCACCTCCGTGACGAGGGGGTGGACCTTTTCCTCTATCACCATCTTGGCGAGATCCGCTGCTGCGTTCGTTATGTCGTCTATGGAACGGCCCATCTGAAGGATGGACGTTATCCTCTCCGCATCCCTTATGTTCCTGGCCGAGAGGACCGCCCTGACCATTAGATTGTAGTTCAGAAGGTCGAGGTACTCCTCGAGCTCCAATACCTCATTGGCCATCTCCTTCTCGCGGAATAGAACCGCTGAGTAGGCGAGGTCAACCATCAGCTCCGCCGTGTTCTTCATCTCAACGAAAATCTCCTTCACGTTGTCGGGAACTTCCACCTCATCCCATTCCTCCATCGGATTCCCTCCCCTACCCTTCACTCCCCGGGCTCTCTTATTTATTTTTCGCCGATGGCAACTTTTATAAAAAACTTTACATAGAATGGCCGGAGGTGGGCGGAATGGGAGGGGATGAGGATGCTCCCGGTGGAAGTAACCGTTGGGACGAGGGGCTGGCGGGAGAGACTGAAGCAGACGTTCTTGGTGACGTTCCCGGCTCTACTGCTCTGCTTAGCCCTTGATTTCGTCGGCGGTGGAGTTCTTGGCAGGAACTTCAAGATGATAGCCACGTCGTACCCGCTCCTCCTTGTCATCCTTCCAGGTCTCAGCGATTTGAGGGGAAACGTCTTCGGCGCCATGGCGTCGAGGATGACTACTGCCCTCCACTTAGGCAGGATAAGGGGCGTTCTCGACAGGGAGGTCACCACCAACATCTCGATGGCCATCGGAAGCTCAAAAATACCCCTCATAGTCCTCTGGATGGCCGGCGTTTTGAAGCTCGGTCTCTCTCATTCCGCCTGGGTTGTTCTCCTCATAATAATAGCTTCTGCCCTCGTGATAGGGTTCCTCCTCGGCTACTCAACGGCCTTCATAACGATATTCCCCTACCGCTGGGGCGCCGATCCAGACATGATAGCTGCGCCCCTGATAACGTCTGTTGCCGATGTTGTAACCATTCCTACGCTGGTTTATTTAGTGTTTTTCTACGAGGATCATCCAGGTTTATTCTACGCCTTTACCGCCCTGATGATGGCGCTGTTTGTGCTTGTAATAATCTATTCCAGTTACACCAGAGAGCATGTGAAGGCATTTAAAGAAGTTGCCGGTGCCCTCACCGTCTTGGGGCTTATCGAAATAGTATCCGGTTCAACCCTTGAATCCTACAGCGGGGCTATCTCAAAGGTCATCATTCTCAGCGTCATGTATCCTTCAATACTCGACAGCGTGGGCAACTTCGCGTCGATAGCTGCCGCCACAACCTCCACGCGGCTCAACCTCTCCGGAAAGGAGGCCTTAGTGAGGAAAGAGTTTTATTTCGATGTGGGAGCACTGCTCCTGTTGGCTCCAATAATCGGCTTCCTCACCAACTACATAGCGGTTCACGTTACGAGCCTGATAGGCTACACCGGGACCCTCATATGGCCATTTATTATAGGTTATCCTTTCTTAGTGGTGATCAACATAGTGATAGGTGTTTTCATAGCTTATCTATCTCACCGCTTCAACATAGATCCCGACAACGTGGCCATCCCGACTGTGACGACGATATCCGATGTGATGGGAACGGTCTTCGTGGTCATCTTGGCTAAAATGCTGGTGGGAGCATGATCGGTCTCTCGATGACGGCATACCCGGGAAGGAACCTCGATGGCCTTGGGGAGTGGCTTGAAAAGGCTAAGGAACTCGGCTTTGAAGTCGTAGAGCTGGTGAGCGAGTGGCCGCATTTCGTCACCCGCGACAGCTGGAGGGATTATCTTGAGCTGCTCGAAAGCCACTCCCTCAGGGTCACCCTCCACGCTCCCTTCAGCGACCTCAACATAGGCTCCCTGAACGGGAGGATAAGGCGGGTCTCCATCGAGGTGCTGGGGGAGACCCTTGAGGTCGCTTCAGTCCTTGGTGCCCTTGCCGTTACCGTTCACCCCGGCCACTGCTCACCGGTCAGCAGGAGGTATAGGATGGACTACAACATGACCCACAGGGGCTCCCTGATGGAGCTTGAAAAGCTCGCCGAAGAGCACGGGGTTTCTGTTGGGGTTGAGAACATGCCCAACTTCCCGATTTTAGACGCCCAGACCCCGGAGAGGCTCGCCGAGCTCCTTGAGGGTATTAACTTAGGGGTAACCTTCGATGTGGGGCACCTCAACACGACGACGAGGGACTTTGAGGGTTTCCTCCGCACCTTCCGCGGCAGGATAGTCAGCGTTCACCTCCACGACAACTCCGGCAAGTTAGATGAGCATCTGCCCCCCGGTGACGGTACGGTTCCCTGGAAAAGAGTCCTTCCAGAGCTCCCTGACGTTCCTAAAGTACTTGAGGTCTCAAGCCTCACCGATGCCGCGAGGGGAGTCTCCTATCTCGGGGACATAGGTGGACTTTGAAGTTCAGGGGGGATCAGTTTTACAAAACGCAAGTCTTTTATACACTCCGCCCCAAGAAGGAACGTAAATCTTCTGGAGGGAAGAGCATGGGAGAGAAGATAGTCGAGGAGCTGAGGCCCTTCTTTGACCCGAAGGCCGTCGCCCTGATAGGTGCCACCAATAAGAGGGGAAAGGTAGGGAACGTGATATTCGAGAACTTCAAGAGGAACAGGGAAAACGGGTCTTTCAGGGGCAAACTCTACCCCGTTAACCCTAAGCTCGACGAAATAGAGGGCTATAAAGTCTACCACAGCGTTGAGGAGCTCCCGGACGACACGGACCTGGCCGTCATAGCCATTCCGGCTAAGTTCGTGCCGGCTACCATGAGGGACATAGCTGGGAATGGAATAAAGGCCGTTATAATAATCACTGGAGGCTTTGGAGAGCTCGGTGAGGAAGGCAAGAGGATGGAGAGGGAGATCTACGAAATAGCAAAGGCCAACGGGATACGGGTTATAGGCCCGAACTGCGTTGGCATTTACGCCCCCGATACCGGAGTTGACACGGTATTCCTGCCGGATGAGAAGATGGACAGGCCTAAGAGCGGCCCCATAGCCTTCGTCAGCCAAAGCGGAGCCTTTGCAGCCGCAATGCTTGACTGGGCCGCCGGCGAAGGTATAGGGATAGGGAAGATGGTCAGCTACGGCAACAAGATAGACGTGGACGATGCCGATTTGATGGACTACTTCATCCACGATGACGGGATAAACGTCGTGACCTTCTACATAGAGGGCGTTAAAGACGGGAGGAAGTTCATTGAAGCCGCCAAGAGGATAACGAGGGTTAAACCGGTCGTTGCCCTAAAGGCTGGAAGGACGGAGTACGGCGCCAAGGCGGCATCCTCCCACACGGGCTCGCTCGCCGGGCAGGACGTCATCTACGATGCCGTTTTCAAGCAGACCGGGATAATCCGCGCCGACGACTTCGAGCACATGTTCGACCTCGCCAAGGCCTTCGCCAGGCTCAAGGGCAAGCTCCCGAAGGGGAACAGGATAGGGATAATAACCGATGGAGGGGGAGCGGGGGTCATGGCCAGCGATGCCGTGGCGCGGTTCGGGCTCAGGATGGCCGAGCTGAGCGAGGAAAGCCGCAGGTTTTTGAAGGAACACTTTCCGCCCCACGCCGTCGTTGGGAACCCGACCGATGTCGTCGGAGACACCGACGCCGAGAGGTACAGGCTGGCCATAGAGGCCTTTGTCAACGACCCGAACGTGGATGCGGTGGTCGTTATAGTCCTCTTCCAGGTGCCGCTCCTCGAAGACGAGAAGATCATCGATATACTCGCCGACTACCAAGAGAGGAGCGGTAAGCCGATCGTGGCCGTCGCGATGGGCGGGAGGAAGACCGAGCACTACGCGAAGATGTTGGAGGAGCGGGGCGTCCCTGTTTACCCGACCCCGGAGAGGGGCGTTAGGGCGCTGGCGGGTCTCGTCCGCTACGCCGAATACCTGAGGAAGGCCTGAGGGTGGTAGTTATGAAGGATGAGGCTCTCAAAGTTGTTGAGTCCGTCCTCGCCCAGGGGAGGACGGCAATGGTTGAGTACGAGGCGAAGCAGGTTTTGAGGGCTTACGGTCTCCCGGTGCCCAACGAGAAGCTCGCCAAGACCCTCGATGAAGCTTTGAAGTACGCCGAGGAGATCGGTTACCCGGTTGCCATGAAGCTCATGTCACCCCAGATACTCCACAAGAGCGACGCCAAAGTGGTTCTCCTCAACATAAAAACCCCAGAGGAGCTCAGGAAGAAGTGGGGGGAGATACACGAGAACGCGCGCAAATACAGGCCGGACGCCGAGATACTTGGAGTTCTGATAGCCCCAATGCTCAAGCCCGGCAGGGAAGTGATCATCGGCGTAACAGAGGATCCCCAGTTCGGCCACGCTCTCATGTTCGGTCTCGGCGGAATATTCGTCGAGGTTCTGAAGGACGTCACCTTCCGCATAATCCCGATAAACGAGCGCGATGCCGAGAAGATGATCCGGGAGATAAAGGGCTACCCCATCCTCGCTGGGGCGCGCGGTGAGGAGCCGGCGGACATAGACGCGATAGTTGAGCTTCTAATGAAGGTCAGCGAGCTCGTGGATGAGCTCAAGGAGTACATAAAGGAGATGGATCTCAACCCCGTCTTCGTCTACGAGAAGGGCGGGGGTGCTGTCGTCGTTGATGCGAGGATAATCCTCAAGGTGCCCGAGGAGAGGGAGCGGGAGATAGGGCAGAGCTACAGGGAGAAGTGCGCTTGAAATTCTTTTTCTTTCTGCTTGTTTCCCCGTGTGATTCAAAATTCAAAGGGAAGGCTCACGAGCCGAAGATGCTCGGGCCGAACATGTGGAGAAGGATCTCGAAGGCTATGAGCACGAGGGTTATCGCTATGACCCCCTTTGGGCTGACCTTTATCGCCCTCGTGTCCTCGTCGAAAAACCTCATGAGGCCCGCTCCCGTCGGGGGGAGCGTTGTCTTGTCCTTCGCCATTTTCATCCCCTCCGGGGTTTGTGGGTAAGCGCTAATAAGCTTTGTCCCGGGGCGTCTTTTAAACCTTTTCGCTAAGGTTTATTAACATCGGAGCGAACTCCCGACGGTGGTGGAAATGAAGTACAGCGAGCTGAGCCCTAGGATGAAGAGGGTGCACACCCAGGTCAGGTACATCGACGATTACCACTGGAAGCTTGAGGAGGACTTTATCCTTGGAGTCCATAAGAAGAGCGGCCTTGAGGTCAGGATATACCCCGCCGACGACCTTGAGCATGCCATCGAGATGACCGAGGAACTTGAAGGGGAGGGGATAAAAATAATCGCCATCCCAGACAAGGGGGTGTTTAAAGTTCACAACGGTGCGTTTGTGATGACTTACAAGTACGTGAGGGCGACCGTCAGTGATATAAACGACCACATAATCTGGAACGGCTTTGAGGTCGTTGAGGACGAGGGGAAGCTCGTCCAGGAGGACTTCTACGACTACCTCGGGGGTCGCATGATTGAACACATAAAGGAGAACGCCGTCCCGGGACACGATTACATCTTCTGGCCCTTCTACAAGTGCGAGAGATGCGGGAAGTACGTTGACATAGACAGCCTTGAGGCCCACCTGAAAAGCCACGGCATAAAACTCCACGAGAAGAGCAGGGAGCGCTACGAAATCTTCGAGATAAACTTCAGGGACGGAAAGGTTTACAACAAATTTGGAGAGGAAGTGAAGGAGTCCCAGTTCTCGGAGGAGGCCAGGGAGTTCCTCAGGGAGAACCTGAGGGGAGGGGCTTAGTCACCCCCAAACTCCTTTCTGATTATCCTCGCCTCGTTATCCTTGAAGGCGCTCAGGTTTATGACCCCCACCAGTGAGCCGCCCCTTGAGACCGTCAGGTCTTTGAGGGACAGGAGGAACTTCACCGCGGTCGTAAACCCGACTTCTGTGCTCAAGTACTCCATGGCGTCTAAGTAGACCGTGCGGTAGCCCTTTTCAAGCTCCTTTGCGACGATGTCCTGAAGGATGCCTATCTTAGAGGGGGGCATCGCCATTATCCTCGGGTTCTCGCTTATCTCGCCTTCCTTTGCCCGGGTTATCCAGAAGACCACCGAATTGGGGGTGAACCTCTCCCTGGCAAGCTCGGGCGAAAGGCGGGTTATCGCCACGATGTCCCTCTTGAACAGGTCGGGCATGCGCTTCTGAACCTCGGCCTCGCTTTTAAACAGGTACGCGCCGGGCTTGAAGGTCTCTGGAAGCCTGTGGGGCTCGGCCAGGGGGTAGAAGACGAAGGTGGAAAGTCCGACTGCCGCCATAAACCTGCCTAACGCTGCGAGCAGAAAGGCTATCTCGGCGAACCATGGTATAGGCCTCGTAACTGGGTAAGTGAGGTTAAGGAAGCCGACCAGCACGAGCCCTATCGGGAAGAGCCTGTCCACCCACCTCCGGCCTATCACGTAGCTCCACATCACGTAGGCGAGGTATATGAGGGCCCCGGCGAGCAGGAGGGATGGAACGCTCGAAGAGAGGGCGAAGTCCCCGTGGAACGCGTCGATGGCTAAGAGAAAGAGCCACACGTAAGATACAACCGCAACGGCTATCAGGTACACGAGCTGTTTGAAGGATGTCCTGAGGTACCTGAGGTGAAACGACCCCCAGAAGGCGAATATGGAGAAGTAAAAGTTCGGGATCTTGGAGGCGATTAGGTAGGAGCACTTTGGGACGGTGATGCCCAGCGGTGTGAGTATGTAGCTCTCTATGTCGAGGGCGTCGATGAAGAAGGCCGTCGTGATCAGGGCCCAGCCTTTGTTCCTTGTCTGGTAGGCCTTGTAGGCTGCGGACGTGAAGAGGAGCCAGCGGGAGATGAAGTTGAAGATCGCTATCCAGTTGACCTCAACCACCTCCCATCCCCTTCACGACCTTTTCCTGCCTTAAGACCACGAGGGTCTTGGGGGGAACGTTTCTGTCGACCACGACCCCCGGCCCTATGAACGAACCGCTCCCTATCTTCCTTCCCGGGTAGATGCTGACGTTTATGCCGACCTTCACCCCGTGCCCTATTATCGCCCCGAGCTTGTGCCTGCCGCTGTCCTCGAGCCTGCCCTTGATCTCCACTTTAACGTTTCCCCTGTCGTGCCTCAGGTTCGCAGTTATCGTCCCGGCCCCGAGGTTGGTGTTCTCCCCGATTATCGAGTCGCCGACGTAGTTCAGATGGGGGGCGTTGCTGTGATCCATTATTATCGAGTTCTTCACCTCAACCGCGTTTCCAATGTGGCAGTTATCGCCTATGCTCGTGTAGGGCCTTATGAGGCAGTTGGGGCCTATCAGGGAGTTCCTGCCTATCTTGACCGGCCCTATTATGTAGGAACCGCTCCTCACAACGGTTCCCTCGCCCACCTCAACCGGCGGGATCAGGGTGGCTCCTTCCTCAACGGTTCCCCTTATCTCGTGCCTCAGCTTGTTCTTGAGGAGGTACTCGTTGAGTTCAAGGAGGTTCCAGGGCCTTCCGATGTCGTTCCAGTAGGAGGAGTAGACGGCGTAAACCACCTTTCTCCCGGCTTCGAGCATCAGGTTCAGCGTGTCGGTTATCTCGTACTCCCCCCTGCTGCTCAGGGTGGTTTTCTCTATGAACTCAAAAACCCCGGGCTTGAAGATGTAGAGGCCGAGGTTTGCGTAGCCCCCGCCGGCCTTCGGCTTCTCTGTGACGCCCGTAACCCGCGTCCCCTCAACGTCAACCCTGCCGAAGTGCCTCAGATCGTCGAAATGCTTCACGAGAACTGCCGCGTCGGCCCCCTCCCTTCTGAAAACCGAGAGGAGGTCTTTGATTCCCTCAACCTCGAAGTAGATGTCCCCGTTGGCCACTATGAACTCCTCGTCCCCAACGTGCTCCCTGGCGGACTCTATGGCCTTGGCCGTTCCCTCACCGGGGAGCTGGTCCACGTAGGTTATCGGCTTTCCGTTGAACTCGTCTCCTAAGGTCTCCATTACCTTCTCCTTCTTATAGCGGACTATCAGGATGAACTCGTCCACGAAGGGGTCGAGGTTCTCAAGGACGTACTCTATCACCGGTCTGTTGGCCACCTTCAGGACGACCTTAGGCCTGTCGTCTGTGAGGGGCCTCAGGCGTTCACCCTTTCCTGCCGCGAGCACAACCGCTTTCACACTACCACCTCCAGAACGTAAAGGGCAAGGGGGATGACTGAATAAACCGGCCAGAAGGCCCTCAGCTTTGAGAGCCTCAGGAGGAGCGCTGCCAATGCTATGGACGCGAAAAAAGCCGCTGAAAACGCTATGGAGCAGCCAACCGTCCCATGGCAGCGGGTCGGGCTGAGGGCCACCAGGACCATCATGTAGGCTGGGAGGGAGAGAAAGGAGAGCTTCAGGGCCTCCGATGGCTTGAAGCCTAAGATGAGGGGGGGCAGTAGGGATAGGGCGGTTCTTGAAAGGTCCATTAGGGCAGGTATCTGAAATATGGCCATGAGGAAGGAGAGGAGGAGGGCTCGGCCGGACTCGTCTTCAAGGATTTTGAGCCTGATTGAGAACCGCTCCGGTATGAGGAGGAGCACCGCGAGGCCCAGGATTCCGTTCAGGAGGTCAGCTTCCATCGGCTTTATCCCCCCTAAAACCCGGCCCAAAGGGTAGTTGAAAACGAGCGAGAATATGAACATGTAGATGAAGAAGTAGGGGGCGAAGCTGGACTCCCTCCTGATGACGCTCCGGGGGATGAGCCCTATATCGAAGCGGAAGTAGAAGAGAAAAGCCGAGAGTATCCCCAAGAGCGATGGGAGGTAGTAGGTTCCACTGGAAGCGGGGTCAAATAGGGCCGGCGATGGGGCCAGCATGAACGTGAAGGTTGTTGAATAAAGGACACCCCAGGAGAGGGCTGGAAGCACGCTCTGCACGGAAGACACCACTATAATCATGCCCCCCAACTGTCATAAACTTTTCGAGCGATACTTTTTTATATTTCCACACCGATCTGGGTTTTAGAATGAACCTTAGGGGGTGGAAGAATGGGGCTGAACGTTTTGAACAAATACGAGGGGGCCTTCGAAAAGCTCGGTATCTTGCTCGTGGTTGTGTTCTTCCTGTTGGTGATAGCGGGCTTTACGGACACTTCTGGCATCGGTAGGATTATGACGCTTGTGTTGCTGTTCCTTGTTGGACTTGCCTCTTTGACGGGCTACATCCTCTATAAATCCCTTGATTGAATATCTTTTTAAAGTCCCTCCCCAACTTTTTCTCCGCGAGCAGGGGAGGAGGGACTATGAAGAATCCGTTTGAGAAGATGCCAACAGTTCTTACCGCTGACGAGCTCATTGACAAGGCCTTCAGGAGGGCCGAAAAGGCCGCCTCGGCGCTTACCCCTAAGGGGGGACGGCTCTCGAAGGCGAGGGAGAGGGAGGAGCTGAGGATTAGAACGGTCTCCAACGTGGTCAGGGACAACCTGAAGAAGCTCCTCGACAGGACCCCCGGCCTTTCGGAGCTTCCAAGGTTCTACCAGGACTTAGTGGACACCCTGGTTGACAGGGATCAGTTCCACCGCTCGCTGGCCCACGTCAGCTGGGCGGTGAGGACTGTAAGGAACCTTGAGCAACGCTACGCCGAGAAGATACGCCACTCCAGAGACCCGGATGAGATTGCAAAGCTCAGAAGGCAGTTCTACGGCCGCGTTGCCGACGTCATAAGGGACATAGCGGACGACCTTGATTATCTCAATCAGGCGAGGAACGTCCTGAAGGATTTGCCGGTCGTCGACCTTGAGCTCCCGACGGTGGTCATAGCCGGCCACCCGAACGTGGGCAAAAGCACTTTGCTGAGGGCTCTAACCAACGCGAAGCCAGAGGTTGCGAGCTATCCATTCACGACCAGGGGGATAAACGTCGGCCAGTTCGAGGAGCACTACCTACGCTATCAGGTTATAGACACGCCCGGTTTGCTCGACAGGCCGCTCAGCGAGAGGAACGAGGTCGAGAGGCAGGCCATCCTCGCTCTGAAGCACCTCGGAAAGGTAATCGTCTACACCTTCGACCCGAGCGAGTACTGCGGCTACCCTATAGAGGAACAGACCCACCTCTTTGAGGAGATCTACCGAGAGTTCGGCGAGTTCCCCTTCATAGCGGTGCTCAACAAGGTGGACGTAGCCGACGAGGAGAAGATAAGGAAAGTCGAGGAGTTCGTTAAAGCAAAGGGCCTCGAACCGCTGAGGGTTTCGGCATTGACAGGCGAGGGCCTTAAGGAGCTCAGGAAGCGCGTCATCGAGCTCGTCAAGCCGATGGTTGAGGAGCGAGCGAGGATGATGATGGAGAGGGAACTTTCGAGGTTCAGGGAAACTTAGCCGCGGAGGGCAAACTCAAGGACTGGGTCGGATATACGATAAGTTACGTTCCGCCTCTCGACCCTCTTCTCGATGAACGACGCCTTAAGAAGCGCGTTGAGGAGTCTCGCCAGCGTGGCGTCCTCGATTTTTCTCTTCTCTTTTCCTTCGAGCTCTCTCTTCAACTCGCTCCAGGTGCTCTTACCCGAGGCTATCGCCCGAAGAACTGTCATGTAGCGCTTCCTCGCTAATGGTCTCTTTTCAAGGAAGCGCTCAAGTTCGGCCAAAGCGAGCTTAGATGCCTCCTCAAGGACTTTATCAATAACATCTTCCCGAACACCTTCCCTGAGCGAAGCCACACCGAACTTCACGAGCCAGCCTACTATTCCGTCGAGCCTCTCAACGGCCTTTTCCAGAACCTTTTCTGAAGCATCAAGGCCGGCCTGTTCAAAGCCCTTTCTGAGAAAGTCCAGGCTCTGCTCCTTGGAAAACCTGGAAAGCTCTATCTCATGGAAGATCCTCCCGTAGAGTGGAGCCTCTGGGTCTTCAACGCCGAGGAAGTCGTAGAGGAGGCCGATTTCAGAACCGGTTAGTATGAACGTTGTTTCGCCATAATCGTAAAAGTGGGCTATCAACGAGGCGAGCTCCTTTCCCGCTGGCCCCCTCGCTTCCTGAACCTCATCGAAGGCTATCACAAAACCATCGCCTTCGAGCGCTGAGATGATGGAGTACAGCGTCTCCGGGTTCTTCCACGAGAGCGAAATGCCCATTCCTGAAAGGCTCACACCGTCTATGAACTTTAGCTTATTCTCCAGCTTCGCGAGGAGGGAGGCGTTTTTTGAGAAATACTCGTTAAGCGCGCTCTGGAAGCGGAGGTAGAGGTCGCGCCTTGAGTTCGGGTTTACTCTGCGGAGGTCGGCTATCACGTGGGAACTTTGGCCTCGCTAAGTGCAACTTGCAGGAGGGAGGTCTTCCCGAGCCTGCGGATTCCCTTGAGAACTATCAGCGGTTTGCGGGACTCAATTGAGGCCAGCATCTCCTCGAGCTCTCTTTCTCTATCGTACAGATCCTCCCTCCTGCTCTTGGGTCTCTCGTCGAAGTACAAATCTATCACCCCGATAGTATGCTATCACCCAGATAGTTAAAAGGGTTGAGAGAGATTTTAAAGGACTTGAGGAAGGCGAAGTTGTAAGGTTGGAGGCTGGGAGAATATTGCGGACTGGTGGTGAAGAATGCCGAGAAAGGAGAGCTTAGGGAAGATGGCTGATCGGTGTGGAATTTAGGCGTCTGACCTCCTTCCCGCTGTGAGCGGCGAGGCTTTCAAAAGAAAAAAGTAAACCACCCCATTTATCGCAGTTCACGAGGTAGCTTTTCCCTCAAGTTCCAAGCCTTGAGTGCATACTCCGTGGGCTCTGCTTCCGCGATTGCGTTGTAGATGACGTTTGCGTCAACGTATATCAACTAAAGTCCAGAAGAGGGCCTATCTGGGGCTCGCGAAGCGGTTGACTCGCCTGCTGTTCGGAACCGAGCTCAAGAGTGACCCCCTGCGTAACTCCAGAACATCAGCTCCTCATGGAGCGGATCGAGCGCGACTTCCTCGGCAGAAAGGCTGTGGAGAGCAGGAAGAGAAGGTACCACCCTTACCGTTAACACCGTAAACCCGGTAAACTTTACGGTACCGTTAACTTTTTGAGGTTTACGATCTTAACGGCAACCATGGACGTTAACGAACTGCTGGCCCTTATAAAAGAAGGGGAAAACGAGAGGATTGAGTTCAAAAGAACGGCCACCCCGAACATAGCGAGGGAAATCTGCGCCATGGCGAACGCTGAGGGGGGGATACCTGCTCGTTGGAGTCTCCGATGATGGAAAAATCCTCGGCTGTGATCCCAAAAAAGTGACGGAGGTTCTTGCATCCTCCCTCCAGAACATAACGCCACCGGTGAGCGTCAGAACCAGCGTCGTCGACGTTGGCGGGAGAAAGGTCTTCGTCATCGAGGTTCCAAGGTCGAAGACCCTCTGCTCCATCGGTGGTGTCGCCTACATCCGCGTCGGCTCTGGGATAAGGTCGCTTTCGATCCAGGAGATAGTGATGCTCTCCTCCGAGCTTGGAACTGTAACATGGGATGAGTTTCCAGCTGTGGACATCTCGAATATTCGAGAAGAATACGTGGAGTGGTTTTTCTCCGCGATGAAAGAGGCCAGGGGCAGGGAGATTCCACGGGAAGAGTGGAACCGCTATCTGAGAAGCGCCAGGGCAATCAAAGGGAGCAAGCTTACCAACGCCGGGGTTCTCTTCTTCACGGATGCCCAGGAGTTTCTGCCCCACTCTGGGGGCAGGATAATCAGGATGGAGAACGACCGGCCCGTTTGGAGTAAGGAGTTCAGCGGGCCAGTCTGGAAAGTCATTGATGAGATGTACGCCGAGCTGATGTCCCAGGTTGGTAGCGTTGAGGTTGTTAGTGGCACAAGAAGGAAAAAACTGCCTGAGTATCCTCCGAGGGCCATCAGGGAGGCGATAATCAACGCATTCGCCCACAGGAACTACGCCATACCCGCGGACGTTAGGGTTTTCATATACCCTGACAGGCTGGTGATAAGAAACCCCGGTGGTCTGATGCCTGGAGTTGATCTGAACGACCCGGAGCACGTTCCCAGAAACCCCCACCTCTGCGGTCTCCTCTACGACTCCGGCTACATCGAGAAATACGGCTATGGGGTTAGAATGATAAGGAGTGAGTGCAAAAAACACGGCCTTGTCGATGTGGAGTTCAGGAGCAGCGCAAACCGGTTTGAAGTTGTCTTCAAGAAGGCCTCAGCGAAGATGCTGGACGAGATCGACCGGAAAATCATCGAGTTCCTCTCCATCCCGAGGAGGAGCGGTGAGATAGCGGAATACGTCGGGTTATCAAAGCCGAGCGTACTCCGGAGGCTCAAAAAGCTCGAATCCCTGGGCCTTGTGATGTCGGTTGGGAACGGCTCCCAGAGAAGGTACTCCCTGAACCGTTAACACTGTAAACCCGCGAAACTTTACGGTACCGTTAACTTTTTGAGGTTTACGGTCTTAACGGTGGCAAAAATACACCTAACGCCTCAGACCCTCCAGAATTGGAAACCCGAAGTTAAAATTTGAGAGGGAATCAGGCGTTCTCCTCCTTGATGAGGACGGCGTTGATAACCCCGTCCTGGCCGGGCCTGCTGGTGACGATGGCTTTTCCGGCTTCGGTCTCTATTATTGCACCCTTGGTGATTATGTTCCTCCTCGCGTACTGTCTGTTCGCGGGGTTTTCGAGGACGTTGAGCACCTTAACCTTCCTGCCCTTTCCGTTCTCGAAGACGTTGGCGTAGAGGGCCTCAACGAGGCGAACCTTCCTGTTGCCGCCGTAGGCCCTTATGATCTTCCTCTTCTCGTTCTCCTCGGCTACCCTCGTGTTGGCGGGCTCCCTTCCGAGCTCTCTTTTTCTCTTCTTCCGTGTGAGAACTATCCTTCCACCTGAAGGCTTTTTGAGTGATCTTCCCTGCCAGATGGCCATTTCCTTCACCTCACATGAGCCTGAGCCTTTAACCCAAGGCCTCTTTGAGGGGTGCGTTTATAAGCTTTTTCTTGTTCCATCCAGTGGGGGAAGGCTCTCATGCTCTTCGTCGTGAGACCGGGCAGGAAGAAGAACGAACTTGAGGCTTTCTTCATCGAGAACGAGCCGGAGAAGCTCAGCCAGATGAGGAACCTTAAGGCTGACGCCATATACCGCTTCGTAATGCGCGAGGGGAGGCTCTTCAAAGTCCTTGAGGGGAGCCAGTACAGGAACCCGAAGGAGATGGAGAAGCTCCTCAGGGGTGCCAGGATAGTCCTCGTCAACGCCGATGAATGGGAGGACTACTTCAGACGGAGGCTCCAGAACAAGCACGTCGAGAGGGCTGAACTGTGCCGCCTATGCCTCCTCGACGGCAGAATAACCGTCCTCACAGAGGGGAACCGCGTTAAGTACCACAACGAATACATCTGCGAGCGCTGTGCCGAGGACGAGCTAAAAAGAGAACTCCGCTTCAGGTTTAACAGCGTTGCAATGTTCGACCAGGCTAAAAGGCTGCTTGAGCGCTTCCGCGACCTTGACAAGGTTCTCTACGCCTTTGATCCGCGCTTTGACCCGACGAGACACCCCGAGATAACGAAGTGGGACGAGCTTAAGGCGAAGCA
>NZ_JALXBJ010000004.1 GCF_026991495.1 Thermococcus sp. | reverse complement strand
CTATGATCAGCTCCCTTATAGCTTCCGGCCTTATACCACGTCTCCTTAACGCACGGATGGTTCCGAGGCGCGGATCGTCCCAGCCGAGGTATTTGCCCTCCTTAATGCCTTTCCTCGTCTTTGACTTGCTGAGGATAACCCCTTCAATGCTGAGCCTGCCGTGGTGCACAGTTACGGGGTACTCCCAGCCGAAGTAGTCGTAGATGTAGCGCTGCTTCGTCTCGTTCTCGGCGTGCTCCTGCCCGCGGAAGATGTGGGTGACGCCGAGCTCGTGGTCGTCTATCGCTGATGCGAAGTTGTAAAGGGGCCAGACGCGGTACTTGTTGCCCGTCCTCGGGTGGTTGGGGTTGTCTATGATCCTCAACGCCGGCCAGTCCCTGACCGCTGGGTTCGGATGCTTGAGGTCGGTCTTTATTCTGACTACAGCTTCACCCTCCCTGTACCCTCCATTTAGCATCTTCCTCCATCTCTCAAGCTGAACTTCCACGGGCTCTTCCCTGTGTGGGCAGGCTAGTCCCCTGTCCCTCAGCTCGCGAAACCTCTCCGGCGGGCAGGTGCAGACGTATGCCTTGCCCATACTTATCAGCTTCTCTGCGTAGCTGTAGTAGAGTTCAAGCCTGTCGCTTGCGGCGTGGATTTCGTCTATTCTGAAATTCAGCCAGTCGAGATCCTCTTTAATCCACTCGTAAAAGATGGGCTCTGGTCTCTTCACCTTAGGGTCAGTGTCGTCGAAGCGGAGTATGAACTTGCCGTCATACATGCGCGCGTACTCGTGGCTTAGAACAGCGGCCCTTGCGTTCCCGAGGTGGAAGGCGCCGTCCGGGTTTGGGGCGAAGCGGGTGACAACCTTTCCCCTCTGGGCCCTGGGGAGCGGTGGGAGTCCTCTCCTTTCCTCCTTCCCCTTTTTTTCCTCGAAGAACTCAGGGTAAACCTCGCGGAGCTTTGCCCCCTGCTCTTCGGGGGTTAGAGAGTTAACCCTCTCCACTATCTCGTTTACGAGAGGTATTATCTCCCTGGCCTTCGGCCTGAGCACGGGGTTCTCGCCGAGGACCTTCCCTATAACGGCTTTTGGGTTGGCCTTCCCCTTGTGGGCGTAAGCGTTAGCCAGGGCGTACTTCCAGATGAGCTCCTCAACCTCCATTCCAACCACCGGGGAAAGAAGAGACGGGGGAGTTATAAAGGTTAGTCCCGGGGAAAAGAAGGGAAAGGCTCATTCGGAGAAGGTTATTATCTTCAGGTCTATGGGCCTCCTAACGACGTTGGCCTTCCTTGCGCCAACGAGGTACCTGATGCCCCTGTCGCTGACGATGTCGATGAGACGCTGCGTTATGATGCCGTTGAAAACAACGGCGTAGACACCGTCGCTCCCGTTGATCTTTGAGAGCAGGTCCCTGACCGGTATCTCCGAGATGACGTTCATGTTCTCATCGAGGAGTATCGCCGTCTGCTCCCTCTTCACCCTGTCAATGAACCTCTTGAACTTCTCGATCTCGCCTCCCCTGACCTGCTGGATGGGTCGTATTATTCTCTCCTGGGGCTTCTGGGCGGGGGCCTCCTCCACCTTCTCAACCTTCTCCGACTTGGCCTCGATTTTCTTGGGCTCCTCGCTTACCGCCTGAGTTTTCTGAGCGGCGGCCTCGGCCTTCTTCTCCTTCACTATGTCGTAGAAGTTCCTTCCCTTGTAGAACATCTCGGTGATGACCTGCTCCGCTGGGATCTTGCTCCTCAGGGACTTGACGATCTCCTTCTTTGTCAGCTCCTCGACTTCCTTACCCTCAGGTGCCCTCGCAACGTAGTCCACATCCGCAACCTGCAGGAGCTCCTTTAGGATCAGCTCTCCGCCGCGGTCGCCGTCGGTGAAGGCCGTGACGATCCTCTCCTTGCTGAGCTTGATTATCGTCTCTGGTATGGAGGTTCCCTCGACGGCTATCGCGTTCTTTATGCCGTGCTTGAGCAGGTTGAGAACGTCGGCCCTTCCCTCGACGACTATGATGGAGTCTGAAAAGGGCACGTGCGGCCCAGCCGGGAGCTTCTCGGGCCCGTACTCTATGAGCTCTTTAGCCCTAACTGCCTTCTTGACCTCCTCGGTGAGCTCCTGGGTCTCGGGTATCTCCTGCTCCATGAGGCTCTTTAGTATCTCCTTTGCCCTCTCGATTATGTACTTCCTCTTGGTGGCCCTGACGTCCTCTATGCGCAGAACCTTTATCTTGGCCTCCGCCGGGCCGACCCTGTCGATCGTTTCGAGTGCAGCGGCTAAGATCGCGGTCTCAACGCGGTCAAGGCTCGATGGAACGGTTATCGTCCCGTATGTTTTCCCGGCCTTGGTGTGAACCTCAACCCTTATCCTTCCTATCCTCCCGGTCTTCTGGAGCTCCCTAAGGTCAAGGTCATCCCCTAAAAGCCCCTCGGTCTGTCCAAAAATAGCGCCCACAACGTCAGGTCTTTCAACAACGCCGTTCGCCTCAAACTCGGCGTAGACTATGTACTTCGTGGTCCCGAATTCGTCTTTTGCTGACATACCATCACCCCTCATCCTTTCCGCCTTTCTCTTTTCCGCAAGTATCTGGTGAAGTACGTTCTTCTTCCTCTTCATTGAAACCCCTCCGGGAGGGGGCCAGAAACGGAGAGATAAAGGCTGTAAAGGTCTTCGATGCCCTTTACGTCCTTTTTGAGGATTTTCCTGAGCTCCTTTCTTGTCTTTGAGTCCACCCTGCAGGGATAGCCGCTCAGGTACCGAAGCAGCTTCCCCGCGAGTTCTTCACCCTTCCTGTCGAAGTCCGTCAGTATCATAACATCCCCATGCTTTGACGCGATGAGAGCTATCTCAGCGAGCGGTGAGCGCGACAGTCTTATTATCTCCGCCCTGACCCCCAGATTCCTCAGAGCCACCTCGTCTCGCGGGCCCTCAACTATGATGGCCCCTTCAAACTCTCGCAGTTCCTCTATAAGCCTGAGGAACCTTTTATAGTTTTCGGGGTACATTCCTTCCCGCCGTTGTACCGGTTCCGTTATAAACCTTTTGGACTATGGCCTTAACCCCCACCAGAGCCTGTAGTTATCCCTCTTTCCTTCGTATACCGCTATGAGAGTTCCTGAGAGAGGCAGTGCCCAGAGTGCCGCTGCCTTCCATCCGGTCGCGTTCGTTTCAACCCCTATGATTATCGCCACAACAAAGCCAGCGAAGAAACCTATGAAAGCGTAGAGCAGGGGCGCTCCAACCCGCGGTTTCAGGCTCAGGGCATATGCTCCGAGGAAGACTACCGCCAGAGAAACGGCGCCTGCGGAGTCTCCCTTCAGGAGATAGTAGAGGCCGGTCGTGAGCAGGACGAGTGCGATAACTGCGGCGTCCCTCATACGATCACCTGGTTTAGTAATGTGAGGGTGCTAAAAACCTTTGCTCAGCAGGCTTCATTTATTCCCCCGTGGTAGCTCATCGGCTCCTCGTAGAACTCCTCGATGAGTCCCTGGAGTTTTCTTGAGAGCTCTATCTGGACCCCCCAGGAACCCTCGATCTTGCCCCTCGCCGCCATCCTGCCCAAAAAGCGCTTCATCTCCTCGCTCAGGGGGGAGGGCTTACAGCGAGCCCAGGGCGTTCCAGGGAGGGGCATGAAGTAGTGGGCGCGAACTTTCCCGCCCTTTCCCATGATCCACTTCATGAGCTCGATGCTCTTCCTCTGGCTTTCCAAGCTTTCGTTGGGCAGGCCGACTATAAAATCAACAACGGGCTCGAAGCCGTATTCGACCATGTATTCGACGGCCCTCTCGACGTGCTCCACCTTATGGAGGCGGTGCATGGCTTTGAGCATCGCATCGTCCCCGCTCTGGGCACCTATGGCCAAGCGCCTGTTGTCGGCGTAGTCTATGAGCAACTCCAGTGTCTCAGGTAAAACGAACTCCGGTCTTACCTCGCTCGGGAAGGTGCCGTAGAAGAGTCTCCTCCCCTCCTTCCTCAGCGGCTGGAGTGCTTTGAGAAGGGCCTCAAGCTTGTCGAGCTTCAGTATAGCACCGGGGCTTCCATAGGCGAAGGCGTTTGGGGTTATGTAGCGCATGTCCCTCATCCTGCGCGAATACTTCACTATCTGGTCTATCGGCCTGTGCCTCATGCGGAAGCCCTTGATATAGGGCGTTTGACAGTAGTAACAGCGGAAGGGACAGCCCCTGCTTATCTCTATCGGGGAGATCAGGCGGACGCTTTCTGGGTAGGGCGGAAAGCGCCAGAAGTCCTCGACCTTGGCAAAGCCGGTAAAGGTGAACTCACCGTTGAGGTAGAATGCAAGGCCTCTTATGCTCGTCAGCTCCCTTGTTATCCTGTGGTTCCCTTTCTTGAGCGCGGTCAGGAGCTGGTAGAGAACCTCCTCGCCCTCGCCGATGACGGCTATATCGAAGCCGAGTTTTAGGGTGTGCTTTGGCATGGCTATCGCGTGGTAGCCGCCCGCTATTAAGAGCGCTCCCATGTCCTTGAGCAACCTAACCTCCTTGGGCAGGTCTCCCCATATCTCCTCGGTGAAGAAGGAGTAGAGAACCACCTTTGGCCTCGCCTTCACTATCTCCTCAAAGTTTTTCGTTATTAGGAGCTCTCCAAGGTCAAAGCCCTGACTCTCCAGCGCACCGAGGAGGTGGACGAAGGCGTTGTGGTTGCGCTTTGTCATTCTGACGGCTATCTCGGGCATGGTCGGCACTTGAGAAGAGGCCTTAAAACCGTAACGGGCAAAAACTGGGAGAAAAACTAAAGGCCATCAGGCCTTGATGGCGAGCTTTATGTCCTCGGCCTTGACGGTCTTCCTGCCGGCGTGCCTGGCGTACATGGTGGCCTTCTTGCCGATCTCGATGGCGTACTCCTCGAGGTGCTCGGCAAGAATCTTAGCGGCCTCCTCACTGACCCTCTCTGCGCCGGCCTTCCTTATCAACCTGTCTATTGGGGCAATTGGCAACTCAGCCATTCACAACACCTCCCTAAAGGGATTCTCAGTATCCTTTCTGATGCAGGGAGTATATAAAGCTTTCGGTAAATTGGCCGGTTTACGGTGGTGCTATCAATTATTGGCCGGACTGAAGGGGGGAGAATCATGAAATGGGGGAGAGGTGGGACTGTGCCCTCCATTAATCTTGGAAGAGGGGAGTATGAAAGCCAATCATAAAAGTCTGGTTGGGCTATCGGAGGCAGCAGTTAGCTCGTTTTTATTCCATTCTCCCATTCTCCAAATTTAACTGGATTTCTTGCAGAATCTCCCGATGGGGTTAAGCCGGCCCATCCATTCTAAAAACTCCGACTTGTGGGTGTGATAGGGACGCAGAAGTTGGGATCCCTTGTGGTGGGCCCGCGGGGCTTCGAACCCCGGACCTCCCGCTTATCAGGCGGGCGCTCTGACCAGGCTGAGCCACGGGCCCATAGAATGGTGCCCGGGCCGGGATTTGAACCCGGGTCGCGGGATCGAGAGTCCCGCATGATTGACCGGGCTACACCACCCGGGCGCTTCCGGGATTAGGAGTGATGGAGGGTTTAAAAAGTTTTCGGGTGTCTCATGGCCATTAGCGTGAAAACCACCCCGGAGGAGAGTATCCAGGCACTCACAGTTCCCCTAAGCCCCTCGCTCTCAATCAGGGGGTATAATGAGAGCAGGAGAGTGAGGGCTCCTGCCATGCTGAACACCGCTATCTCCCTCCCCCTCTTCATGATCGTCATGGAAGCCGTGAGGAGCTGGTTCACCGTGCCGAAGAGCAGACCGGGGGTGCTGATCAGGAGGAGATCAGCGCTCTCAACGTAGTCCTTCCCGAAGAGCAGGGGAACCCAAAGCTTGGAGGAAAGCACCAAGGGCAGGATCAGAAGCCAGTAGGCGAACCCAAGGAGGAGCAGCTTTCCCATGGCGGCCTCTTCGTGCTCCCTCACGAGTAGAACGCCGAGGGCCCCTGGAGGCACGAGGAGGAGGTTTATGAGGATGAAGGCGAGGTAGTAGTACGCCCCGGCCTCGCTTCCGAGGAGTGAGACTACCAGAGTGGGGACGAGGTAGACTGGAAACAGCGAGGTGAGCCCGACCAGGTAGTTGCCCATTGAGACCCCGAGTGCCGTTTCTAAGAACTCCCTATCCACCCGCGGGCGGGCCAGCCGGCCAACCCTGAGAACTCCGTAGGCACTTCCTGTAATGAAACCCGTTAGGTACGCCGTTGCGAGTCCTAAACTCCCCATCCCTGAGAGAACCGGTGGGAGGACAACCCTGATCCCAGAGGCGAGGCTCTGAAGCAGATACGCCCTCGTTGAGACCACGATCTCTATGTAGGCGAAGATGTTGTAGATCGTCCCGAAGATGGCTATCAAGGTTAGCGCCCACATCTCCTTTGTGTTCAGGCCGAGGGGATTTATCAGGGAGTAGATCAGGGTGAGAAAGCCCGCCGTCAGGCTCATGACGGTTGAGAGAGTCCCCGTTGCTCGCTCCCCAAAGGAATCGTGGAACCTCAGCAAGCCAACGTTGAGACCGAGGGTGGATGCAAAGAATATCAGGTTCAGTGCCGCTACCATTGAGGATACCTTACCCACCTCCGCCGGTCCGTACCACCTCGTCGAGATGCTCCAGAAGAAGAAGCCGAAGAGGGCTGAGAGCATTGTTGCGGACGAGAGGTGAAGGGCCTGGGTCAGGAGCTCCCTCAGTTCCAACCCCCGTACCTCCTAAAGATACCCCTGTCGAGTACCTCGCTCCCCCTGAGGTAGGTGTACCTTATAACCGCCCCCTTCACGTCCGTCGGGATCTCGAATTCCCCGAGGTTGGAGACGTTGTATTCCCTGAAGAAGACCCTCCTTCCAGAGTCTGTGTAGCCGTAAATCCTCAGCCTGTTACCGGTTGCATTCTCAAAGACCAAAACGTCTCCTCCTTTCCTCTTCAGCGCCACGTTGGGATGAACCAGCCTGAAGATCTTCACCATGCCGCCGTCTGAATAGACCAGCCTGTAGTCCTCGGGATAATCGGAGGTGAACATGAGCCTTGCAAAGGGCGTTGAATAGGTCTTTCCGTCCATGAGGACGGCGTAGCCGAAGTTAAGGTTAACGTAGAGGTAGGAGTTGCCCGCCCTCCTCCCAGGTGGCACGACTTTCACAACCTCCTTCCCCCTCTCAACCCACAGTAGCTCCGGGATGAAGGCCTGGCTTCCAGCGTAAACAACAGCCGCCCAGCTGCCGTTGACCCTTCCGAAGAGCACCCTGTAGGGGCCGGAGGAGAACACAACTGCCGCACCAGATGTCCCAGCAGGGAAGAGCGGGATGAGGACGTACTTGCCCTTCAAGCCCGAGGTCTCAACCACTGAACCCCACTTCATCATGGTGTCGTAGGAAACCGTTACGTAGTCAACCCCGAGTTCGAGGAGTTCCTTCATTGAAACGTTGCCGAGGTAGTACCTCGCCACCAACTGGCTCGGTGTTCCCTGCGCAACGGCCGCCCTGTGCGAGAAGTAGGTCACCCAGTGGCCATGATCCCACCAGGTGAGGACGATATCGTTCTCGTTAGAAATCCCTCTGAGGTATGTGAGGGCCTTCGCCCAGTGATCGTTTACTATCGGCCGGATCTTTAGCGTCTCCTCCACGCACTGGTAGCCTGAGAACAAGAAGAGACCTGCCAGCGTAAGGGCCGCGAGCTTTTTCCAATCTCCCTTCTTCAGTCTTCTGAGGAGCTCTGATGCACCCACGGAACCAGCCACAGCGACTCCAAAGGAGCCAATAAAGAGGAAGCGGGTCCAGTACAGGGGCATGAAGAGCAATGGGGCGACGACCCAGAGGGTAAGGATGTCCCTCGCCCTCGGCCGTAGAAGGCGGAGGAGGAAGAGGGGCGGGAGAATCAGGAAGGCGGAGTAAGCCATGCGTAAATCCCAGAAGCTCGGCCTTGACATCTCCGCCACGGTAGGCCCTCCAAAGGAGCCCAATCCAGCCGCGGCCACTTTAATGAAGCCCCCGTACTTAAGGGGGACGAGCAGGATTGTAAAGACAGCGAACGCTGTTGCAAGGACGACGGCTTTTTCCCTGTTTCTCTCCGGGATTCTCTCCCCAAGCCACGTCCATATTAAGATCGCGGCCACCAGCAGGGAAACGAGGATTAGGTGGAGCGAGAGGTACGCATCTTTAAGGGGCCCCGCCGGGATCCCGGTTAGGGCCATCAGCTTCTTCCCCTGCCAGTTGTAAACCCAGAACATTCCGAACCCGAAAACGCGTCCGAGGACAGACGCTATAACGGCTCCAAAGCCGGAAGCGAGAGCGATCCCGAGTGCGTCTATCTTCCTGTCTTCGAGGGGGCTGTAGAGGGCAATACCGAGTGAGACCAGCAGGGGGAGCGCTAAAACGATGTAGTATGCGCTCCAGAAAGCGGAAGAAACCCCCATCGAGATGGATGCACCCGCGTAGTAGAGGCCCTTCCTCCGAAGGCTCCTTGACCTGAAGGCCTCCACGATGAGGAGGAGGGTGAGGGTGTAGAACAGGAGGGCGTAGTTGTCACCGCGGTAGTAATCGGCCATCGATCTGAAGACGTTTCCGAAGGAGAGGGTTAATATCAGAGATCCCATAAGGGCTTCGTTGCCGCCGTAAAGCCGCCTGAGGAGGACGTAGGTCAGGAAGATCGTTGTCGAGCCAACTATCGCTGGCGTCAGCTTGAACGCCCCCCCAACGGAGAGGCCGGCCGGATGGCCGACGAGGTAGACTAGGTAGGGGAAGCCCCAGAGCCCCCGGGGGTGGAAGTGATTTATGAGGATCCCCCATGGGCCGAGGGCGTAGGGAAAGTAGTTGACCCAGCCGTTCTTCACAACGTACTGGAGGTAGGCGAGGTGAAAGTAGGGGTCGTAGCCGATGAGGTACTTAAGCCTGTATGGAATGAGCCTTATGATGAAAGCTAACGCCGTGATCAGTACTGCCTCATAGCGCCGTATCCTTATAAGCTCCGGGATTCGCATCTCCATCCCCACCCCATTGGATCCCGGGGAATTTAACGTTTTGGGAAGGGTTATATAGTATTGGGCGCTCTTGTTAGTAGGTGCGGCCTATGGGGAAGGGCATGAAGATATGGGTGGGGCTCCTGACGGTTATCGTGGTGCTCCTCCTGTTGGTGGACGTAGGCGCCGTTATCTTCGCGATGAAGATGAAAACGGCCGCCAAGGAGTCCATTGGAGACTCCATAAAAACCCTCCAGGATCTCAAGGAGAAAACGTTCGAGGTTAGGATCCCAGTGAACAAGACCGTCTCGGTTCCCATAAACACGGAGGTTAAGGTGCACGTCTCGAAGGTTTTCACCGTTCACATAAACAAAACGGTGACGGTCAGCGTTGATAAGAAGTTCCGGGTCAACTTAACGGACAGGGTCAACGTGCCCGTAAATGACAACGTCTCTTTCTCGGTTCCAATCGACCAGTACGTCAACGTCCCCATCAACACGGTGACGCGGGTTCACATAGTTCAGAAGGTTAACACGACCGCCTACAACAAGGAGAGGAACCTCACACTCAACCTCACAGTTCCGATAGACACCTGGGTTGACGCCCCCGTGAACACGACCGTCAGGGTTCACATAAACACCACAGTCCCCGTTACAACGCTCATAAACACGACCGTCTCCGTTCCGATAAACACGACCGTTAACGTTCCCTTCAAGGACACCCTCAGCGTTCCGATAAACACGACCGTTAAGGTGCCCTTCGAGGATTACCTCAAGGTCCCCATAAACCAGACCGTTGAGGTTCCCATAAACATGGAGTTCACCCTCAACTTGACTGCCCACGACCTCGGGCTCGACGACCTTATCGACAAAGCTGTTGGCATGCTCCGGGAGGTGGAGGGAAGCCTCGGCTGACCGATGGATCCCTTTGGGGGACCGTTCATGGACGTCTCGGTGATCCTCCCCACAATGAACGAGGAAGAGGCCATCAGCGAGGTCCTCCCCAAGATCATTGAAGTCCTGGATGGCCTCGGGCTCGAGTACGAAGTGATAGTTGTGGATAGGAGCTCCGACAGGACGCCGGAGATAGCCAAAGAGCTCGGGGCCGTTGTCGTTCGCCAGAGGGGGAGGGGCTACGGCGACGCCTACATAACGGGTTTCAGGCACGCAAGGGGGAGGGTAATCCTCATGATGGATCCCGATGGGAGCTACGATCCCATTGACATACCCTCCCTGATATCCCCGATCCTTGAGGGAAAGGCAGACTTCGTGATGGGGTCGAGGCTCAAAGGCGAGATAGAGCCCGGGGCCATGCCATGGCTTCACAGGCACATCGGGAACCCCTTCCTGACTTGGGTTCTAAACCTCTTCTTCAAAGCCGGTGTTTCCGATGCCCACTGCGGAATGAGGGCCATTAGCAGGGAGGCTTTGGGGAGGCTCAACCTCAAGTGCCGCGGAATGGAGTTCGCGAGCGAGATGATAATCGAGGCCGCGCGGGCCGGTCTGAGGATAGTGGAGGTTCCGATAAGGTACCACCGCAGGATCGGTGAATCCAAGCTCAGTTCCCTGAGGGACGGCTGGAGGCACCTCCGTCTGATGCTTCTCTACTCCCCGACTTACCTTTTCATTGTTCCCGGCATCACGATCCTCGGGGCCGGGCTCCTCCTAATGGCCTACACCTACCTCCTGCAGCCGATCAGGGTTCACACAATGATACTCTCGTCCCTCCTCGTTATAACAGGGACTCAGGTCTTGGGCTTTGGTGCATCTGCTAAGGTGTACGCCATCAAGGAGGGCTTTGCTAAGCCCGATAGGGTGGGCTCTTTCTTCATGAGGTACTCAATACTTGAGGAGGGCCTGGCCCTCGGGGGTCTCCTCATCTCGATCGGCCTTGTCCTCGGCGTCAGGCTCTTCCTTCAGTGGCGGGCCGAGGGTTACGGGGCCCTCTTCCGCATAGGGGACGCCGTCCTCATACTGACCCTCGTGACCCTCGGCCTCCAGCTGGTCTTCCTCTCCTTCTTCATAAGTATATATATGATTAAGGAGGGATAGCCTTGAGGATTCTGCTTCTCACACCCTACTTTCCCCCGGAGGGAGGCGGCCTTGAGAGGTACGCCCTGGAAATGGCGGGGGAGCTGTCAGGGGAGCATCAGGTCAGGGTGCTGGCGTTAACCCGCCGGAATTCCAGTGAAGACCACTTTCCCTTTCCCGTGGAGAGGGTTCGGGCCGGACTCGTGCTCTCCAATACCCCCCTCAGTCTGAGGTTTCTCCTGAGGGCCGTTGAGATTGCGAACTCGTGGAGGCCGGATCTAATCGTTGTGCACACACCCGTCCCCTTTGCGGCCGACGTTGGGGTGTTGCTCTCAATCCTGAAAGGCATCCCCCTCATCGTTGTCTACCACACCCTGGGCCTCCTGAAGGGCTCTCCCATCGACCTTTTAGCCAAACTGTACTCGACTACCCTTGAGAGGCTCCTGTTTAGGAGAGC
The DNA here is from genome assembly GCF_026991495.1 of Thermococcus sp. Lineage (GTDB taxonomy): Archaea > Methanobacteriota_B > Thermococci > Thermococcales > Thermococcaceae > Thermococcus. Next base: position 17,919 of record NZ_JALXBJ010000004.1, on the reverse strand, counting down.
TTCCCTCGTTGTTTCGGTATCTCCGGAGGTGAGGGACTTTCTTGAAAAAAAAGGGGTTCACTCCGTTGTGATCCCACCCACGTTGAGGCGGGATCTCAGGGGTTTCACAGCCTCATGCAGTAGGAAGGGGAGGGTCATTCTCTTCGTCGGCAGCGTCTCAAAGGGCTATTCCTTTAAGGGTCTCGACCTCCTTCTGAGGTCTTTCCTTGAGCTCTCGGCTTCTTTTCCCGAGTGGCAACTTTGGGTTGTTGGGGGTGGCGGCCTCCTCGATGCTTACAGGAGGAGGTACGGGAACTTCAAAGGGATCAGGTTCCTCGGTCGAATTGACGAGCCGGTTGAGCTGGCGGAGGTATACTCCAAAGCCTCGATCTTAGTCCTTCCTTCCTCCTTCGAGTCCTTCGGTCTCGCGGTGCTTGAGGGAATGCACTTCGGCGCGGTTCCCGTTCTCTCCCCCCTCCTCTGGGAGCGCTTCGGCGGCTTCTTTCCTTCTCGTCTGCACTCTTCTCCAGCACGTCAAAAGACTGAACTGATATCGACCTTGAACGAAGTCATGGCGTCTCCAAAAGCTTTAAAAAAGGGATGTCATATCCTTAAACGGGTCTCGGAGGCTGTTGCAAGGACTTTTGACTCCGCGAGAAAAAGGGCCCTCTTAGGGGTCAAACTTTTGGAGAAATTTTGAAGATATTGGGTGTTTTTTTTGGAAATTCAGTCCCGCGGCTTTAATTATTAAATAATGCTCGATAAAGGGACGAAAGGTTTATATTTATCCGCTTGCCTATAAGGTATTGGCCTTCCATGAGGCCGGCCTCAAAGAGTGGCAAAAAAGGAAGGTAGGTGAAGTAGTATGAATAAGCGCAGGAAAGCGCAACTTTTTAGCCTGATGCTGGCAATTTTAATGCTGGCATCAGTTGTTCCAGGGACTCTCCTCAAACCAGTGAGTGCTGCCGGTTACATTACTGGGGTTAGTGCCGAGACAAACTACGGGGATAGCCTACTGTTCAACGGCTTCCCGTACTACGTGAACGTCACCATTAACGCAAGTCAGAACACTTTCGCAAACATTACACTGTACTACATCTACACAGACGGTTCCAGCAACGCCGTTTACAGCAGGATCAAGCCGGTGTACGCCGGCCAGAACACAGTTATCATAAACTCCAGCAATCCAGTGGACATACCTCCAGAGTACGAGAACATCCCCCAGAACGTCACCCAGGTCATCCTTCAGGTCTGGGAGAGCGTCTGGAACGGAAACGGCTACAGCAACATTGGGAGCCCCGTTCAGTACCTGTTTACTGTCAAGCCTCCGTTCAACGTGACTTTCACCAACATAAAGAGTGCCGTTCCTTACTACAATGGGAGTGCCTGGCTGAGCGACAAGATATTTGAGTACATACCCTTCAACGCGACCATTACCGTTACGTACAATCCCTATCTCGTTAACAACTCCCTTGTGAGCGTCCCCGCTTGGCAGATCGTCAACATAAGCCTTCCCGATGGAAGTCTCGTTCAGGTCAATGTTTCAATAGACTCCAAGACTGACCCATCACTCATACAGAACAACACGGGCTCCGTTGATGAAGTCTTCAACGCCGTTAACGCTTCCGGCAACATATCGGTTGCTTCAACAGGGGGCACTTACCTCTATACCAACCCAGCGATTGCTGCCGTTAACCCATGGTGGATCCAGCAGGTTCACTGGGTTGTTCCGGAGGGAGCGAACAGCACAAGCCCCTACAAGTACGTCAGCTTCGACCTATACACCAACGTCACCACAATGAGTAGCTTTGGAATCCTCGGCATAAACGACACTGCCACTGTTGCCGTTACCGGAGGCGTGGTCAACAACGCTAATAGTAGCACTATAATAAACGGTACCGGGCAGGTCGTCGTTAAGGGGCTTAAAGTTGACCCGGCGACCGCGGCGGTTACCCTTGCCAGCTACCCGGTGAACACGAGCTTCACCATAACCGGAACCCCGTGGAACATTTACGTTGAGAGCTATGCCGTCCGCTACGGTATTTTTGTCTCAAGCGCGTTCTACGTCAACGTCCCAGCGCGGCTTAACGTTACCGTTAAGTACAACCTCACCGTCGTGCTTAACTCAACTGCCAACTACACGATATTCCTCAACGGCAACGAAATCACAACGGGTACCTTCCAGGTCATCAACAACGTCGGGAACTTTGAGGTTCCGCTGACCCCGGACGAGCTTGGAAACGTTACGGTGATAATCAACGATACCAACTACCACGTCTCCACGAGCCTGACCATTCCCGTGGAAGACTGGAACGTTACCGGTGCCTACAAAGTCTACCACTACGGTACCTACGAAGACAGGCAGTTCTACATTGGGATTCCAGCTGATCTCTATGTAAACGCGACCTTTGAGCTTCCGATACTCCTGAACAGCAGCGTAGTCGTTGAGGTTTACGCCCCGGATGGAACACTCATACAGAACACCACACTGCCGATCGTCAACAACACCGGCGAGGGAATAGTCCTTAACAACGCTGTGTTCAACCAGCTCGGCTACGTAACTGTCAAGATATACAACAGCACCTACGATGTCATGGATACCCTTAGAATTCCGGTCAAAGACTGGGGTATCTACGTTGACAGCACCCCGAAGAACCTCACCGTTGCTAAGTCAACTCCCCTCACAGTCGAGGTCAGGGAGAGCCTCTACTTCCCAGGCCAGGAGCCCGTTAACGTCAAGCTCTACCTGCCCGACGGCAAGGTTCTTAGCGAGAACATAACCCTCCAGGGAAGCCCCTACACCGCCAACGGCGGCTACTATGGTGTGGTCACCTTCAGCAACGTTACCCCCACCCTTCCAGGACTCGCCAAGGTCGTCGTCACCGACCTGACCTTCGGCAAGAAAGCCGTGGAGTACTTGCCCGTCTATCCGAACGGCACCGTGACTGGAAAGTGGATAGACGTCAAGGCCACTCCGGAGAAGAGCCCAGTTTACGCTTACGTTGGGAACTCCATCAGACTCGACCTTCAGTACTACTACAACATGGGAGAGGGTGCCTACAAGAACGACACGAACAGCTACGTTAACATCACCATAGTTGACGCCGATGGCAGCCAGTACACAATTAACAACGTTCCCGTCGTGAACGGAGTTGTCACTATACCGAGCTACCAGCTTCCTGTTAACGGAACCGGCGACATCTACATTGAGGCCGTTGATGCAATAGACAGCAGCATCCGCGGTGTTGCAGAGGTACCGGTTCAGAACTGGCAGGTCACCTTTGACATAAACACCAACGGACCAGTTTACGAGTACGTTGACAACATACTCAAGGTAACCGTCCACGTTCCAGCGGGAGTTGCCGTTGACGTCAACATAAGCGGTACCGTCTACACCGGCGTTACGGACGGTCAGCTCATCTCCATACCGATAGTTGACCCGACCTCTGACATCATAGTAACGGCAAGGGCCACCTACCACAACACGGTTGCAAACAAGGACTACTTAGTGGGCCAGCTCCCGAGCCCGATGCTCATCCACGTGAGAACTTGGCACGTTGAGCTCGAGTACACACCCAAGGACATCTACACCTACATACCCTACAACCTCACACTCAAGGCCACCCCGGTTGACGACGTCACCGGCGAGAACCTTCCGTTCAGCATAGACCTCACCCTCTACAACGAGACCCTTGACACCATAGCCACCGGAACCAACACCATCACCACCCAGATAGAGGACGACACCGGTGCAGGGCTTATGTACTTCGTGGATGCTTCATACAACGGTCACAGCCTCCTCACTCTCGAGCCGATAGAGGTAACAACCCACGACTGGTACATTGACGTGATTCCGAGCATAAGCTCCTCAGCGTACAGCTCAAGCGACTACTTCTGGGCCGGAGTCCCCGCGAGCATAACCTTCAAGGCCGTTACAAAGGATGCGGACACCAACGCCCAGATCACGCTCCCGGTCAGCATACCGATCGAGGTTACCTACGAGGGAATGAACTACGAGGAGAACAACTCGGTTACACTCACCCTAACATCACCGCAGGTTCCGAGTGAGGAGTTCCAGGTCGAGGCCATGTACCGGGACATAAGCTACAACAACGACTTCGTGTTCCCGGTCAAGGACTGGGGCATCTACATAAACGCGTACCCAAGCAAGCTCTACGCAGGAATACCACAGAACATGACCCTCATAATCGGCTACAGCGCTGGCATTAAGAGCACTGCCACCGTTGATGTCGGTGGAAGCACTTACACGGCAAACGTTGAACCGGTTGGCGAGGACAGTGCAATAGCCGTCGTCAACGTTGGCGAGATTACCGCCACCCAGGGATACCTGAAGGTAACCGTAACCGACCAGTACGGCAAGAGCGCAACCCTCAAGATACCTGTGGTCAACTGGAGCATCGCAGTAACCCCGAACGTTAACTTCCTCTACACCAACGTATCAAGCGACGTTACCGTAAACGTCCACTACAGCGACAGCATGCTCGACGGAAAGGCCAACGTGTACCTCGTCCTGCCCGATGGAACTGAACTCGAACAGACCGCGGTGATAGTCGACGGCCAGGGAAGCGTCACGTTCACCGGCGTTGTTTCAACGATGCCGGGTAACATAACCGTCTACGCAGAGGACGTTGCATCCGGTAAGACCAGCCCCACTGCCACGATAGAAGTTCACGACTGGCACATTGAGACTTCCATCGGACCGACCGAGTGGTACACCTACATGCCCCATGACTACGAGATAAACATCACCTACATCGACGACGTTACCATGGGAATAGCCAACATAGATGCAAACATCGTCGTCAACTACAACCTCACCGGTGTTGTTGGAAACGAGACCACTTGGGTAATCGGCGGCGAAGGCGAGGTGTTCTTCTGCTGCCTCGCGACTCCGAACGCGGGCGTCGGAACCTTCACGGTCACCGACGTTGACCACGGCAAGAGCACCACCCTCAACGTCCTGATACACGGCTGGAGCGTCAAGGTCACCTATCCTGAGGAGCTTTACGTTGCACCGGGCTACAAGAACCCAATTGTGGTAGGCTTTGAGTACATAGCCGACAACAACGAGACCGTTCCGTACACGGGCAACACGACAATAGTGATACAGCTTCCGGGCAACATAACCCTTGAGAAGAACACCAACGCCAGCCCCGTTGACTTCGGCAGCATTGAGCTCAACGAGAGCAACCTCGGCACAGGTAGCATAACCGTTTACGCCAACGACTACCCGGCCGTTGAGTTCACGGGTACCATCGAAGTCAAGAAGCTCCTCGAGATGAGCGTCCTCACCCCGAGGATCTACGAGAACGTCCCAACCGAGGTAATGCTCAACATCACCTACAACGGCGGCGACTACCACAACCTCCAGGTCTACGTTGAGGGCCAGAACATAACATTCACAACGAACAACGGCCAGATATGGATGGCGAACGTCACCCTGCCAGCCGGCAACTACACCGTCGTTGCACACGATGACATCTACAACGTCACCGTCACGGGAACCTTCCACGTTGTCCCGTGGCACCTTGAGATAACCCCGAGCAACACCACCATACCGGCAGGAACCATTGAGAACATCAACTTCACCGTTAGGGCGATCGACGATGAGACCAACGGCACCGCGGACATAAATGCCCCGATAAGTGTCATTATCACCTTCAGCAACCAGCAGCTCATACCCAACGGCACCTTCACCGTTGCGGACTTCACCCTCGTCAACGGCGAGTACACCTTCACAAAGGCCCTCTTCGCACCAGCTCCGGGCAACTTCACGGTCAAGGCGATGGCGAAGGAGTACAACAAGTGCGCCAAGACAACAATCGAGGTCACCAAGCCAACCGTCAACCCGACTTGGGTCTACGTTGACATAGTGAAGGAGGGAACCCTTGAGGCACCGAACGATACCGTTGTTATATACTGGTCAATCGACGGCAACGTCTACTTCCCAGCCTACGACTACGTCAAAGGACAGATCGTGAAGGTAAACGCCACTGCGGTCAACGGAAGGGTGGTCTTCCCGCTCTACCCAGTCAACGAGTTCAACCTCTACTTGATAGCGGTTCCCGAGTTCATAGCTGAGAAGTACCCGATCCTCACGCCAGAGGCTATAGACAAGACCGTCACCACCGTCACAACCTGGTACAACTACTCAGTTGAAGCAGTCAACGACACGATAACTGCAAGCGCTATAGTCTACAAGAAGACCGTAACAGAGGGCTGGACGTACCAGATACCGCAGGCCCCAGGTTACATAGCCATCAAACCACCCGCCTCGGTCTATGGACTTGCACCGTACACATCGTACGACTTCGTCTACGAGGAGAACATCGAAAACGCCACCAACTCAACCAGCTACACCTTCACGTTCTCACCAGAGACGTACCTCGAGTTCACCAAGCTGACCAACCTCGCAATACAGCCCGCCCAGTACGGCTCCTACTTTGAGTTCATGGCCCAGCTGTACGAGAAGTACGTCAACGTCAGCGGACAGTTCGACGACCAGTTCATGACCTTCGAGAACCAGACCGAGAGCATGGTTAACAGCCTGCCGTACCTCACTGCCAGCGAGAAGCAGGATCTTGCCCAGGAGATAATCAACGAGGCCGCCGGCTACAAGAGCAGCATCACCGGCAGGTACCCGAGCCAGCCGATACCGATAAGCAACGCCACCATCCAGTTCCACACAGACAACCCGGCCATCGCCTACCTCGAACCTGAGAACGGAACCACCGACGCGAACGGTACTGTCTACCTCAAGGTCTACTCGGCTGCCCCGCAGAACGCCACACCCGAGGAGCTCATTCACTACATGGGCGACCTCCACGTCTGGGCAACGTACGACGGTCTCACAAGCGAGAACTACACCGTCTCCTTCGGAGGAATCGGCAGCATTTCAGGTGACGTCGTTGATCCGAAGAACAACCTCCTCCCAGGCGCGACTGTGGAGCTCTTCGTCTTCGAGAACGGCAACTGGGTCGCTGCCACCGACTACGCCGGCAACGTGCTCAAGACCATAGCCGATGGCCACGGCCACTACTCATTCAACGTGCCAGCCTCCCTTTCCGGCACCAAGTACAGGGTTGTTGCCCACTACGGCGGAGGAGTGGGCTACGCCGACACGACCGTCTACCCGTTCGTCACCAGCACCGCTGACGTCGTCGTCACAACCACGAGCACACTCACCGGACTTGGAGCGTTCATAAGCGACACCCAGACCCACAACACAATGGTCGTCCTTGGAAACAATGCGCTCAAGTCAGTGGACTACCAGGCGATGTCGTTCCTCTTCGAGACCATCGGAGTCAAGCCAACCTATGCCGACAGCGACATAAACGTCAGCAGCCTCAACTCCAACGACATGATCATAGCCGTCGGCGGACCTAAGGTCAACAGCATCACCGCCCACTACCAGAGCCTCGGAGAGGCGAAGATGGTTGTTAACAGCGACGGCTCGATCAGCATAGTTGCAGACGGCACAGTCGTTGCCAACTGGACGGCTCCTGCCGAGTGGTGGAACGTCAGCGAGGGATACTGGATAATCCAGAAGGTCGTTGACAACACCACAGGTGCAGTGATCTACATGATCTACGGTACTGACGCAGACAGCACCTGGGCGGCAGCCTACTACTTCAGCCAGCACTTCAGCGAGCTCAACGGCAAGAACTACGTCGTTGGCGTCTGGAAGGACACCGACGGCATAATCTACAGCCCAGGATTCCTCAAGTTCACCAGCAACGACCACAACGGCTTCAGCCCAGGCGACCTCATCAAGCCGATAGTTGAGGGCTGACGCCCTCTTCCAAACTTTCTTTCCTCTCTTCTTCTGATTATTGAGTTCGGTGTTGGAATTGAAGGGTCTTAGAGGGTATCTCCCCTTCGTAGTCCTCTTAGCGACATGGTGTGCAGTTCGCTTTGGGGCCGGAAGGATAACCACGACCTTCGATGAGGCTTACTACCTGTCGACCGTTAAGACGGGTGGTATATACTCCGGTCTTCTCGTCCCCTCCCTCCTGAGGGGGCTTACCTTAGTAACTGGAAACCCCGTTCTTGGGCTTCTCCTCCTCTCAATAGTCACTTTCATTGCCTACTATTACCTCGTCAGGTGGTTTGCCACGGGAATGGGGTTCAAAGTTAATCAGGCTTCACTTTTAATTGCCCTTCTCCTCAGCAGCCATTTCCTCTGGAACGCCAACGAGGTCAGGCCCCAGGCCTTTGGAATAATGCTGGGCATCGCTCTGCTCTACCTCCTCTTAAAGAAGAGCTTGAGCTCCAGCTGGGCGCTCTCCGTTCTGCTCCTCTGGACGGCGCTCACCTTTGTCCACGTTCTCTCCTTTTTCATCTTCCTCTTCATATATTGGGCCGTGGAATTGTTCTACTTGGCCACTGGAAAGACGTCCGCTAAGGGATATATCGCTTCCATGTCTCTTCCCCTCGGGGGGCTGTTGGCATTTCTCCTCATGCCCCAGTACAGGAGCACAGTTTTCTCAGCGAAGTGGATCCTTAAGCATTCCTCCCTTCACCTCCTTGAGTCCGCCGGCTGGAACTTCCCGGGGGCACTCCTCATATCTTACGTTGCTATCGTTGCCTGTGGACTGATATTGGGCGTTGTGCTCAAAGGCCCCCTCCTCAGAGCGGGCTCGTTGCTGCTTGGTATTCTCAGAATGGGCAGAATGAAGCTCTGGATCGCGGTGCTCTCAAGTCTCTTCCTGCTGCTGATCTTCCTCCAGTTCTGGCTAAACAGGGCGCTTTACACGGGGCTCTACTCTGGCAACTGGGGGCTTCCGTTTCTAATGCAGGCGGGCAACTTCCTCTTCGTCCTTCTCTTTTTATACCGGCTGTTCGAGCGGGCGAGGGGTGGCATGAACATCCCCTACTTCATTACCCTTCTAACTCTCGTGCTCTTGGGCATCTCGGGGATAGCGGCCTCGTTCTTCATGCCCACCGGTTTCGGCGCCTTTGGATTCAGGAACTGGGGGCTGAGGATCTATCAATACTTTGCGGTTTTTGCAGTCCCCTGCGTTGCGGAGAAGATATTTAGATTAAACACCCCAAGGGCATCCTCTAAGAAGAGCCTCGCGGTTGTCTTTGGAGCCTTCATCGCCGTCAGCGTTGCCAACGTTGCAAGGCTTCCACCCATCTACAGATACCCTTACTACTGGAATTTAGGCGATATAGAATTCGCCTCAACGGCCACGCCCGGCTTCTTCTTTAGCCCAGGCTACGGGATTCCTCCCAACTCCGTTGCGGTTGAACTCCTTGGATGGGCGTACGGCGTTCACCTTGAACCCTTGAGAAGTGCGAAGCCCCCTACCACGCCGGACGTTTGCTCCTCAACACTCTGTCACGTCCCGTTTCCCTACCGTCTGGAGCCGATTGGAAATTCCACAACGTTATCTCCCTCTACAATTGTCTGGGGTCGCATTCCGGAGGGGGTAAGGGACACTGTCATGGGAATGATCCCCAATGCAGGTGGAGGAAACTACCACCTCATCCTCGGAAACTCAAGCACCAACGGTTTAATACGGCTGTTGGAGGACGAGTACCTCATACCAGTGACAGTGAACTATTCAGTGATAACCGGGCCAACGTTCAGGTACTTTTACGCCATACACGAGGGGAGGAAAAACTGGGACGTAACCAGGGGCACCTTTGCAATACAGTCCGTTCTGGTAAACGGGAGTCACTACATAGTGGTCTCCGGAAACTGCTGGGATGCCGTGGTCGCTGGACTTCACTATCTGTTCGGCCTTAAGGGCTCAAAGGCCTCGGTAATCGTGGGGGAATGGGTTGAGGAAGATGGGGAAGTTCTGCCTGGTCTCAGGCTCTCCACAGCCGATCACAACGGCTTCAGCTACGGGGACTCCATCAGAATACTCTACAGGGGTTAGCTTTCGCCAAACAGGCAAAATATAAAGGCGCTCACTGGGGGTTTTCTTCGCCCGCTTCCTGCTTCTGAACTTTAACCCTGCGGTGGGCCCTGTTAACGTGCCTTGTGTAGTCGCGGCTCTTTCTGAAGATCCTCCCACACTTAGGGCAGCGGTAGTACTCCTCTCCGTCCCGATCCACGAATTTTATTGCCCTGATCTTCATGCCACCACCCCGGGACGTGAATCGCCGGGCATCTTTTAAAATTTTCTGGCCCCTTCACGGCGTCCCCTCTGGCTTTCTTCTTATCTCGTTCCATACGGAGGCCATGATGAGGAGGGCCCCAAGGAGGGACTTTCCGGTTAAGCTTTCTCCAAGGAGGAGGAAGGCGGAGAGCGAGCCGAAGATTGGTTCCATGGAGTATATCAAAGCGGCCCTGTACGCTGTGGTCTCCCTCTGGTACTTGGTCTGAAGGGTGAAGGCTACAACGGTTCCAAAAACAGCGGTGTAGACGAGCCCTGTCCACGGGACGAGGCCCTCTGGAACGCTCAAGGGCTCGGAAAGCAGGCTGAAGACAGCTGAGAAAAGGAAGTTCCAGAATATCTGCCAGAATGAAAGGCTGAGGTAGTCGCTGTGGCCAAAGCGCTGGACGAGGACTATCTGGAATGCAAAGCTCAGGGCGCACAGTGCGGTGAGCGCATCTCCCAGGCCTATCCTTCCATTGGCCCCGGATATCAGATAGAGACCGGCCAAGGCGGTGATGAGTGATACGAGGTCCTTCCCACCGATTCTTTCTCCTATGAGGAAGTACCCTATGAAGGGCGTGAAGACGACGTAGAGGGAGGTTATGAAAGCTGAATTTGAGGCGGTTGTGTACTCAAGGCCAACTATCTGAAAACCGTGGCCGAAGAAGAGGGTGAGCCCGAGGATGAGGCCTTCTGTTATGGATTCCCTCTTAAGAACCTTCTCCCTAAAAATTAGGAGCATTAAAAAAGTGGCTATTCCAAAGCGATACGAGAGAAAGAGAATCGGCGGGAGATAGGCCAGGCTGACCTTCATCGCCGGGAAGGTGAGGCCCCAGAGGACGGTGGCTCCCAAGAGTGTAAGTTCGGCCCTCTCCATGGGGCCGAGTTCCCCCGGAAATTTAAAAGCTATTCGCCCGGCGTGTTAATGCAGGATATGTTCATCGTCAGGAGCATCTCGACGTAGCCGCTTTCAAGGTTCTCCTTTATCTTATCCGCGAGGCCGCTGAGCTCTTCGGTTGTAAGCGGTTTCTTGTCCCTGAGCCATTTGATCTTCCCATCGTTCTTGTCTAAGATGACTATCTCCCCCTCCGTAACAAGTGGTACATAGTTCATCCTGACACCGTAGAGCTCCTCGGCGAAGGCCAGCTTTGCCCTCATCAGCTCAAGGTAATTGGTGAGATCCTCTCCAAGTAGCTTCCTTATCTCCCCTCTCATCCTTTCACCGACCTAAGCTCGATGTACGCCTTTATTAATCTGTCGGACAGAATTGAGTAGGAATGCACTTCCATTTCCCGAAAGTGAGATAAAAGAAAAGGCTGTATCACCAGCGGTGAGAAGGATGCAGATGAAGTACGCCCACCATTTCCACGCCTATCAGCCGGGCGACATAGTGTACATTAAGGATGGAGACGGTTCGAAGCCGCTGGATTACGAAGAGAGGAAGAGCCCCGTCGCCATTAAGATCCGCGGTGAGGAGGTCAAAGGGGAAAACTGGACGAGGGCTATGCTCTATTCCTACGAGCACATTTCGGAGGTTCTCTCAAGGATGAATGGGGTAAGCATTGACGTGGAGCCCTTTACATTCCTGATGCTCCTCAGCTACCATAGAAAAGCCTTTGAAGACGCCGTGGAACTCATGAGAGTTTTTGACGCGGTTCCCACGGTTCCCTTTCATCCGATACTCCCGCACCTCGATGAGTTTGAGCAGAGGATCCTCTCGAGGGTTTCCTTCGACTTCTACACGCCCTTAACCGAGGGAAAGGGAGTTCTCGGCTACTGGTTGCCAGAGGCCGTGATAACGAGGGTGAGTGCATCAATAATTGAGTCCTCAACCGATAGGAAACTCGTCTTTCTCCTCGATGAGAGACAGCTCCTCTACGACTTTCCCCAGGCGAAGCACTCCTGCAACCGCTACGGTAGCTCATTCGTCTTCGGAAGGGAGTGGCACATAAGCGACGCCTTCGCCTTCAACACCCTCGACGTTCCGGGTCTCGTCTCGGCGACCCTTGGCTATCGCGACGACTACAAGGAGAATCTGGGCGTTCCGTATTTGGTCTTCACGGCCAGCGACTTGGAGAGCCTCCTGGGAAACCCTGCCCAGCTCGACCGCTTTACAGCGTGGATGAAGGGACTTGAAGACAACGGAGTCGAGCGCGTTTCCGCGATGGAATTCGTTGCTAAAAAGCTCTCCGGTGGCTTCAAACGCCTTGAGGGGGAGTGCTCTTTTGAGATAGGCGTCAAGGACTACTCAAGCTGGAGCGACTACTTTGATCTGAGCACCGACGGCAAAACGAGCGATTCGCGCTGGCTCGGCTACCGCAGGGCTGACGGGAGGGTCTTCGCGAGGGAGGTGAACGGGAGGAAAGTAAGCCAGCTCTGGAAGGTTGCCTTCACGAGGCTCTTCACCGAGCTCAACAGGGCTGTCCGGTTTGGGGTTCTCAAGGGCCTTGGGGATCTCGGTGTTGATGGTTCAAAGGTCGAGGAGTTCCTCGTTCGCTACGCGAGGATCTTCTTCGGGAACTATTACCACTACTTCGGTATGGATAACTCCCTCGATTACGTCCTCGAACCCGCGGAAGGCGAAAGAAACGCACTGAAGCTCGGGAGGGCCTACTACCTGATGCTCCTCGCTAACCACTCCTGTCCGCGCTTCTGGGAGAACCTCGACACGCGCGTCGCCTTCGGAAACGTCTCGGTTATGGCAAAGGCACTTATAGAGCTCATGAAGTACTTCGAGGGTGGTGAACTTCAGAATCTCTTCACCGAGGCATACCTCAGGCTTCTCAACTTCGAGCACCTGCATCACCTGTGGAACCTCTCCGCCATGCCCTCCTTAGAGGGCTGGGAAACGACCGAAAGAGCCTGGGAGGAGGCCCTCAAACCCGGAGTTCCAAACAGCGGCTACAACGTCGTGACGAGGGCGGCCCTTTACGTTGGCAAGAGGGATCTGAAGGGGGAGTTGGGGGATTTAATCGAGCCCTACAACCTCGAATGGGCGGTAGCGGACACGGGCCACATCCCCGGCGAAGCCCACGGCCACTGGGAGAGAAGGGAGTGGTGCGAGCACAGGGAGTAGTCACTTTATCCTCTTCCTTTCCCTTCTGAGGAAGAGGTAAGCTTCCCGCTTCAATTCGTGGGGTACGTAGTCCACGAGCACGTCAGCTCCCCTTATCGCTTCCCTCAGGTTCTTCCCGAGGGGAACCTGGTTCTTTTCAAGGAGACTCAGGACAACGTCAACAACGTTTTCAGTAACTTTTTTCTCAGTGTAAAGCCTCTTCCCCTCGATCCAGACCGTCTCGTTCTTGGCGTAAAAGTCCAGGGCCCGCTCCGTAAAGAACTCCGGCCCGGGTCTTATCCTCACCCTCCCGCGCTCTATCCTCTCGAGTTCGAGCATTAGGAAGGCCCTCCTCCCGGAGTAACCGGTGTCCCATCCGAGAACTCCAAAGCCCTCCCTCGCGAGGGCCCTTTCCAGCCCCTTGGCGCTCTTCTCAAGCTGGGGCAGGAGGACGTCGTCTATCAGGTCGGGCTTCTCGAAGAGCAGGGTTAAGAGGTGGGTTCCCCTCTCCCTGAGCTCCCTCAGGTAGCTCCCTATCCCGTCCGCCTCCGGGAAGAAGAACTCCAATGAAGGTTCCTTCAGGAAAGTCCGGGCTTTGAAGTACAGCCGCCCGTACTTTTCCCAGCTTAAATTCGCCGCTACGTTCCTCCTCGGATCGACCGGGTCGATAACCACAAGCGGTCTGTCGGCTTCCACCTCCCTCTTCAGGGTCTTCATGGCGAGCTCGGGCTCCCTCTTCAGCCAGTTCCCCGGGTCGATTACCTTCTGCCTCAGCATGAGGTCTGTGCTCTCAAGGACGCCGAGAAACGAGCCGTACTTCACCACTAAGATCTCGGAGAGGTAGCCAGAAAACCCCCTGATGTAAATCTCGCTCCCGTAGGCGTTTATGCCCTTCAGGAAGCGCTTGAGGAGTCTAACCTCATCGTTCCTGCCGTTTAGGTGCTCGTTCACCCACTCAGTGTGGAGTATCGAGCGGTCGACGGCCGTCTTCACGTCCCTCCAATCCCTCACGTCGTAGCATGGCACGAGGTCGACGCTCACACCTCTATAGGCTGCCCTCACGTACGGATGTTCGGCGTAGGCGAGCTGGTAGGAGTCGAGTCTCTCCGCTATAGCCTTCCCGAGCTTCAGTCCCTTCTCCCGGAGCTCCTCAAGTGGGGTTTCAAGGGGAAATGCTAAGAACAGGTCGATGTCGTGGTCGCCGGCTAAGTAGGTGTCCTTTGCTAAGGAGCCGACGAAGTGGGCCTTAACATCGAGGCCGAGCTCCCCAATGGTCTCCGCTGCAATCCCCTTGAGCTCTTCCATGAGCTCACTGACGAAGGTCCTCTCTTCCCCGGTTGGCCTTACCTTCTGGAGGACTTTGCTGATGATCTCTTCAACGTTCATATTCTGTCCCTATTGATGCCTAATTATCAAAATGTTTATATATCTTTTGATGTTATGATATCAATGATGCGAGATGGAAGACCTGGTGGTAGTCCAAAACCCCTGGTGGGCCGACCCGGATGCAATATACGATGATGAGCGGGTTAAGAAAGCCCTGGCAAAGGAACCGCGGGTCAACTACCGCTTCGAGCCGGTAAACAAGATCTTAATCGGCCCGAGGCAGGTGGGAAAGACCACATACATGAAGCTCTCCGTGGCAAAACTCATCGAGTCAGGAGTAAACCCGAGGAACATCCTCTACTTCTCCTGCGACCTCCTGAAGGACTACCGTGAGATAGTCTCGGTTGTTAAGTCATTCCTCCGGAGTGTGAAGGGAAAAGCTTACGTTTTTCTCGATGAGGTTACCTTCGTCGAGGGCTGGGAGAGAGCCGTTAAGTTCCTTCTAGATTCTCCCCTCGCATCGAGAATGGTGCTTCAGGTTACAGGCTCGACCTCAGCGGGGTTGAAAAGGGAGAGCTTCCCAGGGAGGAAGGTTAAGGTTGATGAGTTCCTTCCGTTGGACTTCAGGACGGTTTCAACGATCTTTGAACCAAAACTGAAGCGGATTGAACTCCCCCACGAAAAACCCCATGGAAGCCGCGAATTCTACGAGAACGCCCTTGAACTGTACCCATACCTGGAGACATTGGGTGGTGCACTCGATTTTTACCTGCTGACCGGTGGGTATCCGAGAGCCATCTACGAACTTCTTGGGGGAGGGATAAAACCGGAAACCTACGAGATGGTCTACAACGCCACGGTTCTCGACGTTGTCAAGCTTGGAAGGAGCGAGAGAATAGCACTCTCAATGATCCTTGGGCTACTGCGCCGCTATGGGGACAGGCTAACATTAAACTCCCTCGCCAAGGAGCTTGAGATAGGCTCCCACGTTACAGTTAGGGACTACCTCGAACTCTTTGAGGAGCTGTTCATAGGGCGAAACTACTTCCAGGTCAAGCCCCATGACTTCACGCCCCTGTTCCGGAAGGAGCGGAAGTTCTACTTCACAGACCCACTGCTAATCCAGACCTTTAAGAGGCTCTTTGGAAAGGGGCCTGAGACTGACAGGATAATCGAAGGTGTCGTAGGTGAGCACCTGAAGCGCCTCCATCCGACCTACTTCTTCAGCGGCTCTAAGGAACTGGACTTCCTAACCCCCGGTTTTGGCGTTGAAGTGAAGTGGAGGAAAAAGGTTAGGCCCCCTGACTTTCCAAGGGTCGGAGTACGGAACAAGGTGCTCCTCTCAAAGGGCACACTTGAGTTCATCGAGGGAAGCAACCTCGCGATAGTCCCCGTTTCCCTCTTCCTCTTCCAGCTTCACTCCCCTAACTCAAACCTCGCCACCGTCTCGTAAATCGGGCCCTTTGGAGTCAGTGTGCTCTTCTTCAGCTATACGTTTTGATTTTTATCCTCTTTTTCTTGGTACCACTTTTGGTAGATGGTCTTTGAAATCCAGACTACTTTCTTGGGGTTCGCTATTGGAACGTAGGCGGGCGTGAAAACCTTTGCGTGTATGTAACCCCAGAAGGTTGAGCTCAGAATAATGAGTATAACGCTGAGGAGAATGTTGGGATGGGCCTTCACATAGAGGGCGGCTTCAGTGATGCTCGCCAATGGGAACAACAGCGCAATTTCTAAGGCAAACCTTGCTGAGAACCTTTCGGTTTCCCTCTTCGCCTGCCGATAGGGTTTTCCCTGTTCTTCAATCGCCCACTTCAGGGTTGCATTATACCCCGCGAGATAAATCAAAGACCCAGCAACTGGCCAGATGATAACGTTGAATTTGATTACTTTCCAGAGAGGGCCCTTAACAGCGAAGAAGCCAAAGATCAGGCCAACGATTATAAAGTAGCCCCACCCCTTAATAAAGTTGTCTATAAAGATAAGCCCTTTGGGGATAGTATTACCCTCCATAATCCTCACCATCCATTTCCCGCATCCCGATAGTCTTGGAAGAATAAAAATATAAAGAGTTTTTGTTGTCAACTCATTCCATTTTCCACTGATACGAGTGCATACCTCCCCCCAAAGGCGGGCGGTGTGGATGGGGCTCCGCGCAAGGGATACTCAGAATAGTCAAGCTTAACTTTGAACATCTTTGAAATTGTCCATGAATCTTTATCTGGTAGACGTCCCTGGATTTCATATGCAGTGAAGGACACCACTGCATTCGTTATTAAATATCCTAAGAAAGATCCTCCTTCTGGAACAAAATAGAATGGTGCAGTTATAACAGTACCAAGGAGTACTGATGTAAACGCAACCCAGCTCCAAGTGTGAGTGTATCCCATGCATATTGACAGGGTTGCATTTACAAGTTCAGGATAAGGGGTCATTCCAATGTAAATCTCCGCCGAGGTAACGCCGTTCTCGGGAACAGAGATCTGAATACGTAGTAACCAGAACGTAACGTTTCCAATCTTTTTCTCTATGGGATGGGTTCCATCGTAGTCTTCTATCTTGATCTTGATTGTGCTGTTATCTCCATCGTAAACCTTGATGTAGACATCAGGGTTGTCCTCTTCAAAGAGCGGAACCCATTTAGAGGAGCTAGAGTTCCATACCTTCCATGGAATTAGTAGGGAAACTCTATCAGGACTTCCTGCGTTGGGGACACCAAGCGTGTCCAGAACCAGTAGAATGCCAGATAAATGCGCCCGCCGTACTGAACATACGAATCATACTTCGAAAACCCCAAATCAACCTGATCCTTGTCCAAGAACACTTCCGGTTTTGGGGGTAGTGGGTGAGATTGATACGGGTCAGTGGTTGGGAGTGAAATCATCTTGGCATAACTACCAACGTTGGCGGTTTGAAAATTGGTGGCGAATACTTGGGCACTTGCACTTCCTGCCGTCACTCCTACCATCAGCAGTCCGAGGAGAACTGCGAACAACGGCTTCCACTTCACGAGGTTCACCCCACAAGGGTTTTGGCATTATATCATAACCAACTCTTCCTTATAAACTTTTCCTTTTATTATTAGTAATAATTCTTCCTTTTTTTCAAGTATAAATTCATTCTAACGTGGGTTTTCCACTTAGAACCGATCAAAAGAAGGCCAAGTAAAAAAAAGTTGTATGGGTGTATAACAGGATGAAAAGGATTGGTCAAGATCTGTAGCTCCCCCAGCTTCATTCGGCCAGCTCGAACCTCGCCACCGTCTCGTAAATCGGCCCCTTCGGCGTCAGCGTGCTCTTTTTCAGCTCTATCGCGTTAACCTCGAACTCCCCGAAGTCCTCGTTGGCGAGGTCTTTAAGGGCCATCGCGAGCTTGGTCTTATCCCTGACGAACTTAACGCGGCCAATGGTGATGTGCGCCACGAAG
>NZ_JALXBJ010000003.1 GCF_026991495.1 Thermococcus sp. | reverse complement strand
AATTTGTTCCAAAAATGGAATTAAGTGGAGAGGATTCTCCTCACGTACCTCGCTATGACGTCTATCTCGTAGTTCACCCTCTCGCCAGCTCTTAGAAGGCCGAGGTTAGTCTTCTCCAGCGTGTAGGGAATCACTTGAATCCAGAAGCGGTTTCCCTCGACCTTCGCCACCGTAAGCGAGACGCCGTTCAAAGCTATGGAGCCTTTCTCTGCCACTCCCCACCTCTCGGGTGGCATCTCAAAGGCCATCCATGTCGTGTTCCTGCTCGTCCTCTTCGCTATAAAGCGAATCGTCCCGTCAACGTGGCCAGTAACTATGTGCCCGTCGAGCCTGTCGCCAACCCTCAAAGCCCGCTCAAGGTTGACAACCTTCGCTTCCCTCAGGTTAGTTCTCCTCAGCGTCTCCTCACCGACGTCGAAGGTCGCTGTCCTCCCGTCAAAGCTCACGACGGTCAGGCAGGCGCCGTTTACCGCGACGCTATCGCCAGGTTTAACCTCGAAGGGAACCTCCACGTAGAGCTTTCCCGCTGAGTAACGGGCTTTGCCAGTTGCCTCAACTATCCCGCTGAACATCCCCACCACCCGGGTAAGCAGTGACCAAAAAGCTCTCTTCAAGCCTCTCTATTGAGTCTATCCTCAAAACTGGTGCCTCGTTCGCTTCCTCAACCTTAAGGCACTCGAAGGGTTTAATTCCCCTTCCAAAGAGCTTCGGCCCGTAGAAGAGGTGGAACTTGTCGGCGTAGCGTAAAAACTGGCAGGCTATTCTACCGCCCTCTATCAGAACGCTGTCTATGCCGAGTTCGCCGAGCTTCCTCAGGATTTCCTCCGGCTTCGTTACCGGGTATGCCTCCGCTATGCCCTCGAACTTCTCCGGCCTTTCCGTGAAGAAAATAACCCTGCCGTCCTCAAATAGCTTGAACTTCCTTCCTTTTCTTATCTCATCGGCAATTCTGCCGGAGCGGTCTAAGATAACCTTGACCTTCTGCGGGCAGTTCTCAAGCCTGCAGTTGAGCCTCGGGTTGTCAGCTAAGACGGTTCCGGAACCCACCATTATCGCCATGTGCCTTCTCCTCAGCTCCTGGACCCTCTCACGAGCTTTCTCGCCGGTTATCCACTGGGAAGAACCGCTCTCGGTCGCTATGAAGCCGTCGAGGGTCAGGGCGAGCTTAATGGCCACAAAAGGCATCTTGGTCGTTATGTATTTTATAAAAATCTCGTTGAGCTTTCTCGCTTCATCTTCGAGGAGGCCGACTTCCACCTCTATTCCGGCCCTCCTCATCTTCTCTATCCCCTGCCCGGCCACGAGGGGGTTCGGGTCTTTCATCGCGACTACAACCCGCTTAAAGCCCTCGGCTATTATTCTGTCGGCGCATGGCGGCTGCTTCCCCCAGTGGGAGCAGGGTTCGAGGGTTACGTACATAGTGGCGCCTTTAACGTCGTACCCCTTAGCTTTGGCGTTCTCTATGGCGTTGACCTCGGCGTGCTTTTCCCCGAACTTCCTGTGCCAGCCAGTACCGATTATCTCGCCGTCCTTGACTATTACAGCCCCAACCATCGGGTTCGGGTTTACCCAGCCTTCACCTTTTCTCGCGAGCTCTAAAGCGAGGCGCATGTAGTCCTCGTCCTTCATCCGACCACCACCGATAGTTTTGTTCCGGATTACTTAAGATTTTGTTCCATATACGGAACTCCTTGCACGTTGAAAGGCCGTCTCACTTAGTCATCTAAGGATCTTAGGGATCATGCTGCTAACCCCCATTTTGATATCCCTTCATATTCGATGTTAGACGAACCGAAAGCTTTATATATTCGAACCAATATGGTTTATAGTGAAGAAAACACACCAAAAGATGGGGTGATGGAAGATGGTAGTTATAGGAGAAAAATTCCCGGAAGTCGAGGTCAACACGACCTTTGGAAGGATAAAGTTGCCGGAGCACTTCACCGAGCAGGGCAAATGGTTCCTGCTGTTCAGCCACCCGGCAGACTTCACGCCGGTCTGCACGACCGAGTTCTACGCCCTCCAAAAGAGGGTCGACCAGTTCAGGGAGCTCGGCGTCGAGCCGATTGGGCTGAGCGTTGACCAGGTCTTCAGCCACCTTAAGTGGGCCGAGTGGATAAAGGAGAACCTTGGGGAGGAGATAACCTTCCCGATAATCGCGGACGACCGTGGCGACCTCGCCGAGAAGCTCGGCATGATACCCAGCGGAGCAACGATAACCGCCAGGGCTGTCTTCGTCGTTGACAACACCGGCACCATAAGGGCCATCGTCTACTACCCGGCCGAGGTCGGAAGGGACTGGGACGAGATACTCCGCCTTGTGAAGGCCCTCAAGATAAGCACCGAGAAGGGCGTCGCCCTGCCGCACAAGTGGCCCAACAACGAGCTCATCGGCGACCGCGTTATAGTCCCGCCCGCTGGAACCGTCGAGCAGATCAAGGAGCGGGAGGAAGCGAAGGCCAAGGGCGAGATCGAGTGCTACGACTGGTGGTTCTGCCACAAGAAGCTTGAGTGAGTGGTCTTTTCTCTTCTCAAATTTAATTTGAAAAAGCGTAACTCTGACCTCCTCCCCGCCCTTTAGGGCGGGGATGCAGTAATTCTAAAACCAGCCCTTAAACAGGAAAGCAAACTATTTTAAAGCCTAAGGACAATAC
>NZ_JALXBJ010000002.1 GCF_026991495.1 Thermococcus sp. | reverse complement strand
TTCCAAAGTTCTCGCTGAACTTTATGCTGAGGAATGTTAGAAATGAACTGTCAACGAAGTACACTTTTTTGGGATGCTGGATTCTCAGCTTGACTTTCGGAGAATAGACCTCAACAGGAAACGCGAAGTAGCATTCCTGGAGATAGCGCAGGTAGTTCGAGAGCGTTGCCTTGCTTATGGAGTAGCCCAGGCTTCTCATCGTGCGCTCCAGCTTGCTGAGGCTGGAGTATTCGGAGTTTAAAAGAAGCCTTATGAACGCCCTTAGCTCCTCGGGGTTCCTGATGCCGTATCTCTCCACCACGTCGAGGGCTATTATTGTGTTGAAGTAATCCCTGACGAGCATCCTCTTGATTCTCACATCACCCGTCAGAACGACCTCTGGAAAGCCCCCATAGAGGACGTATTCTCTCAGCAGGTTCAGGAGTTCCGGCTTTTCCCTACTGAACTCAAGCCGTTCGGGAATTTTGAATTCTTTGAATTTCAGAAACTCCCGGAAGCTCAGTGGAAAAACCTCAAAGGTTATGGCCCTACCCCTTAAGGATGTCGGGATTTCCCTGCTGGAGAGCTTTGAGGAGGAACCACTTAGAAAGAGCTTCACGTCTTTTCTGGAGTCGTTTACCCGTCTAACCCAGGAGTCCCAGTTTTCAACGTTCTGAATCTCGTCAAGGAAAAGATAAAGTCTCTCTTTCTTTCCGTAAAGCTCTTCTATGGTTGGTATAAGCTCGGTTAGGGTTTCGATGCCCTTTTCGAGCCTCTCATCCTCGAAGTTGATGTAGAATATCGATTCCTTTTCAGCGGTCTTTGCAAGCTCATTGATGAGCTGGAACATCAGATAAGTTTTTCCCGTCCTCCTGCATCCTGCGAAGGTCACAACCTTGTTAAGCTCCCATGGGACGAGGGAAAGGTCAAATTCTCTCTCGATAAGCTCGGGGGCCCAGGTTTCCTGCCACTCTACTAAAACCGTCGCGAGGTCTCTCCTCATGGTTGGTAATATGCGGTTATGGTTTATAAAGGTTGTTCAGTGTACTGAACAGCTTTTTATAAATTCCCGTTTAGTGTATTAGGCCATTCTTCACTCAACCCTGAAGGTCAGCCCCTTCTCCCTCGCCTTCTTCTCGACCTGGAGGCGGAACTGGCAGGCCTTGCATATCTCCCCCGTTGTCGGCTGGCCGCAGATCTTACAGCGGTTGAGCTCGCTCGTTTTTTTGGTGTAGGTCTTAGCTATAAGAGGGAACAGCTTGTCGTAGCTCCTCAGGATCTGGTACTTCGTTCCCGGATGCCTCTCCTCCATCTCGTTTATCCAGTCCCTTATCTCTGCTCTAAATGCCTCTACCGCGTAGGGGCACTCGCTCAAATCAACTTCAATGTTGTTCAGGATAGCATACAGAACGATCTCCTTCTCGGGAATCTCCCGGAGGGGCTTTATCCTTGGAACGAGCTCCGGATGAATTTCCTCGTAGTAGGGACCGGTCCTACCGAGGCGGGCTATGTCCCCGCGGAGAACGTTCATTAGGAACATCTGGACTTCATCATCCAAGTTGTGACCGACCGCTAGCTTATCCGCCCCAACGTCTTTGGCTGCGTAGTTGAGGAGCCAGCGCCTCCAGACGCCGCAGTAGGAGCAGGCCCCCACTCTTTCGCCCTTCTCGAAGCTCCCCATTATCTCAACCGTCTCGTCGAGCGTGAAGCCTATGTACTCCTTGAAGGAGTAGATGCGGTGCTCTATGCCGAGCTTTTTTGCGTTCCTCTTCGCAACCTCAACGCTCGCCGGCCTGTAACCGGCAATGCCCTCGTCAATCGTTATCGCAACCAGCTCGAAGGGGAACTTCTCGCGGAGCTTAGCTAAGAGGTGGAGCAGAACCACGCTGTCCTTCCCGCCGGAAACGCCGACCGCTATCCTCTCCCCCTTCCCTATGAGGCGGTACTTCTTCACCGTCTCCTTGAACTTCTTCTCCACCATCTCGTTGAAGTGCTTGTGGCAGTAGTAAAGCCCGCTGTAGCGCGCGTGGTAGACCGCTGGCCTGCCGCACTTCGAGCACTTCATCATGGGGGCCAATTTGAGGGGGGCCTTTTAAAGGTCACCCTGCGAGGTTCAGCAGCGCCGGCCACAGGTTTATGGCCAGGAGCAAAAGACCTATGCCTATCGCGGTGTACCTGAGCGGCTTTGCAACGCCCTCCGGCAGGTACTCCTTCAGGACGTCGTCGAGCATCCTGCCCCCGTCGAGGGGAACGAGCGGGAAGAGGTTCATGAGCCCTATGCCTATGTTGAGGACGTATATCCAGTAGAAGGTGAAGAACGTCGGGAAGACAAGCCCATCGTAGCCTATCTTCGAAACGTAGTGCTGCCCTATGTAGATGCCGATGAATGGCTCGTCTGGATGTCCCCTCCTCTCACCGAGCTTCAGGCTCAGGCTCTTCCTCTCCCCCTTCCTTAGGACTGTTATAGACACAACCTGGCCCGGCTTCAGAGTTTTCATGACCCTTTCAAAGTCATCGAGGGTCTTGATGTTCACCCCGTTGACCCCCACTATGACGTCCCCCTTCTCAAGAACCCCGAAGGCGGGCGTGTTCTCCATGACCCCGGCCACTGCCACGCCGGCTGGCTGAAGGAGCGGTGCTAAAAGGAAGTTCATTATCAGCAGCGCAACTACCGCCGTCAGGATGTTTGCGAGGGAGCCTGCACCGTAAACCCGGAGCCGCGTTCTCAGCGGGGCCTTCTTCAACTCCTCCTCGTCCGGTTCAACGAAGGCCCCCGGTATTATGAAGAAGAGAACCAGGCCAACCGACTTCAGGGGCAGCCCGTCGGCCCTCGCGGTAACGCCGTGGCTGAGCTCGTGGACGACCATGACCACGATGAGGCCTATTATCCCGTACCAGAGAGGTATCGTGAGGCCGGGGATCACGAGCTGAACGCTGGCCTGCTTCCCGCTCGTCTGGATGGCCTTCAGGGCGGTCTTGAAAAGGGCGTAGAAGACGTACCCCATCCCTATAAATCCGAGGACTATCCCGACGTCCGCGTAGATCCTCCAGAAGCGCCTCGCCCTCTGGGCCGTCCTGTCTATGAACCCCAAAAGCCTCTTCGTCCTCCACATCATGACGAACAGGTCAACTGAAAGTCCCTCCTCCTCGTTGCCCCTGTCCCTGAGGAGGGCGTAGGCGACGGCCCAGAACGCGGTTATTGCCCCGAGAACGGTTATCCATGTTGACACCATTGCCCATCTCCCTCGCTCCACTCTTTTAACTGGACGGGACTTTAACTTATAAACCTGCCGTCGGTTCCTTAACTTTATATCCCCAAACACCGATTCCCCCCGGGGAGCAACGTGGAGACCCTCAGAATAGCCTTCGTCTACGACGTGGTCTACCCATGGGTTAAGGGAGGGGTTGAGAAAAGGATACACGAGCTGGCGAAGAGGCTGGCCAAAGGACATGAGGTTCACGTCTACGGCCACAGGCTTTGGAAGGGGAATGGTGAGATAGAGAGAGACGGAATCTTCTACCACGGCCTCACCCCCGCTGGGAAACTCTACCTCCTGAGTAAGAGGAGCCCCTTTCCGATGCTCCGGCTGGCAGTGAGGCTTTCCCTGATTAAGGAGGAGCTCGGGAGCTACGACGTCGTTGACGTCCAGAACCTCTTTTACCCCGGGGCACTCGCTTTGGGGGGTCTTGAAAACGCCCTTCTAACCTGGCACGAGTTCTGGGGGGATTACTGGTTGAGGTACTGGGGCCCCCTTGGAGTTTTTGGAAAGACGGCTGAAAAGGCCCTCTTCTCCTTTGACAGGCACGCCGCGGTCTCCTGGAAGACGAAGCTGGATCTCGCAGGAGCCGGCCTGAGAAAGCCCATAGCCCTCATACCCAACGGCGTTGACGTTGGGCTGATAAAATCCATCCCCCCCGCGGAGCTTGAGTCGGACGTTGTGTTCGCTGGCAGGCTCATTCCTGAGAAGGGGGTGGACCTGCTTTTAAGGGCTCTGGCTGAAGTGAAAGAGGAAATCCCCGACGTCCGGGCGGTTGTTATAGGAGACGGGCCTGAAAGGGGAAGGCTTGAGCAGCTCTCGGCTCGGCTCGGGCTTGAGGACAGCGTCCTCTTTACCGGCTTCTTGGAGTCCCGGGATGAGGTCATAGCCATCATAAAGGCCTCGAAGGTCTTCGTCCTCCCGTCAAGGAGGGAGGGCTTTGGAATGGTTGTTCTTGAAGCAATGGCTTCCGGCCTGCCGGTGGTCACGCTCAACGCCCCGATGAACGCCGCGAGGTTTCTGGTGGGGGAGGGGGCCGGCTTTGCAGTTGGGGCCGATGAACTTGGGGTGATCATCCTCACGCTTCTCGGCGATAAGAAGCTCAACCGGAAAATGGGGGCAAAAGGGAGGATGCTGGCGCGGCGGTACGAGTGGGAAAACGTGGTTGGGGCCTGGCTCGCTTCTATCTGACCAGCCCGACCCTCCGATAAATGAAACCAGCACTCTTAGCTTTCTCCGGGTCTACAACGTTCCTGCCGTCGACTATGACCCTCGTGCGCATCTCCTTCCCAATCCCCTCCAAATCCAGCCCTTTAAACTCTCTGTGGTCGGCGGTGATGACGATGGCATCAACGCCCTTGAAGTCCTCCTTCCACTCGGCCCCAAAGCGCTCCGCGTCTTCCCTCGTGCACAGCGGGTCGTAGGCGTAAACGTTGGCACCCCACTCCTTGAGCTCCTCAATGATCGGCTTTGCCGCTGCCTTCATGAACTCCCTCACTCCACCCCTGAAGGTCAGGCCGAGAACGAGGATTCTGCTGCCCTTGAGCGGTCTTCCGGCCTCGTTGAGTGCCTTAACCGTTAGCTCAACAACATGATGGGGCATCGAGTCGTTTATCTCCCTCGCGGTCTTGGTGAGCCTCGGGTTGGTCTTCTTGGCCAAGTTTATCACGAACCACGGGTAAACGGGAATGCAGTTGTGGACTATTAATCCCGACGTCGTGACTATGGTGTTCGTTCCCGCGACCTCAAAGGAATAGACGTAGTCGTCGTACTCTACAGGGCGGACTTCCGTGACCTCGACGAGGGAGAAGCTTCCCATGGGCTTAAAGCTTGAGTTCTTCTCGCGCTTTTTGATGTTTCTGAGGTAGTACTCCAGCTTTTCCCCTTTATCCCCGGTTACAATTCCCCGCAGCTTTTCTAAGTTGTTCGGGCCGTAAATGCGGAGCACGTGAATCCGTCCAGCCTGTTTGTATGAGGGCACGATTCCAAGGTTCTGAAACATTAGGAAAAGCTGCTGGGCCAGTTTATCACTCGCCGTCGCCACTTCGAAGCTTGCACTGATCCTCTTGGTCACGTAGGTGTTTCCTTTCTTCTTCATCTTATGATCGCCTTCGTAAACTACAGTGCTTCCATCACCGTTCAGAATTCCTCTAAGAACCGCTCTCTGGAGTTTTCTATCGTAGAGAACAAACCCAGGAGCCTTTGCATCATAGGAGTTGAGGCCAACTCTGAGGAATTTGAGGAGCTCCGCAAAGGCTTTCGAGGACACCTTTATGTGGTGGACGTTGTTTTGAACGTACTCGGAGTACCTGACGCCGATTTTTTTGAGCGATTCCTTTACCTCTTCGATGTATTCGGTTTCATTGATGTTAAAAGAGAACCTCGTTCTCAACGAGCCATCGGTCGTTATGCAGCCTTCGGAGATGTAGTACCCAAGAAGGGTCATGAAGTCCTCACTGACCTCCACCCTCGGGGGAAACTCCGAATACCCTGACCCCCTTCCTCTGGTTACTGCAACGGGCTCTGGAAGCGTCTTCTGAAGTTCAACATAGCGTTCAAGGGGCACGCGGTTGGCTCTTACGTAATCGTACGACTTGGGGGCAAACATGGAGTGCAAAACGGATCTGGCATCCGTGGGAATCTCCGGGAATTTCACCCTGTAACCGTTGGGATCACCTGATAGTATAGATATCATGTCGAGAACTTCGGGAGTTTCCTTCTGCGGTAACTCAGTTACTATTGCCACGGCATCGCCTGGCCGAAGGTCCTTTGCGAGTTTCTCGATGAACCCTCCATCATTATAAACCCAGACTATGTGGTTCTCGGTTAGCTTAATCCTCCTTCCAGTTCTGGTCTTTATCTCAAGGACCCTCTCCCCCGGTTGGAGTTTCCTCTTTGTCGCTAGGGCAATCTTAGCAAAGACAGGCTTGGACGTGCTTGTGTCAAAGGACAGTACGTAGTAGGGTCTAAGCGGACGCTTCACAGCCACGCCTTCAACACTCTCAACCTCTCCTTGAATAGCTTCAAAGAGCTCCTCCACAGTCAGAGGTTCTATCCCGTCCACCTCTAAGAACACAAACTCATCCTTTGCAAAGCAGTGACCACCCACTCCCGCTCCCGGCATGTGGATGTGGCAGTAGGGCTGTGTGTTTGCCGCTTTGAACACTTCAAGGGCATCTAAACCGTGCTCCTCGCACCACATGGCCAATTCGTTGGCGAGGCCTATGTTGACGTCGCGGTAAACGCCCTCGAAGACCTTAACGGCCTCAGCGGCCTTTATCGAGCTCATCGGAATAACACCCTTCCTGTTGATGGTCTCGTAGATCCCGATCACTGCTTCAAGCGTTTTCTCGTCGCTCGCGCCAACTATCTTTGGGTACTGTCCTGTGATGTCCCTGATAGCGGTACCTGTCATGGTTCTCTCCGGTGCATGTGCAAGGCCGAAATCTCCCAGCTTAATCCCAGACTTTTCCAGGATTGGAACGAGGCTCTCTGTAGTTCCAGGCGGCATAGTGGCCTCGGTTATGACAATATCGCCTTTCTCAAGGCCCTGACTTATCTTCTCCGCCACGTCGTAGACAGGTCCGAGCTTTAGGTTCCCCCTTTCATCCGTTAAAGTTGGGACGAGGATCACCATAACGTCAGCTTGTTTGGCCGCCCAAACGCCGTCAGTAGTGGCCTTCAGCCTTCCAGCTTCGACGTTCCTCCTCACGAGCTCGTCGAGCCCCGGTTCCTCCTTGATGTGGTTCTCCCCGCGGTTAATGGCCTCAACTACCCTCTCGTTGATGTCAACGCCTATGACGTTAGCCCCGTGGTCGGCAAAGACGGCCGCTAACGGAAGGCCCATTTTGCCCATTCCGTAAACTGCTATCGTGAATTTCCCGTTTCTGAAGGCCTCCTCTACCTCCTCCCTGCTCAATCCGATGAGCTTCATTCTTCCACCTCCAGAACCTTCCCGCTTTTGGCGCTCTCCTGAGCCAGTAAAGCTACCTTCAGGGCGTGCAACCCGGCTTCGCCGTCAACTATGGGCCTCTTTCCCATCTCAACGCACTCTATGAAGTGCTCGATCTCGTTCCTCAGGGGTTCCTTTCTCTCGATCTTGGCCTCCTTTATCCATTCATCGTTGTAGAACCGAAGGGCCTGCTCTATGTAATCCAGGTACGCTATTCCCCCGGTTCCAACCACGTTGAGGGTTCTGGTCTTGTGGGGCGTGAGCCAGTTGGTCTCGACTATGCCAGTCCCCTCGTCAAAGCCCAGCGTTATTAGGGCGTGATCCTCGACGCCCGCTGGATGGAGGACGTTTCCGGCCCTTGCGTAGACTGTCCTAACTCTTTCGCCGAAGAGGTAGCTTATGACGTCTATGTCGTGGACGCCGAGGTCAATGATAATCCCAACGTCCCTTATCCTCTTCGCCATTGGCCCAACGCGCTTTGCGCTTATGGTGACGACCTTTCCGAGCTCCCCCCGGCCTATAAGCTCCTTGAGCTTCAAAACCGCTGGATTAAACCGCTCTATGTGACCGACCATGAGGGTGACCGCCTTTTCCTCGGCGGCTTTGATTATCGCCTCCGCGTTCTCTATTGTGTCCGCTATGGGCTTCTCCACGAGGACGCCCGTTCCGCGGTTTATGAACTCCAGGGCGACCTCCCTGTGGAGCGATGTTGGCACGGCTATGTCAACTGCGTCAAGGTTTTCCCTGGCGAGATCCCTGTAATCCGCGTATGGTATCGTCCCGTACTTCCTTGCCAGCTCCTTAGCCCTCTCGAAGTTGGCATCGGCAATCCCAACGAGCTCAACTTTTCCCTCTTTGGCCAGCTCGGAGTAGACCCTGACGTGGTGCTGGCCCATCATCCCAACGCCGACAACCCCAACGCGGAGCATTATCCTCCCTCCATCTCCTTCTTAATCCTCTCCAGAGCATCAGCTCCCTCAAGGAGATAAAACGCGTTTATTCCAAACTTCTTTGCGCTTTCAACTTGGGCTCTGTCGCTCGATACCAAGATCGATCCTGTTGTTTTGGCCGCGGCGATGTAAAATGAATCTGCCGCACGGCATCCCGTTTCAATTGCTATCAGAAACGCCAGCTCAAAGATATCGGACAGGGCTACGAAGTTTAGCTGTTTGAACGTTTCTTCTGCTGTTGTCACTGCCTCTTCCATTCTCATTCTCCTCACGAGTTGAGAGGCAAGTTCAATCTTGAATAAATCCGGCTCAAAAATTGGCTTGCCTTCGATTATCCTGAAAAGCTCTTCTGAGAGTTCGGTTCTATCGGGCCGGTATTCAAAAAATAAATCAATAAAAACGGAAGTATCGACCACTATCATCGCCTTTCCTCCACAAATGCCGCCAGAGGGTCTTCTTTGACTTTCTTCCGATGTTTCCTGGCTATCTCAATGAGGGTATCTCCCCGAAAGAGCATGACTACCCCCCTGGTGCCATCCTTGATCCTGAGTTTCTTGAGGGGGACAAACACGCCGTCTTTGTAAACCACCTCAATTCCCTCCATTCACGTCACCTGGAGAGTTCTTCGAGAGTGCTGACTATATAGTTTATGTCTTCTTCGCTCACCGCAGGATGGACCGGGAGGCTCAAAACCCTCCTGCTTGCCCCTATCGCATTCGGACAGCACTCCTGCTCGTAGCCGAGCTTCTTGAAGAGCGGCTGGTGGTGAAGCGGCAGCGGGTAATAGATCCCGGTTCCGATTCCCTTCTCCCTGAGCTTTTTCGCAAGCTCGTCCCTGCTCAGCGGGAACTCATCCTCGACCCTTATCGTGTACTGGTGGTAGACGTGCCTGACCTTTGGTGCAACGTAGGGCGGAGTTAGCCCGGCTATCCTTGAGATGCCTTTCGTGAGCTTTTCCGCGTTCTCCCTTCTCCTCGCGTTGAACTCCTCAAGCTTCTTCAGCTGAACCCTCCCGAGGGCACCGGCGATGTTAGTCATCCTGAGGTTGTAGCCGAGGGCAACGTGGTAGTAGCGCTCCTTCTGACCGTGGCTCCTTATGAGCCTCGCTTTTTCAGCCAGTTCGTCGTCGTTGGTAACAACCATCCCGCCCTCGCCGGTGGTTATGTTCTTCGTGGGATAGAAGCTGAACGCCGCTATGTCACCAAAGGTTCCGACTTTCTGGCCGTTGTATTCTGCACCATGGGCCTGGGCGCAGTCCTCTATCAGGTAAAGCTTGTGATCCTCGGCTATCTCCTTGAAGGCCTTCATATCGGCCGGCTGGCCGTAGAGGTGGACGACGAGGATCGCCTTGGTTCTGTCCGTTATCCTCTCAAGAACCTCGTTTGGGTCGAGGTTGAAGGTTTTCGGGTCGATGTCTGCAAAAACCGGCTTGGCCCTCTGGAAGAGGATCGAGCTGGCGCTCGCTATGAAGGTGAAGGGCGTCGTTATGACCTCGTCCCCGTCCTTTATCCCTAAGGCCTTGAGGGCCACGTCGAGGGCAGCGGTTCCGTTGGCGACCGCTACCCCGTGCTTTGCGCCTAAGTAGTCAGCGAAACCCCTCTCAAACGCTTCAACCTCCTTCCCGTGGGCGAGCATTCCGCTCTTGAGAACCTCGACGACGGCGTTTATCTCCTCATCCCCGATGAGGGGCTTGGCTATGGGTATGTTCCTCATTCTTCTCCCTCCAGCTGTAGCTTTAAACCCGGATAAACTTCCCGAATGAAAAGAAAGTGTTTGTCCCTGCTCACAAGCGTGAGCCGGCGGTTTAGTGCTACCGCCGCCACTACCGTATCAACGGCAGGGACGGGCGTCCCCATCTCCACCATTGCCTGCGAGATCTTTATTGAGAGGAGATAGTCATCGAGCGAAGGGGTAATCACTGTTAGGTCAAGTGTGGTGGCTTTGGGAAACTCCACCACGTTGAGTATTGTAGTGTATCCCCTGACCTTTTCTCCGGATTTTGCTGCCTCGATAATCACGTTCGTGTCGTAAAGCTTTTTGTCCTCTTCCATTCCGCTTCCCTCGCTTTTTTGTAGGCTTTCTCGTACATTTCCAGTGACGTCTTCGTTACTTTCTCTTCGAACTCTTCCCCCAGCATCTTCAGGATGTCCTTCGCCGGGAGTTCGAGGTTGCCCCTTTCCAGTCTTTCGAGGTACTCAACTATAGCTTTTCTCGCTACTTCGCTCCATCTTATCTCGCTGTATTCCTTCATTTTTTTGTACACATCCGGTGGTACCGAGAGCGTTATGTTCGGCATAGGATCACCGGAAAATACTATGTGAGTTCACATATTTAAGTGTTTCTTTAGAGATCTTTCTCCCTGAGGTAGCGCTCGTAGTCCTCCTTCCTTATCTTAACCTCCCTTCCGCAGTGGGAGCACTTGAAGATGATATGGTTATCGTCTTCGCCAATTCTATTCTCTTCCTTAAGCTTCCTCCCGCAGTAGCAGACAAATCCCCTTAAGCGTGCGGGGTTGCCGTAGACGAGGCCAAAGGGTGGAACGTCCTTGGTAACGACGGCTCCCGCTCCAACCATTGCGTACTCGCCTATCGTTACACCGCAGACTATTGTTGCGTGAGCGCCTATTGAGGCCCCCTTTTTCACCAGGGTCGGCACAACTTCCCAGTCCTCGTTGAATGCCCTTGGATAGAGGTCGTTTGTGAAGGTCATGTGTGGGCCGAGGAAAACGTCGTCTTCAACCTTGACCCCGTGATAGACGCTCACCCCGTTCTGGATCTTAACGTTGTTGCCTATTTCAACGTCGACGTCGATGTAAACGTCCTTTCCGATGTTGCAGTTCCTGCCTATCTTGGAGCCCTTTCTGACGTGGGCGAAGTGCCATATTCTCGTCCCTTCACCGATTTCTGCCCCTTCCTCGACAACTGCTAAGGGGTGGACGAAATATTTTTTAGGCTCTTCCGACATCTTGAACACCCGAGTGAAGTCCCCGATAGGGGGATATAAGCATTGCCCCGGTGAAACCTATGGATGAAAACTACGGGTTTCCATTTGTCTCCGTAATAATTCCTGCCTACAACGAGGAGCGCTACATAGGCAAGTGCCTTGAGGAGTGGGTGAACCAGGACTATCCCAAGGATCGCTACGAGATCCTCGTTTACGACGGCATGAGCACCGACAGAACTGCCAATATCGTGAGGGAGTTCGAAAGAAGGTATCCGGGGCTTGTATTTTACAGGGTTAATCCAAAGAGAAGGCAGGTCTACGCTTTCAACATGGGGATTAAGGAGTCGATGGGGGAGTTCTTCGTTATCTTCGGTGCCCATGCCTATCCAGAGAGGGATTTCCTGAGAAGAAGCGTTGAGACTTTTTTGAAGGTTAGGGCGGAAGAACCGAAGCTTGCCGGAGTTGGGGGGAAGATAATCAAGCTCTATGAGAGCAGACTGGCTAAGTTCGTCGCTTTGATATACTCCTCTCCATTGAGCGGTGCGAGCACCTTCTGGTACGAGGAAAGGCCGCACTTTGCGAAGACAGTCGCTTTTGCTCTGTACGACAAGGAGACCGTCTTAAAGAACGTGGGGTTTTTCGATGAGGACATGATAACCGGCAACGACTTTGAGTTCAACCTCAGGATAAACAAGAGGGGTTACAGGCTGTTCTTTAATCCTGAAATCAGAAGTTACTACTTCGCCCGCTCAACCTGGAAGGGGTTTTTCAGGCAGAGCTTCAACTACGGGGCCGTTAAGAGCATGGCAATCCGGAAGGGGTACTTCTCCCCCATCTGGCTCTTTCCTCTTGTTTTCCTGAGCTTTGAGCTCCTCGCAGTGCCTTTTTTGATTATACGATGGCTCTTCGCCCTTTACTGGGTCGTTCTTATAGGGGAAGGAATCAGGCTCTGGAGGAAAAAGAAAAACTTAGACGCACTGGCCCTTCCACCGGTGATGTGGCTATTCCACAACCTTATAAGCCTCGGCTTCTTAGCGGGGCTGGTGTTCGGAAAGAGGGCATACAGGTGATCCCATGAAGGTAGTAATGACCGTCAGCAATCCCTTCAAGCCCGATCCGAGGGTTTACAAAGAGGCCAAAAGTTTGGTTAAGGCCGGACACGAGGTTTATGTTATCGCGTGGGATAGAGAGGGGAAGCATCTTGAGGAAGAGGTGGTAGATGGGATTAAGGTGATAAGACTAGGTCCGCGCGCTGCTTACGGAGCGGCAATGGTGCTTAAGCTTCCCCTCTTTTATCTGAATGCCTTTCGTCTCGTCTTAAAGCTCAAACCCCACGTAATTCACACCCATGACTTCGATACAGCAGTCTTGGGGTTCGTTCTTAAATTCTTAAAAGGTACTAAGTGGATCTATGATGTTCATGATCTCTACGAGACCTTTGTCCCCCCGGGAGCGATCAGAAAATTGGTGCTTTCTCTGGATAGGATGCTCCTATTAAGAGCGGACTCCGTGATAGTCGTGAACAGGGGCTTTGTGTCACTCTTCAGGAAGTGGGGGAGACTCGGAGGTATCCACGTGGTCATGAATTCCATTGGAGAAATTAAGCAGGCGTTCAAAAAACACCGGAAGTTCACGGTCTTCTACGGCGGGGTTCTATCACCGGGCCGCTTCATCTTAGAGATGACGAGGATTTCCCGGGAGCTGGGGATATCTTTGAGGATCGCTGGATTCGGTACCCTTGAAGATAGGGTAAGAGAGATGTGCAAACGCCCATGCGAATTCCTCGGTTACCTGCCGAGGGATAAAGCCCTAAAGGAGATGGGCACGGCCCACGCAACTTTCATCCTCTACGATCCTTCAAGTGAGAACAACCGCCTCGCAACTCCCAACAAGCTCTTTGAGGCGATGGCCCTTGAGACAGCACTCCTCGTAGTCGATGGATCAACGGCAGCTGAGATTGTAAGGGAAGGACGGTGCGGACTGCCCTGCGAATACGATGAGAAGAGCGTGAGGGAAAACCTCCTGAAGCTAATGGATTCTCCCAAAGATGTAAGAAAGATGGGACGCTCCGGGAGGAGGCTCTTCCTCAAAAGATACCGCTGGAGGCGGTTTGAGGGTGTGCTTGCCCAACTATACGGAGGGAAAAGCATATGAAAATAGCCACGATAGTCGGCGCTCGGCCGCAGTTCATTAAGATGGCTCCGGTTTCGAAAGAGTTGAGAAAACACTTTGAGGAGGTTGTGATCCACACCGGCCAGCATTATGATTACGAGATGAACAGGATATTTTTTGAACAGCTCGGCATCCCCGAGCCGGATTATTACCTTGGGGTGGGCTCCGGGAGTCACGGTTATCAGACTGGCGAAATGCTCAAGAGGATTGAGGAGGTTTTGATTAAAGAGCAACCTGATATCGTGCTGGTTTATGGTGATACGAACTCTACTCTCGCAGGGGCTTTAGCGGCGGTAAAGCTTCACATCAAAGTTGCCCACGTTGAAGCCGGCCTGAGGAGCTTTGACAAGGGAATGCCAGAAGAGGTCAATAGGGTTTTGACTGATCATGTGAGCGATTACCTCTTTGCCCCAACTGAAACGGCTGTGAAGAATTTGCATAATGAGGGAATTAAAGAGGGTGTGTATTTAACGGGGGACGTTATGTATGATGCCCTCCTTCATAATATTAAGATAGCAAGGAAGAGGTCAAGCATTCTTAGTAGGTTGGGTTTAAAGCCCAAGGGGTATCTCTTGGCTACGGTTCACAGAGCGGAGAATACCGATAACATGGAGAGGCTGAAGACCATCATCAAGGCTTTCATTGAGAGTGATGAGATGATAGTTTTTCCGGCCCATCCGAGGACCCGGAAGTACTTGGAGGCCTATGGTTTGATTGGTGAGGTTGAAAAGGCTGGGAACGTTCTCTTGATTCCTCCGGTTGGTTATTTGGACATGCTGGTTCTTGAGGAGAACGCTAGGAAGATTTTGACTGATTCAGGTGGTGTTCAGAAGGAGGCGTACTTTTTAAAGGTTCCATGCGTAACTCTGAGGGAGAAGACGGAGTGGGTTGAGACTGTTGAGGATGGGTGGAACGTTTTGGTGGGAGCAGATAAAGAGAAAATATTAAGAGTGATTAAGGAGTTTGAGCCTAAAGGGGATACTTACATGTACAAGTTCGGGGACGGAAAAGCGAGCAGGAGGATAGCGGAGATCATAAGGAGGGAAATGAGTGGTGGAGTTTAAGGATAAAACCATCTTAGTACTCACAAATTCCTACCCCGACAGAGATGGTAGGCACTACGGCGGAATCTTCGTCAAGGAGCAGGTAGATCGCCTAAGGGAATACTTTGGGGAGGTCTATGTTATCTCCCCACAACCTTTTGGGACTAACAAAATTCTTCAAGATTACCAATACGAGAACGTGAGGGTGTTCTTCCCGAGGTTCTTCCACTTGCCCGTGGGTTATTTCCGAAAGAGGCTTGGTAACAACTTCTTTAAGGCAGCCCTGAAGGTGATTAAGAAGGAAGGGCTTGAGTTCGATATCATTCACGCCCACTTCACCTGGCCGAGCGGATACGCTGGAGCGCTCCTTAAGAAGAGTCTTGGAAAGCCTCTGGTGGTTACTGGTCATGGTTATGATGTGTATGATTTGCCTTTTAGGGATAAAACCTGGTTCAGGGGGGTTAAGTTTGCTTTGGATTCTGCTGATCATGTTATAACAGTGAGTAATAGAAATAGGGAGATATTGGTGGAGAAGTTAGGTGTTCCTGTGGGGAAGGTTTCTGTGATCCCTAACGGTTTTGATTCCAACCTGTTCAAACCATTGGATAAGGCAAAAGCTAAAAGAAAGCTTGGTCTTCCGTTGGATAAGAAGATTGTTCTTAATGTTGCTAATCTTGTGCCTGTTAAGGGTCATGAGTTTTTGGTTAGGGCGATGGTTGATGTTTTGAAAGTTAGGCGGGATATTCTTCTTGTGGTTGTTGGTGATGGGCCTTTGCGTGGGAAGCTTGAGGGTTTGGTTAAAAAACTGGGTTTGAGCGAGTACGTTAAGTTTGTTGGTGCTAGGCCTCATGATGAGATTCCACTGTGGATGAATGCTGCTGATTTGTTTGTTTTGCCAAGTTTGAGGGAGGGGAATCCTACGGTAATGTTTGAGGCTCTTGGGGTTGGTTTGCCGTTTGTGGGTACTAGTGTTGGTGGAGTTCCTGAGGTGATTAAGTCTGAGGATTATGGTTTACTCTGTCCCCCAGCTGATGCTAAATGCTTAGCAGAAAAAATCTTAAGTGGATTAACAAAGGTGTGGGATACAAGAAAAATTGTTAGATATGCCACCCAATATTGCTGGCTGAATATCCTGGATACTATCCTGAGACTATACCTATTGCACTGGTGATTATTATGGGAACTTCAAAGTGCATAATCCATGTTACTGAATACATGTCTCCAGATATTAATGGTAAGGGGACGGATGTTCTGAATTTAGCTCGCATCATAGAATCTATTTTAGACCCCAAAGAGAATTATATTATATCTGGTAAGTGGACCCCTCAAGAGAAAATTTTGGAGGAGATGAATGAATTTTCAATATACCGAATATCTTTTTTTCAATATATATCCTCTATTCTAAAATTAAGAGTCATCAGCATGATATTATTACCACTTATTCCATTGATCTTGGGCGTAGCCACAATAAGGTTTATTAAACAATTGAAACTTAATGAGGGATGTCACGAGATCTTAGTATTTGGGCATCATTTGTGGGGAGGAGTAGCAGTTGCTTTTGCGTCTATACTCACTGACACTCCTGCATACTTAATCTTGTATGGTACAGCGGGTGCTTATGGAGTAATATTTGATAGGCTTGAGACGTTTTTCTTAAACTTATTAAGGAGATCATTTAGAAAAGTTTTTATCTTGGATGATGGGAGTAATCTACTTTACAAAGCCATATCCATATTTGGTCCGGAGGTGTGTATTATCTTTCCCCAAATTATTCCAGAACATGCAATAGAGTCAGAGTCTGATCTAAGGGACAGTAGAGACAGCCAATTCAAGATCATGTGGCTCTCAGGGTTTAACAGTGCAAAGAGTCCCACTCAAGCTATTTTGGCATTTTCATCTTTTATTGACCTCATAAAAAAAGGTAAATATCCCCTCAATAATATCAAACTAATTATGGCGGGGGATGGATCCCTTCTAAGTGAGTGCCAAAACTTAGTTATGAAATTGAAATTGGATCGTCAAGTTGTATTTTTAGGAAGGCTACCCCCTGATGAGGGCATGCGGTATTTGATCAGGTCTAATTTACTGCTGATCACATCTAAGAGCAATTCGAATTTTGGAAGGGTTGCCCTTGAGGCACTATACCTCAGGGTACCTATCATTGCTACTGATACTGGGCGCACTAAGGAGTTTCTAACAACTCACAAGCATGCTTTGATATGTCCTAATGACCCACAATCAATTGGAAATTGTATCTTAGAGATATTTTTAAATCCAAAATTAGCTAGGAAGCTGGCATGTAATGGAAGGAAGTTAGTTAGTTCCAAGTATACTCGCGAAATACGTGAGGAAATATTTAAAAAGGCATTTCTGGCTAATAGCAACCATGAGTGATGAGGTCAGTTTTTCTATCAACTTTGGGGGTATGAAATATACCCTATACACCACTGAGACCATTTTCAAATACTTAGAGGATTATATCTCATTATATCCAAAAAAATATCATAACGAAAACAATAAAATACACCTCACGATACTGCCATCCTGGTTGATCTCATATGATGATCTGAATCTGAAAATAATTTCATCCAATCCAAAGACACACTATGAACTCGAAGATGGGTTTGGATATCATGACTGGATCGGAGATGTATTCTTTAGGGTTTATGATAATAAGCCCCATATTGAGTTGCTATTAAGTCGTAATGTTTACCGGAGGGATTACTTAAAAAAACTTTTGGATAAGGAGTTCCAGCATCCCATTGAATATCTTGGTCAGATACTTCATGAAAGATTACTAGTTCCATCTGTTATACTTTTTTCGAGAGATCCTACAGTTGTCCATGCTAGTTCTGTACTGAATCCGGATACTGGGGAAGTACTGGTTTTCTCCGGTACTGGAGGTATTGGAAAGACGTTTTTGGAGATGTATCTAATCTTAAATCATGGTTTCTCTTTCTTTGCAGATGACATGTCAATAATAAGTAAAAAGGGGATAGCTTACCCAAACTATGCATTCCCCAAAATCTACAAGTACAATGTACGACAATTGTCCCAGCTGTATTGTCTTCTTAAAAGCAGATATAGTATTTTAAATCGTTTACACTGGAAATTTCATTCATATATTCCATACTTTGGAAAATATACCCGTAGAAAATTGGATCCGCGTTTATTACCTAACTTTACTAAGGTTACTCACGCTAAAATATCTGATATCTTTGTCCTGTTTCGGGATTTCTCAATAAATACGGTTAAAATTGAAGATCTTCAATTAAATTCGGATAGAGAATTATGTGATATTTTTTTCAATGTTCTGGTTGCTGAGTATAGGACACTCTTTTCTCATTTGTTATATCATAGTTTTAATAGAAGATTGCTTCTTGATGAGGTCTTGTTTGACATAGACTCAATAAGGAACAAATTCTGTGCCATACTGCGCGATTTAAGATCAAAATCAAGTATCAATTTGGTTAGGATCCCTAGACATATCGATCTGCGCTATGTAGGTAGAATTATAGCATCTTCCATTAAATAATATTTAAACAAGGCGGTTTTATATGCCTGGTGATGTCTCTATTTCTATCTTCTTATGATAGAGACCTAGGAGGCTAATGCTTATTATCCCCTGGCTTATCACAGTTGCTATTGCCGCTCCACTTGCACTATAGTAGGGTATAAGAATGTAGTTAAGCACAACGTTCAGCAGTGCTGTAAGGCCGGCTATTTTCATGAATGTTCTTTCTTTTCCTGTGGCATTCATAAAACTCCCAAGGAGGGAATTTAGAAACATGAATGGTATTACAAGGCTTAGGATTCTGAGGACGTGAGCACTTGGAAGAAAGTTATCCCCAAAAACAACGATAACTCCTAATCTCGCAAGGATATAATACCCAACAGCTCCAAGAACCCCAAGCCCCAAAACCAATTGAAAGCTCTTTTTTAAGAGCATCTCAAGAGTTCTTCGGTCTTCAGTCCATAGTCTCGCCATTGAAGGCATCGTTGTAGCAAAGAGCACTTTAGGGATAAAAAGGGAGACCTCTATTAACGTGTAAGCGGCCCTGTAGATACCGGTCTCATAGTCCCCCCTCATTAGGCTTAACATCACCATGTCCGTGCGATAATAAATCATAGTAAAGAGCCCCATGAGCCAAAAAGGGTACGACTTCTTTAGAATAGAAATCCAGACTTCGGGCCTAAAGCGAATTTTTATGACATCAACAAACCGCGAACCCCATTTAATTCTCAGGAGCTCTCTTACTGCATACCCGATGAGAAGAATGAGCACAAAGGAGGTGAGGGACCGACGAAAATAGAGAGTTGCACCTCCAACGAAAAACGCCCATGTTCTCTCAGCAACCCGGGCAATTGCCTCGTACTTGGTAACTTCGTGTGCGTACATGATTCTAATGAAGATATACGCGACCCAAGTAAGCATTGCCTCTGCTCCGACCAGTATTATGAGAATCTTCATCCACTCGGGCTTGGGAAGGGGCAAAGTTAACGCAACGATTACAAGAAAGTTCAGCATAGCCAAGACGACCTTAAACCCTAAAACATCAGGTAGAAGCTCCTCCGCCTTACTCCTGTCCCTTGCAACCTCGCGCATGAAGTAGTAACCAACGCCCAGATCGGAGAATATACCGAGAAGGCCGACGTAGTAGAAGATAAAGGAGTACTGGCCAAGCCCCTCAGGTCCAAGCGTACGGCTCAGGACAACGATTATGCCATAGGCAAAAAGCTTGGAGATTATCTCAGACCCGAACAGCCAGCCGGCGTTTTTTATCAGCTTCAATTTCAGGCTCTCGGTCATGACAACCTCCAGTGGAGAGGAGGAATTAAAAACTTAATCCCCCCTCTGTATCTTCGCGTGGCCGCCGACGAGGCTCTTCTTCAGTTCAAGATTTCTTATCTCGCACTTCTCGTCGATGATGGAGCGCCATATCGTTGAGTTCCTGATGATGGTGTCTTTGAAGATGATGGAGTCGCTCACGTCCGAGTTTTCGATTACACAGTCCTCTCCAATGTAGACGAACGGCCCTACAATC
Source organism: Thermococcus sp. (assembly GCF_026991495.1). Lineage (GTDB taxonomy): Archaea > Methanobacteriota_B > Thermococci > Thermococcales > Thermococcaceae > Thermococcus. The sequence goes on along the minus strand of NZ_JALXBJ010000002.1, from coordinate 10,290 downwards.
GAGCGGCCGAGGATTTTAGCGCCCCGCTTTACCACCACCGGAGGGATTATCTTGGAGTACGGGCTTATCTGGATCTCCTCGATGTGGCTCTCCCCTAGGAGGGTCTTGAGGGCCTCAAGATAGCTGTCTGCCGAGCCTATGTCGTACCAGTAGTCCGAAAAGCGATATGCTTTGATCTCTTCTCCCCTCTCCAAGAGCCACTGGAGGAAGTAGCCCGGAGAATCCCCGTTCCCGTTTGATGAGTATTCGCCAATGAGCTCCATCACTCCCCTTGGGAAGACATAAACGCCAGTGCTTATCAGCGTGGACTGGGGCTGTGCGGGCTTCTCCTGGAAGGAGAGGACTTTATCTCCCTCGAGGACGACTACACCATAGCGCTTTGCCAGCTCGAGGTCACCGACATCGTAGACCGCTATTAGAGTCCTCCCATCGTAGGCGCGAAGGAAGTCCGACGGGGAAAAAGAGAACAGGTTGTCGCCGGCTACGACGAGGTAGTCGTCCAGTCCGAGCTCATTAACCGCTTTCTTCATTGCCCCTACCGTGCCGAGCTTCTCCTCCTCGTGCAGGGTGTCTTCAACGATTAAGCCGACGCCGTACTTTTCCGCGTAGGGCCTGAAGTGGGCCTCGAAGAAGCGGTTGGTCGAGATGTGGGTTTCAAAGCCGAGCTCTCCGACCTTCTCCATGATGTAGTCAAGTATCGTCTTCTCGCCCACCGGCAGGAGAGCCTTGGGTTTATCTTTGGTTATGGGCCAGAGCCTCGTCGCGTAGCCACCGGCCATTATGAGGACCTTCATTGGTACCACTGAGACTTCTCTTAATGCCAATCTCTGTGAAGCTAACATATTTAAATTTATTTTGCTTCATCAGGTGCGGGTGGTATGAATGAAGGTTCTCGTCACAGGCGGTGCTGGGTTCATCGGTTCCCATCTCGCTGATGCACTCATGGAAGCCGGAAACGAGGTCAGGGTTCTCGACAACCTGAGCGCTGGAAGCCTTGAAAACATCAGGCGCTGGCTCGATGAGGAGAGGTTCGAGTTCGTTAAAGGCGACATAAGGAACCCCAAAACAGTCAGGAAGGCTGTTGAAGGCGTTGACGTTGTTTTCCACCTCGCGGCAAATCCAGAAGTCAGGATCGGTGCCCAGAGTCCGGAACTGCTCTACGAGAGCAACGTCACGATAACCCACAAGCTTCTCAGCGCGATGAGAGATTCCAATGTGAAGTTCCTCGTCTTCACGAGCTCTTCAACTGTCTACGGCGATGCAGAGGTAATCCCAACACCTGAGAACTACGCCCCATTGGAGCCTATAAGCGTTTACGGCGGGGCGAAGTTAGCGGCTGAAGCTCTGATAAGCGGCTACGCCCACACCTTCGGCTTCAGGGCTTTGATCTTCCGCCTGGCCAATATCATAGGCGAGCGCTCCAACCACGGCGTCATCTACGACTTCATCAACAAGCTCCGCAGAACCCCGGAGGAGCTTGAGATACTCGGAGATGGAACCCAGAGGAAGAGCTACCTCCACGTGAGCGACACAGTTGAAGGAATGCTCCAGATTTTTGAGTATTTCCGAAAGGGAAGCAAAATCGCTGACTTCTACAATCTCGGCAACGACGACTGGATAACCGTAAGGGAGATTGCGGAGATAGTGAGCGAGGAGATGGGGTTAAAGCCGGAGTTCCGCTTTACAGGGGGAGTTGACGGGGGCCGCGGCTGGAAGGGCGATGTCAAGTTTATGCGCCTGAGCATAGAGAAGGCCAAGAAGACCGGCTGGAAGCCAAAGCTGAACAGCTACGAGGCCGTTAGAAGGACCGTGAGGGAGTTGCTCAAGATTCTTTGAGTTTCTTTTTCAGTTCCATTGAGCCCTTATCCCTCTCCTTCCCCCAGCTTCTTTATAATCTTACTAAAGCTTTTTTAGACTATCACCAATAGAAAAATTTATAAATAAATTTAGCATAATGAGATTGAATCACAGTTCGGAGTGGTGAAGATGAGACGTTTGGCAGTTGTTGGAATGCTGGCCCTGCTGCTCATCGGGGCGGGCCTTAAGTTAGGAACCTCCTACTTCAGCGACGTGGCCAAGTCCAACGGAAACCAGATCTCCACCGGAGACTTTGACATCGGCATAAGCAAAGACGGGGGCAGGTTTTACGATGACTACAAGCTCTTCTCCTTCAACGACATCAAGCCCCGTGAGAACCGAACGTTCACATTCTACATAAAGAACCGAGGAGACTACGCCCTTTCCGCCGTCTCCATGGTGTTCAACGTAACCGACGCCGAGGACGGTGCCCTCAGCAAGGCCGAGGCCCTGGTTGATAAGACCCCCGATGCTGGAGAGCTCAGCAAGTACCTGATAATCAAGGACTTCCGGATCTCTCTCGATGGCAACGAGAAAGTCCTGACTGACTACATCGGGAAGAGCCTCAGGGAGCTCAACATGAGCGAGCTTCAGATCTTCTCGGGGTCTCTGCCAGTGAACGGCGTCCTCAAGGTCGAGGTAACCTTCCAGCTGTCCCCCTCAGCCGGCAACGACTGCCTCACCGATACCTCTAAGGTCGGCCTCATAATCACGGCGAGGCAGTGACGGAAGCCTCTTAAACCCACAAGAGAAGCCTCTAACGCGATGATGATTGATGGGCGAACCGACCGGTGAGGAAGGAAAGGTGATCGCTGAGCATACCTTTTTAACCCCTCTTTTTTTACTCCTTCTGGGATGATGAGTTCAGCCTTGTCCGAGCTGTGACGAAGGAGTGACGGACTGACCGCTCCACTTATTTTGTTTGTTAGGTTATGTTCTTCCAACAAAACCGTAAATGGTTAAATTGGCGTCAGCGGATTATACCGTCACGATTTGAGGGCCCACTACGTCGGGAACAAACTTCACGTCGAGCTTCACATTGAGGTTCCCCCGACAATCTCCCTTAAGGAAGCCCACGACGTCAGCGAGGAGTTAAGAAGCTGATAGAGGAGCTACCTGAGGTAGATGTGACCTTCGTCCACGTTAATATAAAGGGGGTTAAGGAGTGAAAGTTGCACTTAATCTGTGTGGCTGGTGCCAACCCTCTTCGTAGGTACTAGTTAATTCCTTTGCTTGCTGTTCCCTTACACGCGTGTTTGAATATAGTTGCTCTTTTACCTTTTTTCTTCTGAGAGCCTTGCCCTTTGGGGCGGTATGCGGTGAACCACCCAACAGTCCTTAAACAGGAAAGCAAACTATTTTAAAGCCTAAGAACCATACCATACTTTGAAATGAAACAAACAGTAACCATAAGACTCCAGCCCTCAAAAGAGCAAGAGAAAACCCTCTTCGAGTTAGCCGATACCGGAGCCAAGGCCTGGAACCGGGTGAATTATCTAAGACGGCAAGAATTCTTTGAAGGCAAGCCCGTGGACTTCAACAAGACTGAAAAGATTGTTTACGAGGAGTTCAAGAAGGAAATCGGCTCGGCAACCGTTCAGCAAATTTGTAGGAAGAACGCTGAAGCTTGGAGGAGTTTCTTCTCCCTCTTAAGGAGCAAAAGAAACGGAGAACTGCCAGAAGACTTCAAACCAAAACCGCCAAACTATTTGAAGGACGATGGGAAGAGAAAACCATTAATCATTCTCAGGAACGACCAGTACAAGATTGCCGGGAATACGCTCATTCTAAAAGGCCTCGGCAAGTTCAAACGCTTGGAAGTCCAGTTTAAGGGTAGAATACACTTGAAGGGCAAGCAGGGAAGGTTAGAACTCACCTACGACCCAATCAAAAGAAAATGGTATGCTCACGTCAGTATCACCGTTGAGGAAAAACTAATCAAGGGCGAGTGGGTGATCGTTCCAAGACAACCATTGGGCGACCTTTCAGCGGGCATAGACTTGGGAGTGAACAACTTAATGGCCGTCTACGTGGAAAACGGAGAAAGCTTCCTCGTGAACGGTAGGCCGTTAAAGAGCATCGCCTTCTACTTCCAAAGAGTCATCGCTGACTACCAGTCTAAGCTTAACAAGAGTGGAGCGAAAACGAGTAGGAAACTCAGAAGACTGCACGAGAAGGCTAAACTCCAAGCGAGACACTACATCAACACTGCCGTGAGACAAACTGTTGAAAGACTGTATCACCTCGGAGTTTCAAGGATTGTCGTGGGTTATCCAAAGGGTATCAGTAGGAACTCTGATAAGGGAGCGAGGCAGAATTTCATTCTCTCTCACGTCTGGCGGTTTAATTACGTTATTAAGCGTCTCAAGGAAGTTGCCGAGGAGTATGGTATTCAAGTTGAGGTCGTTGATGAGGCTTTCACTTCTAAGACCTGTCCCGTTTGCGGGAAGCCCCATGAAGGGGCTCGTTTTGTTCGTGGTTTGTTTAAGTGTCCCGCAACGGGGCTTGTCTTTAACGCTGACTTGGTTGGTGCTTTTAACATTTTGAAGAAGGTTGCTAAAACCATAACCCCGAGTCTGAGCGGGTTTTACGCTCAGGGGAGGGGTAATTGGCCTAAGACCGGGCCAGAGGGGTCGAAGACCCGCTTTTTAGCGGGTTTTAATGAGACCCCTCGAACCTCTCCGCCCTTAGCGAGGGGTTAGTTCATTGGAACCCTCGCCCTTCAGAGCGGGGGAGGAGGTCAGATAGGGTCCCGGATAATAAACTGGGGGAGTTTGTGCATGAACTCATTAAGCTCGGTGCTAAGTTAGTAGGCGGCTGGAACGATGGGCAAAAATTCATGGATGACCACTGGGAGCTCTATCGGGTGATATTAAAAGACCTCAAAGATGGAGCTTTGGAAGAACTATACTCAAGGCTCATGGTGGTGGATGGCCACTTATTGCCTTCTAGAAGATGGCATCTACGTCCATAGAAACCTTGAAGATCGTCTTCTAGTTGTCGAGAAAAATGGGATCAAACTCGCCTCTCTTAACCCAACTCCTGGCCATTTGTACAGAAATGTCCTTTATGCGTTGCCACGTGGGTATAGGCTCTCTGACTTTCTGCGTTTGCAGTCCGGAGATTATTAATTTAATTGCAGTCTAGGTACAATGAGAGCGAAATCAATCATTATTCCTCAGGATCTCCCTTAAATCCCTCAAAAACTCCTCTAAGTGCTCCTTTCTCACGTGGGGCATCATGACTATCCTGATGTAGCCGCGGTGGGCGCTTATCCCCCAGCCGCGTTTCTTCAGTTCTTCCTCAACTTTTTCCAGCTCCCTTGTCCCGAATGAAACGATGTTCAAAACCGGCTCGCGGACGAGGTAAACGCCGGGGATTTCCTTAAGCTCGGCCGCGAACCACCTGCTCAGCTCCATCGCTCGCTTGACGACTTTCTTGTAGCCCTCGAAGCCGAGGTGCTTTAGCATCGCCCACACAGCTAAAGCGTTGGCCCCTGGCCTCGTTCCGGTTATGGTGGCCTGCCATATCTTCCCTCCAGCTAAATAGGGGGCGAGAACGCTTATCGCCTCAAGGTATTTCCTCTCGCGGAAGATTATTCCCCCGGCCGGAATGGGTACCATGCCCATCTTGTGGGGGTCTATGGTTATGCTCTTCACTCCCTTGAGCCTGAAGTCAAAATCCGGAATATCGTAGCCCAAAGCTTTTGCGAAAGGAATCACGAAGCCACCAAAGGCAGCATCAACGTGGAGTGGAAGGCCGTAGTCCATAGCTAAGTCGCTCAATGCCGGTATGTCATCAACCACGCCCAACCCGGTCGTCCCGGCGATGCCAACGATCCCAATAGTGTTGTCCGTGATTTTCTCCTCGACATCTCTGACGTCAACTGAATAATCTTCCCTTAGTCTCGCCCAGACGAGCTTAACGCCCAGCATCTCACCTGCCTTTATGAATGAGAAGTGCGCGCTCTCGGGGAGGATTAACTCAGGATTTTCAACGTCCGCCAGGTTCCTGAAGGCTCTCACCGCTAAAATGTTTGCCTCGGTTCCGCCAGAAACTATGTGGCCGTAGCCTTTCTCAAGGCCGAGGAGGCTTGCTAACATGTCAACTGCTTCCCGCTCGACCCCCTGACTCCCAACGTGAAGTCCCGGGTCGCCGAGGTTCCTGTCTATGTAGTGCTGGACTACTTTAACGGCGAGGGGATGGGGATGGGTGCACATGCTCCCGAGTATCTTTCCCGAGTCAAAGGTCAGGTCTCCCCCCGTCTTCTCCTCCAGCTCCTTCAGAACATCCTCCTCGTCGCTTCCCCTCGCTGGAAACACGCCCCCGCCGGCCGTCGTTTCCCTCACCCCTCAGCCCTCTGAAGGCCTGGATTTAAGCTTTTGCCCCGAGGTTAGATGCCTCAGGTAGGCCCTGAAAAAGACGGGGGTTGTAAGAGCCGTCAGCATCGAGACGGTTATCACGCTCGCGAAGAGGGACTGGTCTATGAGACCCGCCCTGAGGCCGAAGGTCAGTATGGCCAGTTCGAGGCTTCCCCTGCCGCCCATCCCGATGCCTATCACCATGGAGTCCTCCCCGCTGAAGCCGAGGAGCCTTGCCCCGAGGCCGCAGCCTATGAGCTTCCCGAGGACGGCTGAAACGTAGAGCGCCGCGATGAGGGAGAGGCTGAGGGATCCCCGGGGCGGGTTGAACATGAGGCCCACGTAGATGAAAAACAGCGGCATGAAGAACTCAGTCAGAACCACCTGGAGATCCTCTATCAGTTCGTTGAGCTTTATCCTCGTGACGACTAAGGGGTCTTTCCTCTCGCGCAGCCTGCTTATCGTCAGGCCCGCTAAGTAAGCCCCGATTATCTGGTTCAGGCCCACCCACTGGGCCAGTATCGCCAACGTGAAGGTCAGTATCATGGTGAAGGTGAAGAAGACGTTGAGGTTTCTGATCACCGGGTAGAACCACTTGGCCCTCTTGAACACCCTGTCGGAGACGAGGAGGATGACGGCAATGAAGGCAAATATCTTAACGGTCAGAATGCCGAGGGAACTTAAGGTGAGCCGGCCCCCGCTCATGGCAGTCACTATACCTATCAGGTAGACAGCTATTATGTCGTCGGCGAAGGCCGCACCCATTAGGATCGAGTAAACTGACCTCTTGACCCTCTCCCTGACGAGGATCCCGCTCGTGACCTCTATCGCTGTGTTCCCGAGGGTTACCCCAACGAAAACCGCGGCCGTTAGGGTCTTTCCGAAGGCTAAAACCGTCGCGAAGCCCAGGAGGAAAGAGAACATGACCCCGAGGGCGGCCACCATCGTTGCCCTCTCGGTGTTCTGGGCTATAGACGAGAAGTTGCTCGTGAGCCCCATGTAGAGCATCATCATTATCAGCCCGAACTCTGCGAGAACCTCAAGGTTCTCCCCGGGGTTTATCAGCCCGAGGGCGAAGGGGCCGAGGACGACCCCGGTCAGGACGTGGGCTATTATCGGGTGTATATCGGCTTTTTCGAGGGCCCATTCAATGCTCTTCGCAGTCACGAGGAGAACCGCAAGGGCCGCGAGGAACTCCACTTCATCCCCTCCTGGTCAGCAGGAAGCCGAGTATCCAGAGAACCATCAGGATCACCGCTAAGATCATCGCGAGCGTGGCGGCCCGCCCGCTTCCGAAGACTATGGGAATCGGGCCTATCATTATGACCCCTCCCCCTTCGACCTCGCCGCCCCCAAGGGATGAGATCAGCGCCCCTATGAAGATCAGGAGGAAGCCGATGACAACCAGTCCGGTGCCGGTGAGTATAAGGATGTCCCCCCTCATCGTCCTCAACTCTGCCCCTCCTATTTTTAAATGTTAACCCGAGAAGTTTTAAAGGCTGAACCAGACTTCAGAGCATGCTCGTGATCGTTGACCTCGATGACACCCTCTGCAACACGTGGGAGGCCGGCAAGTCCGCGCTCATAAAGCTCATGATCCACCTCATCAGGAAGGGGAGGTTCAGACTCGTCAAATACCTCCTCCTCGGGAAATACCGGAGCTTTGAATCCATTAAGAGGTACCATCTCCTCGGCCCCGGAGAGCTGATTAAGGACGTTCTTTTAGCACTTTACCCTGACATCGAGCGCGCGGAAGTCCGCGAGATGGTGGAGCTGGTCGAGGGCGACTTCTTCTCAAAACTCAGGCTGTACCCCGATGCACTGCCCTTCCTCAGGGGACTTAAGGAGCTGGGGGCTAAAGTGGCGCTCGTCACGGACTCCTCCTCCGAGTGGCAGAGGAAGAAGATAGAGAGGCTTGGAATTGCCGGGTACTTCGATGACATCATAATAAGCGGTGAGACGGGCCACAGCAAGCTTGAGCCTCACAACTTCGTCCTCGCTGTGGAGCGCTCTGGTGAAGATAGGGTCTACGTGGTCGGCGACCGCGATGACACCGACATGATGGGCGCAAAGGCTATAGGGGCCGTTGGGATACTCGTAAGGAGGGGCTACTTCAGGAACAGGATAGTCAGGAACGCCGATTACACCGTGAAAGACCTGTTCGAAGCCCTGAAGGTGATCAGAAGTGAAGAGGGGAATAAGGGCCGAGCTGAAGCGTAAGGCCCTTCACCTGACCGGCCTCGTCGTTCCGACCTTTTACCTCATCCTCGGCAGGGAGTTCACCCTCTACTTCGTGGCGGTCGCCTTCGTCACCTTCGTAGTCCTCGAGCCCTTCAGGATAATCGAGGGGCTCAGGGATGCCATAAAGGTACGGCTCCGCATCATAAACCCCGACGTCGCTTCAAGCGTCGAGGCAATCGAGCGCCACATACATGATATAGAGCGGCCGCATGAAAGGGAGGGCGTTGCCGCCCACATCTACTTTACCCTCGCGTCCCTCGTGATAGTCTACTTCTTCTCGTCAAGGATAGCGGTGGCATCGATTTCGGTTGCAACGGTCGGAGACGCGCTCGCGGCGATAGTCGGCAAAAACCTCGGGAGGCATAGGTTTTCAAACGGCAAGAGCGTGGAAGGCAGTTTAGCTTACTTAGTGAGCGGCTTCCTGATAATCTACTCCCTCCTCGGCCCCTTTGCCGCCCTCGCTGGCTCCCTCGCGGGAACCGTGGCAGAGTTCTTCAACCTGCCCCCGGATGACAACTTCTCCAACCAGCTCACAGTGGCCATCACCCTCTATCTGCTTCCGTTCTTGGCTGTTTAAGCTGGAAAGAGCGTTAGTTCCCGACCGACCCACGGAACGCTGTGCCTTTAGAGGAAAAATAGATCAGAAGTTGCGACCATCTCGTCGGCTATGACCTTGAGCTCAACCTTCCTGGGCTCGCCCCGGCAAGAGGACTGCAGGAGAAGAAAGCCCTACCAGTCTGGGTCTGGCAACCGAAAAAGGTTAATAGCCCCTTGCCCTACTCCCACTGGTGATTGGGATGACCTCACCCGAAGTTGAGGAGGGGCTCCCCCTCGAAAGGATCAGGGACTTCTCCCTTGAGGAGCTCCTTGGAATGGCAGTGAAGGCTGAGATAGGCGCGAGGAAGTTCTATGAGAGCCTCGCCGAAAACGTGGACATACGCGAGCTCAAGGAGAAGATCGAATGGCTCGCCGGGGAGGAGAAGAAGCACGAGGAACTGCTCAGGAGGATACACGAGAGCATGTTCCCGGGAAAGGAGGTCGTTTTTCCAAAGGAGCACATAGGGCCGGAGCTCAGGCCGGTGGCCCGGGAGCTCAAGGGGGTCGAGGACGTCATCGACCTGATAAGGTGGGCCATGAAGGCGGAGGAGATAGCGGCGAAGTTCTACGCGGAGCTTGAGAAGATGGTTGAGGGAGAGGAGAAGAAGAGGCTCATGCGCTACCTCAGCGACATGGAGTGGGGCCACTACTACAACCTTAAAGCCGAGTACGAGCTCCTCTTAGACTGGGCCATGTACAGTCAGATGATGCACATGGGGCCGTGAGCCCGATTCTCTTTTCTTTTGGAATAAACAGAAAAGGAAGAAGGAGCAGGCTCACTCCCTGTACTTTGCTATCAGCTCGCCGAGGAGCCTGTGGTGCTCCATCTCGTTTTCAACGAGGGCCTTGGCTATGCCCTTGAAGAGTGGATGGGTCATCTTCTCGGCCATCTCCTGGTACGTCTTGATCATGTCCTTCTCTATCTCAAGGTGCATCTCGGCGAAGCGCTTCACAAGCGCCTTCTGCTCGGGGGACAGCTCCACTTCCTTGACCTCCTCAATGGGTCCCTCGGAAAGGCTTTCAAACTCCTTCTGTGCCTCAAGTATCGCCTCCATCAAATGCTTGTGGATTATGGTGTCTACGGCTATCCTTCCCACGATCTCCTCGACTTTCGTATACCTCAAACCCTGCCCCTTTATCATTTTCAGCCCATCCGTGTAACTGGAGGCTGCCTTCTTCTCTACCTCATAGGCTTTCTTAACGAGGGGTTCTGCCATGGACATCACCGTATCAA
>NZ_JALXBJ010000001.1 GCF_026991495.1 Thermococcus sp. | reverse complement strand
TTGAGTGGCCTCTTCGAGGCCTTATTAAGTTGCAAAAACTTAAAAGGGTTTCGACTGTTTAATGGTTGTCTGGTGGTTTACTACATCCCCGCCCTAAAGGACGAGGCTTTCAAAAGAAAAAAGTAAAGACGTAGACTCCCATGCTATCACCGGAATATAATGGCGGGTGGAGGTTATAACGGTTTGGAAGCAAGGCCCTATCCTTCTTGACATTTTTTCAATTATAATCCGAAAATTTTATCAAAATTTAAACAAATAACAGATTTTTTCGCATAAAGGCCATAAAGGTGGGATGATCATTGCCTTTGGTGATCACCGTGAACGCGCTCAGCGTAGTTGGCAGGAGAATAGACCCCGTTATGGGTGTCCAGACAAAGGCCATAGCGTACCTTACCGGCGAGCTCTCAAAGAGGGGCTTCCGCTGGCTTCTTCCAGTGATCTTGAGCTCGATAACCGACCCGCTCTGGCCAGACCCGGCCGCCGGGGAAGCACTGAAGCCACCTGAGGTTGAGGCCTATGGCAGGAGGCTCAGACTGACGCACAGCATGATACTCCACAAGCAGATGGCAATAGCGATGGGCATAGACAGGCTCTTCGTTCTCTCGCCTAACATAAGGCTTGAGGGCAGGGAGGCAGATGATGGGAGGCATGCTTACGAGTTCACCCAGCTCGACATGGAGGTGGCGGGGTCGAGTATGGACGATATCATGGGGCTGATCGAGGATCTCATAACCGGCCTCTTCCGAGAGCTCAGGCCAATTCTCTGGGAGGCCTTCGAGAGGGAGCTTCCAAGGGCAAGGAAACCTTTCAGACGCTTTACTATCGAGGAGATTCGGGAGGAATTCGGGAGCGAGGAGAAAGCGAGCCGGGCTTTGGAAGAGCCCTTCTGGATAACCGGGATCCCAAGGGAGTTCTACGACAGAGAAGTTGACGGAACCTGGAGGAACTACGACCTCTACCTGCCGGAGGGCTACGGTGAGGTTTCAAGCGGCGGGGAGAGGGAGTGGGAGTACGAGAGGATACTCTCAAAGATACGCTCCTCAGGTCTGAGCGAAGAATCCTTCAGGCCCTACCTCGAAGTCGCGAAGGCCGGCTTGCTGAGACCGAGTGCGGGGGCTGGGATAGGCGTTGAGAGGCTCGTCCGCTACGTCGTTGGGGCAAAGCACATAGCTGAGGTTCAGCCCTTCCCGCGGATTCCCGGTGTTCCCGCGGTCATCTGAACCCCCGACTGGAATGCAATAACTTTGTTCTCATGCTTTTATGTATCTCCAATTTAACTTAAAGTTAAAATTTCTAATAATGCCATAACAAAACGTTTATATTTGAAAGGTACGAACTTATCCAAGGTGGAGAGCATGCAGTGGGATCGGGCCGCCGATATCATCGAGAACATACTGCCTGGGGAGACGGTTCTCCTCGAAACAAGGCCCTCGTATACGCCGGAGTTCGTGCTCAAGTTCTTCGTCGAGTACTCGAAAACGGTCGGGAAAACGCTCGTCATAGACGACAACCTCGACGCCCTCCACGTCCTCGTGACGCACCTGGAGAAGCTCGGGGTTGAGCTGGGGATTAGAGACGTTCCAGTGATAAAAACCGGGGGGAGAAAGGAGGTCGGCCGCGTCATGGCTCATATTCCCTTCCATCCCGATCCCCGGGTTTATATAAAGAACTATAGAACGGCCGCGGAGGAGCTTTACAGGGGACTTGGAGGAGGGGACTTCATAAACCTCGTCCTTGGTCTCGACCATCTCTTTCTGCACGCGAGGAGCCCGCGGGATTCCTACTCTCTAATCCTGTTCCTCCAGGATCACGTTGGCGATAGAAGGAGGAGATCTTTCTACCTCACCAACAGGGAAACCATGAAGGCGCTCCCGTTCAGGGTTCTCCACGAGCTTGAGAGGATCTCAACAACGGTTTTAGACCTCGTTCCCTACGCAACCGGGGTCAACGTTGAGGTTCTAAAAAGCCCCAAGCTGTCCCTCCTCGGGACCGTTATGAGTGTAGATGTGGGAGGTGAGTTCCTTGAACGGAAATAAAACGACCGTTGATTCGAGCAGTCTTAAGGAGCTGTTGAAGAGCTTGAGAACAGGAGGGGTAAGCCTCGTCGAGAACGACTCCTTCGTGGGAATGGAGATAGCTCTCTACACAATCCTGACGTACGCCAGGGTAAAGGGGCTGAAGGTCACGGTCGAGGACATGTTCGACACGTTTCCAGTTTACATGAAACACCTTGAGATAATGGGCTTGAACGTGAAGCTGGACGACGTAAACATCATTAAAGTTGGGGGAACCCGGAAGCTTGGAAACACGATCCTGAGGATAGACCCCAACGAGGATCCCAGCGTTTACGTGAGGAAGCTTGAAAGGGCGCTCAGGGATGGGGGGAGGCATCTGTACCTGAACGTTGGACTCGAGAGGTACCTCGCGTTTCAGGGGAGCTTCAACTCGGTGTACCCCCTCATACAGGCGGTAACGTCCAACCTCGGGGCCAACGAGAGGTTCAACATCTACGTCGTGGACATCCCGGTGCTGAGGGACCTGGAGATAGATCCGTTGCCCCTCCTTGAGGAGATGGCCACCTCGGTACTGCTCCTCGAAGGCAGGGGGGACTACATGAGGGTCAAGCTTAAGAAGTCCTACCTGACCCTGAGGTACGGTGTGGACGAGGCCATGGTATCCCCTACGGAGGTGGTCTCCTGGGTTTCGGAGCTGGGAGGAGGATAAGATGGGGCTTCTAAGTCGGTTATTCAAGAGGGGGGATAGGGAGGGAAGCGAGGAGCTGATAATCGAGAGGGAACCCGTTGGT